>JBKKAR010000092.1:0-5018 GCA_046714355.1 Gaiellaceae bacterium | reverse complement strand
CGGCTAGCCAGAGAGGGCATCGAGCTCACGGCGGTAGCGGGCGAGCTTCTCGCGCTCAGCTTCGACGACATTCGCAGGCGCCCGGTCGGTGAAGCGGTCGTTCGCGAGCATCCCCTCCGCCCGCGCGATCTCCTTGCGAAGCCGCTCGATCTCCGCGGTGGGATCACCGACGCCGACAGCCTGCCGGCGCTCGACGGCCTCGAGGATCCGCCTCTCGTCGCCGCTGAGCTCCGGGAGGACCCCGCTGCGCCGAAAGACGACGGCGGCCTCTTGGAGGCGGTCGAGGGCGTGCAGGTCGGCCCCGAAACGCGTGTCGGGCTCGGGCCACGGCGCCACGATCAAACGTGTTTCCCGGCCGGGCAGCTGCGACCAGATCTCCTCCGTCACGTGCGGCATCACCGGCTGGAGCAGTTGGAGGAGCCGCTCCAGGGCCGCCAGCGCGGTGGAGCGCGCATCGGCGTCCCCCGCGTACAGGCGCGGTTTGATCGCCTCCGCGTACCAGTCGCAGAAGTCGTCGAAGGTGAGGCGGTAGATGGCGCTCGTCGCGGGCGCGAACTCGAACGCGCTCCAGGCCTCGTCCAGGTCTGCGCGCGTTGCGTCCAGCCGCGCGAGGATCCAGCGCTCCTCAACGTCCCTCGGGCGCGCCTCGGGCTCGGCGCCCTCCGTATTGGTCAGGATGAGCCGCGCCACGTTCCAGAGCTTGTTCGCGAGCTTGCGACCCTCCTCGACCGCGCCGTACGAGAAACGGACGTCCTGGGTCGAGGAGAGTTTCAGCAGCCCGTAGCGCATCGCGTCGGCGCCGTGCTCCGCGATCAGGTCGAGGGGGTCGATGCCCGTCCCGAGGCTCTTCGACATCCGTCGCCCGTCAGGCGCCAGCACCGTCGTATGGATGATCACGTCGCGGAACGGAATCTCGCCCATCAACTCGAGCCCAGCGAAGATCATCCGGTTCTCCCAGAGGCGGATGATCTCCCGCGCGGTCGTGTTCAGCGTCCCGGAGTACCAGGCTCGAAGCTCGGGGGTCTCGTCGGGCCAGCCCAGGATTGCGAAAGGCCAGAGCGCGGCGGAGAACCAGGTGTCGAGCACGTCGTCGCTCCGCACGAGCTCGCTGGACCCGCACTGCGCGCACGCCTGCGGCTCCGTCTCCTCCACCGTCTCGTGGCCGTCCGGGCACTCCCAGACCGGCAGCTGATGTCCCCACCAGATCTGCCGCGAGATGTTCCAGTCGGGCGCGTTCTCGAGCGAGTCGATCGCGTACCGGTGCTGCGACTCCGGGTGGTACCGAACCTGGCCTGCTCGCAGCGCCTCGAGGGCCGGCTGCTTGAGCTCGTCCATCCGGCACCACCACTGAAGCGAGATCAGCGGCTCGATCCGGCTCTTGCAGCGCTCGCAGAGAGCGACGGAGTGGCGGTAGGCCTGCCGGCGCTCCAGCTGGCCGTGCTCACGAATCCAGCCGAGGATGCGTTCCTCCGCCTCCTGCTGCGTCAAGCCTGCGAGCTTTCCCGCCTCTACGTTCATCCGGCCGTCAGGCCCGATGACGCTCAGCTCCGGGAGGTCGTGGGCCCGACCGATCTCGAAGTCGAGCGGGTCGTGGCCGGGTGTCACCTTGAGCGCACCGGTGCCGAACTCCGGGTCAACCCGCTCGTCCGCGATCACAGGCACCCGACGCTCGACGAACGGGACGATCACCTCTCGACCGACCGCGGCGCGCCAACGCTCGTCTTCGCCGTTCACCGCGACCGCGACGTCGCCGACGATCGTCGCCGGGCGAGCAGTGGCGATCGTGACGCCTCCCTCCGACCCGTCCGCGAACGGGTACAGGACATAGGTGAGCGCGTCGTCCGTCTCCTCGTGCACCAGCTCGAGGTCGGAGAGCGACGTCTCGTGGTGAGGACACCAGTTGATGATCCGGTTGGACCGGTAGATCCAGCCCTTGCGGTGGAGGTGGACGAAGAAGCGCATCACCGCCCGGACATAGGCCTCGTCCATCGTGAAGCGCTCTCGCCGGTAGTCCATCGAGGCGCCGATGCGGCGGAACTGGCCCATGATCGTCCGGCCGTACGTGTGGAGCCACTCCCAGACGACCTCGACGAACGCCTCACGGCCGAGCTCCTGCCGGGTCTTGCCCTCCGACGCGAGATGCTTCTCGACCGCGTTCTGGGTCGAGATGCCCGCGTGGTCGTAGCCGGTCAGAAACGCCGTCTCGAAGCCCCGCATGCGATGCCAGCGGACCAGCGTGTCCGCGAGAGAGATCTGGAGCGCGTGGCCGGTATGGAGTGCACCCGTGACGTTCGGCGGCGGATGCGCGACGACGAACGTCTCGCGCCCGCTTCCCGGCTCGCCCGCGTAGAGGCCCTCGTCCTCCCAGGTGCGCTGCCAGCGCTCTTCGACGCCCTCGGGGTTGTAGAGAGGTTCCATCATTCGCCGACACCGACCTTAAAGCGGCGCTCCAGGGAACGGATGTGGTCAGGCAGCGACTATGCGCCCAGTATAGGCAAGCGGGAGCGGCCGACCCGAAGGCCGGCCGCTCCCTAGGTCCTACTCGTCCGCGAGCTCCTCGGAGTCTCCGAGGTTGGAGTTGCCTTCGTAGAAGTCGATCTTCTTCACGTCGCCTCGATGAGCACCGCGGTAGTCGAGGATGTAGAGGCCGTTCCGAATGTCCACGACGTAGATCAGGCCCTCGTGAATGATCGGGTAGCTCCACATGACGACCTTGTTCGGCCCGTTGCTGAGCGCCGGGTCCTCGGTGGCGACCGAGGGGAGCGGGTCGGGACTGAACCAGCCGGCCTGCCGTGGCCGGCTCGCCTTGCCGATGTCGACCGCCTGGAGCCCGCCCGAGTGCCATGGCATCAGCGCGAGCCTCGGGAGGACCGTTGGGTTGTGTGAGGAGTAGCTCGTGAAGCTCTCCGTCGCCGGGTCGTTGCCGGAGACGCAGAACTCGCGCGTGTTCTCGCGAATCTTGTACTCCCCGACGAGGCGCGGATGGGCCGGGTCGGAGACATCGATCAAGCGCATCCAGCCCCACGGACACCCGAAGCTCTGCGGCAGCGCGAAGCGGCCGTAGACCTCGTCGACGTTGAGCTCGAGCTTGCGGCCGGGTACCGGAATCGCCGAGTGGCTCTCCGCACACTCGAATGTGCAGCCGCCGTCGGCCGTGCCCCAGCGGACCCGGTTCTCGACCGGCGTGAGCAGGTCGTCGTTCAGCGACTCGACAGTCCCGAGCGGCAGGCGGTTCTCGGCCACCTTGCTCGTGTCCAGCACGAGGTGGTGCCCTCGGAGATACGCGAGCTGCGTCGTCCTGCCGTCGAAGCTCGGCGTCATCGAGTGGAGCGCGAGGTCGTTGTCGTAGTTCGCCGGAACGGCCGACCCTGGGTAGAGCTGGTTCCAGTTGCCCTCGGCGACGAGCCGCACGGGCCCGCCGGAGGGAACGTCGCTGATGTCCTCGATGACGAGGTTCGGTCGGTTCGGGTTGGCCGAGGCCGTCGGGGTCGACTCCCACAGCAGGGCCCGGTCCTCGTCCTCGGGGTCGATCCACAGGAAGAATTCGTGGGGCTTGATCGCGAGGCCCGCACTCGACCGCGTGACGTGGTTGCTGATGAAGCGCGGATGGACGGGGTCGCGCAGGTCGAAGAACTTGATGTCGAACGGGAACGTCTGGTCGTTTCCGGTCGGACAGGCGTGGATCGTCGAGCTGCACCGGAAGGTCATCACCATCAGGAGCTTCTTCTCGGGCCAGACACGCAGCTCACGCGTCGTGATCCCGCGTTGTGCCGCGTGCGGCGGGCCGATCTCGCCGACGAATCTCGGGCGAGCCGGGTTCGTGGTGTCAATGATCAGGATGCCGGGATGCGGGTGAACGCAAGGGCCGCTGCCCTGCCGCGGATCGCCGGCGCCGCAAGTCTCGGAGCCGTCTGTCCGGTTCCCGACATAGACGAACGTTCGGTCGCCGTCGTCGTAGAGGGCAGGCGCGGCGTTCATCCCGCGCGCGAACAACGGATCGTGACCGACAAGCTTGAAGTGCTTAGAGGTACCTGGTGTCCCTCCGCCGGGAGCGACGACGGTGTCGCCGTAAACCGCTGCTGCCGTGACTGCGACGGTCGCCGCGAAAAGCCCGAGGAGGACGAAGAAACGTCTCATTCCTCTCCTTTCGTTCGGAGAGGTTGTTTCCGTCCGACGCGTCCTGAAACCCGGGGAGGCCCGCGCTAGGCCGATTCGGCCGCGCGCTCTTCTTCGTCCTCGAGCTCGGCCCCGGCGCTCGTCACGAGCGTCGGCTTGAGGCCCTTCTCGATCGTCTCCTTCGTGATCACGCACTTGGAGACGTCCTTGCGCGAGGGAAGCTCGAACATCACGTCGAGCAGCGCGTTCTCGATGATCGAGCGCAGGCCGCGGGCACCGGTCTCGCGCTTGAGCGCCCGATCCGCGATCGACCACAGCGCCTCCTCCTTGAAGACGAGCTCGATCGAGTCGTACCCGAAGAAGCGCTGATACTGCTTGACGAGCGCGTTTTTCGGCTCGACGAGGATCTGGACGAGATCCTCGCGCTGCAGCTGGTGCACGGCCGAGACGACAGGGAGGCGCCCGATGAACTCGGGGATCAACCCGTACGAGAGCAGATCCTCGGGCATGACCTCGGTGAGGAGCTCCGAGACCTCCGCGTCGTGGCGCGAGCGGATGTCGGCGCCGAAGCCGACAGCGTTCTTGCCGATCCGGCGGGCGATGATCTTCTCGAGGCCGGAGAACGCGCCACCACAGATGAAGAGGATGTTCGTCGTGTCGATCGAGAGGAACTCCTGGTGCGGATGCTTGCGCCCGCCCTGCGGGGGCACCGAGGCGACGGTGCCTTCGAGGATCTTCAGGAGCGCCTGCTGCACGCCCTCGCCGGACACGTCGCGCGTGATCGACGGGTTGTCCGCCTTGCGCGCGATCTTGTCGACCTCGTCGATGTAGATGATCCCGGTCTCGGCCTTCTTGATGTCGAAGTCCGCGGCCTGGATCAGCTTCAGGAGGATGTTCTCGAC
>JBKKAR010000091.1:0-2872 GCA_046714355.1 Gaiellaceae bacterium | reverse complement strand
ACGTTCAGGCGGGCGGCCCGGCGCGCTGGCAGGAGGGCGGCCACGATGCCGACCACGATCGCGACGACGGCGAACAGGATCAGCTGACCGGTCGGGATCTTGAAGCCGACCTCGTACTCACTCAGCGCGCGCACGAGGAGCGCCGCAAGGAAGACGCCGAGCGGTAGCCCGAGCGCCGCGCCGATCAGCGCCGTGATGACGCTCTCCTGGCGGATCATCCGGCGCACCTGCAGGCGCGTCATCCCGACGGCCCGGAGCATCCCCAGCTCGCGCGTCCGCTCGAAGACCGAGAGCACGAGCGTGTTGATGATCCCGAAGACGCTGACGATCACCGAGAGCGCGAGGAGGACGTAGAGCATGCTCAGGAACTGCTGGAACTCCTTGTCCTCCTTGTCGACCCATTCCTCGCGCGTCTGCACCCGCGCATCCGGGTACTCCGCGACCGCGGCTTCGACGCTCCTCTTGGCTTCCTCGGACGGCTCGCCCCGAACCTCCACGAATGTGTACTGGTTCTGGTTCCGCTCGAAGAGCTTGTCGAACGCCATCTTGGGAATGCTCGCAGTACCCAGCAAGGGGTAGAAGGGCGACGGGTCGTAGATCCCCTTGACGACGAACTCCGCCTTCTTGCCGCCCGGCGCCTCCACCTCGAACCGGTCGCCGATCTGGAGCTTCTTGTCGGTGGCGAAGTCCTCGGCGAGGACGGCGCCATCGTTCCCCATCTGGGCGAGCGTCGCGTCCGACGAGCCCTTCGTCCAGTCGAAGTTGTAGCCCGACGCAATCCGGTCCGGGTCGATGCCGGTGATGTCCTGTCCGGACCCGGCCAGCTTGGCAACCTCGTCGCGCACGTCGGTGACCGTCTCGGCGACGGGGGCCTTGCGGGCCGCGTCGCTCGCGCCGGCGGCGAACGGGGAGTAGCCGTCCTCGGAGGTGATGATCAGGTCGGCGGCGATCTGATCCTCGATCGCCTTTCGATTCGAGTCCCGCATGCCGGCGGCCAAGACGGCCACGAACGTGACGAGCGCGATGCCGATCATCAGCGACGCGGCGGTCGCGGCCGTCCGGCCGGGGTTCCGGCGCGAGTTCTCGTTCGAGAGCTTGTCCGTCGTGGAGTCCGGCCGCACCGACGGCTGATCCGCCGCGCTGCCTCGGTGGACAGCACGAAGCACGAGCATCACGACGATCCAAACGACCATGACGACCTCGTAGACCGCGAGCACGGCTCCGAGGAGCACCGCCAGCAGCGTGCCGGCCAGGAGTGAGAGAGCGAAGATGAGCGCCGCGAGGATCCCGGGGCCCACGAAGAGCGCCAGGAGCGTCCCTCCGACGACGCCGAGGATGCGTCTTCCGGTCGGCACCGCCTCCTCGAAGAGCCCGCGCTTGACGAGCCACTTTCCGTAGGTGATCGGAAAGACCATCACGCTCAGGAGGTAGACCACCCACTTCGCCACCGGGCTCACGATGACTGCGAGGCGCGGAACCGCCTTGGGTGAGAGGAGCGCCACACCGAAAAAGAGGAAGAGGACGCCGGAGGCGATCGACAGCAGTCGCTCGGCGATGCCGAGGTCGTCGGCGAAGAGTGAGTAGCCGAGCAGCAGGACCGAGAGAGCGACCAAAACGGCGGCGATGTAAGGCCCGTAGCGCGAGAACCGCCCGCTGGGCGGCACGGCGCCTTCACGCACGGCCGAGATGGGCGAGATCCGGGTCGCGCGAAGCGCCGGGGCGA
This sequence comes from Gaiellaceae bacterium, assembly GCA_046714355.1. Taxonomy (GTDB): domain Bacteria; phylum Actinomycetota; class Thermoleophilia; order Gaiellales; family Gaiellaceae; genus JACDAN01. The sequence continues at coordinate 1,149 of JBKKAR010000091.1, read as the reverse complement.
GACCCGCGACGAGCGTGACCACGATCCCTACGAGGAGCGAGACGATCACCGTCCGGAGCGAGAACACGAGCCCGGTCGTCGGCAATTCGAGGTCGAGCGCCTTGAAGAGGGCGTTGAGGCCCTGGGCGAGCGCAAGGCCGAGGAAGAGCCCGATCACCGAGGCGATCGCGCCGATCGCCAAGGCCTCCAGCAGGACGGACGTGAGGACCTGGCGCCGGGAGGCGCCGAGCGTCCGCAGCGTGGCGAGCTCGCGCGTCCGCTGCGCAACGGTGATCGAGAGCGTGTTGAAGATGACGAACGCGCCGACGAACAGCGCGATCGCCCCGAAGGTGAGCAGGAAGTAGCGGATGAACGCGACGAAGACGGCGACTTCGCCGCTGTCCTCGTTCGCCTGCTCAATACCGGTCCGCACCGCGACGGTGTCCGGAAGCTTGCGGTCGAGATCGGCAACCAACTCCTGCGGCGAGACGCCGGGCTTCGCGGCGGCGGAGATCGCGTCGAGCTTTCCCTGCCGATCGAGCAACCGCTGCGCGGTGGAGAGGTCGAAGACGGCGAACGTCGCCCCGCCGAGGGACTCCACCCCAGGGTACTGCGCGATCCCGACCAGTTCGAAGTCCTGAACAGGGGCGAGCGTCGCGACCCTGACCCTGTCGCCGACCTCGTAGCCCTGGTCCTTCGCGGTCCCGGAGTCGATAACGACTTCGTTCGGGCCAGACGCCCAGCGGCCGTCCTTCAGCTCGAGCGGATTGAAGCGGGACAGGCTTGGGTCAATCCCGAAGCCGAACGTGGGCGCGTTCTTGACGATCGGCTCGCCCTTTCGGTCGAGCACCTTGACTGCCGTCTCCTCGAAGACGCTTCCAGTCGCGGCTTCCACGTTCGGAACGGAGCGCACCTCCTCGAGGACCGCCTCGGGGATCGGCGGCGCAGTGGCACTCTCGCCCTGGAAGGTGATGTCCGAGGACGCCGCCTGGACGACCGCGTCCGTACCGGCGTACGACTGGACGAAGATCCGGTCGAACGCCCGGTCGATCGTGTCCGTGAGGACGAGGGTCCCGCTGATCATCGCGACGCCGAGAACGATCGCGATGGCGGTCAGGACGGCCCGGAACTTGCGCCCCGCGAGCCCTCTGAGCGCGACCCGGATCACGT
>JBKKAR010000090.1:0-4534 GCA_046714355.1 Gaiellaceae bacterium | reverse complement strand
CTTGGAAAGGTGACCAGGCCGACACTGGTTCTCGTCGGCGCCGAAGATCGCACGACGACGCCACGAGCGGCCCGCGTCCTCCACGAGGGAATCGCCGGTAGCGAGTACGTCGAGCTCGCCGGTGCCGGGCATATGAGCATGGTCGAGGCGCAGGGCCCGTATCTCGACGCTATCCGCGACTTCTTACGCCGCCTCAATTAGCGGAAAATCCGCAGATATACTCCGCCGCTCGTGGTGAGCGACACCGTTGACAAGCAGCAGCAGGTAGACGACCCCGAGGTCTGGACTACCGGCCCCGAGGGCGAGCTGATCCCGGACTACGAGTCCACCTTCCCGACCATCAACGAGGGGGAGGTCGTGCACGGCACCGTGGTGCGCGTGGACAAGGACGAAGTCCTCGTGGACATCGGCTACAAGTCCGAGGGCGTCATCCCGCTCTCCGAGCTCTCGATTCGCCGGTCGGTCAACCCGGAAGACGAGGTGCAGGTCGGCGAGGAGGTCGACGCGCTCGTCCTGACGAAGGAGGACGCGGAGGGGCGGCTGATCCTCTCCAAGAAGCGCGCCCGTTTCGAGCTGGCCTGGAAGATGATCGAGCAGAAGGCCGAGTCGGGCGAGGCGATCATCGGACGCGTCATCGAGGTCGTGAAGGGCGGCTTGATCCTCGACCTGGGCGTTCGCGGCTTCCTGCCGGCGTCACTGGTCGACATTCGCCGCGTCCAGGATCTGGACGAGTTCCTCGGCCAGGAGCTGCGCGCCAAGGTGATCGAGCTCAACCGCTCGCGGAACAACGTCGTGCTGTCGCGCCGCGCCGTCCTCGAAGACGAGCGCAAGGAGCAGCGACAGCAGATCCTCGACCGCCTGCAGCCGGGCGACGTCGTCGAGGGGCAGATCTCCAACATCGTTGACTTCGGCGCCTTCGTCGACCTCGACGGAATGGACGGGCTGATCCACATTTCGGAGCTGTCGTGGAGCCACGTGAACCATCCGTCCGAGGTGCTCGAGATCGGTCAGACGGTCGAGGTCAAGGTCCTCGACATCGACCGTGAGCGGCAGCGGATCTCGCTCGGCCTGAAGCAGACGCAGAGCGACCCGTGGCAGCAGGTCCTGGACTCGTACAGCGAGGGGGACGTCGTCGAGGGCAAGGTGACGAAGGTCGTCACCTTCGGCGCCTTCGTCGAGATCATGCCCGGCGTCGAGGGGCTCGTGCACATCTCGGAGCTCGCGCAGCACCACGTCGAGAACCCGCGCGAAGTCGTCTCCCAGGGCGACCATGTGGAGGCGAAGATCATCGAGGTCGATGCCGAGCGCCGCCGCCTCTCGCTCTCGCTGAAACGCGTCGAGGGAGACGGCCCGACACCCGCCTCCGAGCTCGGCCTCTCCGACGAGGTCTTCGCGGAGGGCGCGACCGAGAGCCCGATGGGCGAGACGACCGGCGCCGAGCCGTCGCCCGAGCCTGTCGCCGCCCCGGAGGAGCCTCAGCCCGTCGAGGGCGAGCCGGAACCGGATCTCGAGAGTCAGACTCCGGCCGAAACCGTGGCGCTCGACGAAGTGGCCCCGGCCGAAGAGGCAGAGATGCCTGCCGGAGAGCCGGAAGCGCCCGCCGAAGAGCCGGCAGCGCCCGCCGAAGAACCGCCTCCGGCCGAAGAGACCGACGAGCAGCAGTAGGCCCCCTGTCTCCGTCGCCATCACCGGCGGCATCGGGGCGGGGAAGAGCGAGGCACTCGCGGCGTTCGCGCGGCACGGCGCGGCGGTGGTCTCGAGCGACGAGATCGTCCATCACCTGATCCGGTCCGACCCGGCGGTGAAGGCGGCGCTGCTCGAGCGGCTGGGGGATGGGATCCTGGACGACGACGGTGAGATCGACCGCGGCAAGGTGGGGGAGATCGTCTTCGGGGATCGAGAATCCCTGGCCTGGCTCGAAGCGCTCCTGCACCCACTGGTCTCGGCCGAGTACCTGCGCTGGCGGGACGAGCTCGCCCAGCTATCCGACCCGCCGGCGGTTTGCGTGACGGAAGTGCCGCTGCTCTACGAAGTAGGCGCGGAGGAGCGGTTCGACAAGGTGGTCGTAGTCACCGCGCCTCGATTACTCCGAGAACAACGCGCGCGCGTGCCCACCGCCGGCCGCTCCGACCGGCTCCTCGACGACCGGGAGAAGGTGAAACGAGCCGACTTCTCCTACCTGAACACCGGCTCCCTGGAAGAGCTCGACGCGTGGGTCGTCGCCGTCATGGGGGAGTTGACTCCGAAGTGATGCTTGACAGACACCATAATGGTGTCATAATGATGCCATGGAGACGGCACGGTTCATCAACGCGCTCGAGCGAGATCTCGCGGCCGTCGCCGCCGTCGGCGACGACGAGACCGCAGCCGCAGCCGAGCGTCTGATCCAGGCCCTCCGCGGTTCGGCCGGCATGCGCCTGCTCGAGACGCTCGGCGAGGCTGCGCAGGAGATCAGCGCGCAGCTGCCCGAGGGCCATGTGGAGGTTCGGCTGGCCGGATCGGATCCGCAGCTCGTGTTCATCGGAGGAGAGCCGGCCGAGCCGCCCGCGGTCTCGGCCGAGGATGGGCTCACCGCCCGGATCTCCCTCCGTCTGCCGGAGAACCTGAAGCGCGAGCTCGAGGGAGCCGCGGCCCGAGAGGGCGTCTCGCTGAACACGTGGCTCGTCCGGGCGCTTGCCCGAAGCACTGCACCGCCGACTCGCCGCACAGGCAACCGGCTGACCGGCTACGGCCGCAACTAGGAGGAGGGCTCCACATGACGTTCTTCCAGCTTCCCTTCGGACACGTCGACGTCAAGGCGGACCCACGCCCGCCGCGGCGCCGCGGAAAGAGGCGGCCGTGAGGACAGAGACGTTCTCGACGCCTGGGCGCGTCGAGCTTCAGATCAGCATCCCTGCAGGCGACGTCGACCTCGAGACGGTTGCCGACAAAGAGACGATTGTCGAGCTCGAGGCTCGTGGGCGAGACGCCGAGGAGCTCGAGCACGAGGCCCGGATCGAGATGCGCCCGCGCGGCGACGGTTACGAGGTGGTCGTCGAGCCAGGGCGTGGCCGAGGTCGCGGCCTCTTTCGCTCGAGGGACGGCGAGTACCGCGTTCACATTACGGTGCCTCACGGCGCAGCGGTCGAAGCGAATCTCGCTTCGGCAGACATCTGTGGCCGGGGCCGTTACGCGGAGCTCGAGATCAACGCGGCCTCTGGCGACGTCGAGTTCGACGAGGTCGAGGGCGAAGCGTCGGTCGACACCGCCTCCGGCGACGTCCAGATCGATCGAGTCGGTTCGGCGAAGGTGAACGCCGCATCCGGCGACGTCCGGATCGACGAGTCGGCCGGCGACATCGACGTGAACACGGCCTCGGGCGATGTGGATCTGCGTAACGTCGGCTCGGGGGAGGTCAAGGTCAACTCGGCCTCGGGCGACGTCGAGATCGGGATCGCCAAAGGATCCCGCCTGTGGGTGGACGCACAGTCGCTCTCCGGTGAGACGGCATCCGAGCTCGAGCTCGAGTCCGGAGTCCCGGTCGAGACTGACGACGGCCCGCTCGTCGAGCTGAGGGCCCGCACGATGAGCGGCGACATCAACGTCAAGCGCGCTTGACCGAGCAGAACTCGGTTCCACCGGAGGCGGCTCCCGAGCCGCCTCCGCTTCTTCGGCAGCCCGAGTTCCTGAAACTCTGGGCCGCACAGTCGATCTCGCAGCTCGGCGATCAGGTGACGCTGCTCGCCCTGCCGCTCGTCGCCGTCCTGACACTCGACGCCTCGGCGGCGCAGATGGGCTTCCTCGTTGCGGCCGAGCTGATGCCGCACCTGCTCTTCTCGCTCTTCGCCGGCGTCTGGATCGAGCGCGTGCAGAGGAGGCGGCGGCTGATGATCGTCGCGGACATCGGTCGCGCCGTCCTGCTCGGCTCGATCCCGCTCGCCGCGGCCTTCGACGCGCTGACCTTCGCCCACCTCTACGGCGTCGCCTTCGCCGTCGGCACCTTTGCCGTCATGTTCGACATCAGCTGGTCGACGATCTTCATCTCAATCGTCCCCCGGCGGGACGTCGTCGACGCGAACTCGAAGCTGAGCCTCAGCCGCTCGGTCTCGTTCGTGACCGGCCCCTCGGTGGCGGGCTTCCTCGTCCAGCTGCTCACTGCGCCGGTCACGATCCTGGTCGACGCCTTCTCGTTCCTCGGCTCAGCGCTCTTCCTCGGCCGGATCAGGGCGCCAGAGCCTGCGCTGGAGGAGGACGGCCAGAACGGCGTCTTCCGGAGCCTCCGGGAGGGCTTCAGCTTCGTGCTGAGGGACAGGTTCATCCGTCCGCAGCTCGCCTGTGTCGCGACGATCAACCTCTTCAACTTCGTCTTCTTCGCGATCTTCATCCTCTACGCCACGAAAGAGCTTGGGGTGGAGCCCGGGCTGCTCGGCCTGATCCTCGGAGCCGGCGCGGTCGGTGGAATCGTGGGCGCGCTCGTCGCGGTTCGGGTCGAGCGGCTGATCGGGATCGGGCCCGCCTTCACGGTCGGCGCGGTGCTCTTTCCGCTGCCGCTGAT
>JBKKAR010000089.1:0-7517 GCA_046714355.1 Gaiellaceae bacterium | reverse complement strand
CGCGCGCGCGATCGAGCTGCGCGACGAGACCGGAAGTGTCGTCGGCTCCTTCACCGCCCCGGACACACACGACATCGAAGAAACGGAGCCGCTGCAGGTCGTCCTCCCGGGCGGGTCACTCCAGGTCTGGACGAGCCGCTACGCCCCCTTCTTCGGGAGCGAGGAGTTCGCACTGCTCCGGACGCTCGGAGCGCTCGCCCAACTCGCGCTCGACCGCGCACGCCTCTTCGGTCAGGAGCAGACGGCGCGGCAGCGCTCGAGGACGCCGACGAGCTGAAAAGCAACGCGCTCGCGGCGCACGAGCTCCGGATGCCGGTCGCTGTCATCCACGGCGTCATCGAGACCATCGACCGCCGCGGGGACGAGATCGCGGCCGACCAGCTGACGCAACTGGAGGACTCGCTTCGCGCGCAGACGGTCCGCCTGAAGCTGCTCGTCGAGCAGCTCCTCGATCTCTCGCGCCTGGATGCGCACGCCGTTCCGATCGACCCGCAGTGCTTCGCGGTTCGCGGGCGCGTGGATGAGATCGTCAGGATGGCGGCCGGCGATCGGGCGGCCGAGGTCTCGCTCGAGATCCCGGAGGATCTGGAGGCGACAGTCGACCCGGCGGTGTTCGACCGAATCCTGTCGAACCTCGTGACGAACGCCCTTCGGTACGGCAAGCCGCCGGTGATCGTTCACGCTCACCAGGTCGACGGACGGCTCCAGGGTCGCGGTGGAGGATCGCGGCGAAGGTGTCTCGCCGGATTTCGTCCCCAGCCTCTTCGAGCGCTTCAGCCGGAGCGACGCGGCGCGGCCCCGCGGGCCCGGCACCGGCCTCGGCCTGGCGATCGCCCAGTCCTACGCCGAGGCGCACGACGGGAGGCTCGAGTACCGGCAGGCGATGCCGCATGGGGCGCGCTTCGTGGTCGTTCTGCCGGAGCCTTAGGGCAGGCGCTCAGGCGTCTATCTGAAGACCTTGAGATACGTCATCGGGTCTTCCATCTGCTCGTACTCGTAGTTCGCGTTCCGGCTCTTCCAGAGCTCGATGTGCGCATGCGGTGCGCCGTCCCGCCACGGCGTCACCTGGGCGACGACCTGACCGGCCTGAACCTTCTGGCCCTCTCGCACGTTCATGGGGTCGCAGTGACGGAAGACCCAGACCTTCTTGTTGCCGCCGGCCTCGATCTTCACCGTGCCGCCGAACACCTGGCCGCTCGTGCTCGGCCGCACCTTCGCCTCGACGATCGTCCCCGCGACAGGCGCACGGACGGGGCTCCGTCCGGGCGCAAACCAGTCCTTGCCGGCGTGGTGCTTGACGCCGTTCCGGTCAGGAGCCCCCTCCCCGTCGGCGAGGGAGAATTCCGACCGCATCCCGGGCGAGGTCGGGAGCGGCCGCACGAGGCCGTCCTGTGACCCGTACGGCTTCCCCTTCCGCGCCTTGGCGTTGCGTGCGAAATGCGGTGGGAACGGCTCTTCGCCGAAGAGCCAGGCGAGGCCGAGCAGTCCGAGCCGGTTGTTGATCTGGTGCTTCGGGTATCCGACCCGCCACTTCCACTCCTCGACGGCACACGCGGTGTCCGACCCGTAGGCGCCGTCGACCGCGTCCCCCTTCAAGCCGAGTGCCCGCTGGATCTCCTTGACGTCCTCGCCCTTCAGGAAAGTGCTCTTCAGTGCGACCTGACGGCGCATCGCAAGCCTCCTCGCTCCGCTTGCGACTAGCTACGCACACTCCGCTGCCCAAGTCAAGACGCGGCGCGCCGACTCGGACCCACACGGGGAAGAGAGTGGAGCCAGTCGGGCTCGAACCGACGACCTCCGCCATGCCATGGCGGCGCTCTCCCAGCTGAGCTATGGCCCCGTCCGGGCCGGATTGTAGCTAGGCCATCGCGGCGTCGAGCTCCACTGAGGGCATGTCGCCCCAGAGCTCCTCGAGCGCGTAGTAGCCCCGCGTCTCGGGCGTGAAGACGTGCAGAACGACGTCGAGGTAGTCCACAAGGATCCAGTTCCCCTCTCGGAGACCCTCGACCGCTCGCGGCCCCAGTCGGTCGTCGGCCTTCAGGCGCTCGCGCACCTCGTCGTAGATCCCCTTCGTCTGGCGCGCGTTCCGGCCCGTGCACAGGACGAAGAAGTCGGTGTATGCGCACACGGGCCGCAGGTCGAGGATCACGACATCGTCCGCCAGCTTCTCTTGGGCGAGGCCGGCAATACGGCGGGCTTGTTCGAGCGAGGTCAGAGGCGGAAAAGATCCTTTCGTGTCGCCCTCAGTCTAGCCCCGCCGCGAGGGCGTCAAACCAGAGCCATAGAGACCGAGCCGCTCGATCTCGCGCGCGACCTGATCGGGAACCAGGTCGTCGACGGGCTCTCCGGCCGCCACACGAGCCCGGATCTCGCTCGACGAGATCGGCAGCTGGTCGATCTCGAGCACCTGGACATCGCCCTCCGGCCGCGGATGGTCCGGCCGCGAGGCCACCGCGATGCGCGCGAGCCGGCGCACCTCGTCCGGCTCCTTCCAGCTGCCGAAGACCGCCCACTCGTCCGCGCCCAGGATGAAGACGGCGTCCTCGAACTGCTCGTCGCGGAGCAGGTCGACGGTGTAGGGATGGTCGTCGAGGCGGACTTCGCCGAACCGGCCGAGCGCCAGCTCGGCCAGGCGTAGGCGGGTTTGCCCGTCCGCCACGACGTCCTTGTGGCCGGGGCGCTCCGCGACGAGCACGAGCAGGCGATCGACACCGAGCTGGTCACGCGCGCCCTTGGCGAGGGCGACATGGCCGAGGTGCGGCGGATCGAACACGCCGCCGAGAATCGCGACGCTCACGAGAGGATCAGCGTGTCGCCGTCCACCTCGACCTCGGCGCCCGTCTTCGCACCCGCGGCGCGGAGAGCCGCCTCGAGCTCGTCATGCTCCGGCGTCGGGCCTACGACGCGGAAACCGCGGTCGGTCCGAAGGATCCGGAACGCGCGGCGCGCATCCGGCCGCGGACGGTAGACGAGAAACTCGACCATTCCGTCGTCGTCGCCTGCCGGGGCGTCGGGCGCCGGCGGGCAGAGCTCGAACAGCGCGTTCTTGAGCTCGTCGATGCCTGCTCCGGTGATCGCCGAGGTCCGGAGCACACACAGGATCCTTTCGTCGTCCAGCGTGAACTCGACATCCCCGGCGACGTCGACCTTGTTCAGCGCGACGATCTGGGGTAGCCGATCGAGGCCTGCTCCGTAGGCGGTCAGCTCTCCGTTGATCAGCGCGAAGCGCTCGGCCGGGTCGCCCTCCGAGGCGTCGATCACGTGCACGAGCATCCTGGCTCGCTCGAGATGCGCGAGAAACTCGTGGCCCAGGCCGACGCCCTCGCTCGCTCCCTCGATCAGTCCGGGCACGTCGGCGACGATCAGCTGCCGCCCACTCGGAGAATCCACGGTCCCGAGCACTGGAGCCAAGGTCGTGAAGGGGTAGTGCGCCACCTTCGGCTTCGCGTTGGAGATGCGCCGGATCAGCGAGGACTTGCCCGCGTTCGGGACGCCGACCAGCGCGGCGTCGGCCATCAGCTTGAGTCGAAGGTCGAGCTCGAGCTCTTCCCCCGGGAGGCCGACTTCTGCGTAGCGAGGAGCCCTTCGCGTAGGCGTCGCGAATCGCTTGTTGCCGCGGCCACCCGAGCCGCCACGCGCGGCGACGATTCGGGAGCGGGCGCCGGCGAGGTCGGCGATCAGCTCGCCTTGGTCGGAGAACACCTGCGTCCCGACGGGAACACGGAGGACGACGTCATCACCGTTCGCGCCATGCTTGTTCGTGCCGCGTCCTGGACCGCCAGTTCCGGCGCGAAAGCGCTTCCGGCCCTGGAAGAAGGAGAGGTCGCGGAGGTCGGGGTCGACCTCGAGTCCGACGTCTCCCCCACGGCCGCCGTCTCCCCCGTCGGGGCCGCCCTTCGGCACGTACTTCTCACGCCGGAAGCTGAGAGCGCCGTGCCCGCCGCGACCCGCCTGCACGCGGATGCGGGCGCGGTCATGGAACATCGAAGCTAGGAGCCGTAGGCTCTAGGTGGTTGTTGCCTCGGCCGGATCGACGGCGATCGTGCGCCGCTCGCCGCTGCGCTTGAACTCCACGCGCCCGTTGCGAGTAGCGAAGATCGTGTCGTCGCGTCCGAGACCGGCGCCGGGCCCAGGCCGGAAGCGCGTTCCCCGCTGCCGGACGAGGATCATCCCCGCCTTCACATCCTGGCCGTCGAAGATCTTTACGCCGAGCCGCTTCGACTCCGAGTCGCGGCCGTTGCGTGAGGAACCGAGTCCTTTTTTGTGCGCCATTAGTGCTCCTTCAGGTGATGCTGCCGAGTTTCTGGTCTCGAGCACCAAGCCAGAGCGCGCACTCCGACGAGCCAAGGCTGGGCAGCCTTGGTGAGGAGGAGGGTCGGCTCTGGCGCCGCGTGATCGCGGGCCAGAAGCCGGCGTGTATCGCCTGGAGGAGCACTCAGTCGTCCTTCGTCGTCGTGCGGGTGTTGGGAGCCTTTGTAGCGGACCTCGTGCTCGTCTTCGCCCCAATCGACTCGATCTGAATCTGGGTCAGGTGGCTGCGGTGCCCGGTGTGGCGCCGGTAGCCCGTCCTCCGACGGTACTTGCCGATCCGGATCTTGTCGCCCTTCACGTGAGCGAGCACCTTCGCCGTCACAGTCCCCTTCGGGGAGAGCTCGGCCTTGCCGTCGCCACCCTCGAAGATCACCTCGGGCTGGAAGGTCTTTGCCTCGTCGACGGCAAGCCGGTCCACGAGTAGCTTCTCGCCCTCGCGGACGACGTACTGCTTCCCGCCCAATCTGATGATCGCGTAGCTCATTTGAAAACGACGGGCCTCGACACCGTCTTGCGGTGTCGAGAAAGCGGATGGGCGGGCTTTGCCCGCGCGTCCGCCCTGCGTTTGCCCGGCGGAAAGTCAGTCTACCAGCGGTTCCTGGGCCTTCTCGAGGGACGCCCACGCCGGCGAAGCCGACAGAGGCTAGCTCGGCGTCGCCGAGTCGGCGCCTTGAGGCTCGTTTGCGCGGGAATCCCCGTCGGCGCTCGCGCCGTTGGACTGGGCGGCGGGCTTCCGCCGCCGACGCCCGCCCCGCGAGCCGCGGCGCGTGCGCTTCTTCGGGCGAGCCTGGGCGCCGTCGGTCGCTACCGCCGTCCCCTCCTCTGCCGAGGACTCTTCGCCGAGATCGGGGTCGGGGAGATGGATCAAGGCCGGTGTCTCGGCCGGCTCGCCGTTCTGGCTCGCAGCCTCGGCCTCGATTGCCGTGCCGCCCTCCGACTCGGCGCTTGCTCCGGCGGGCTTCTTCTTCCGCCGGCGCCCTCCGCGGGAGCCGCGGCGCGTGCGCTTCTTCGGACGCGGTGCGCCGTCCGCCGTTTCCGCCGCTGCGGCTTGCTCTGGCTCGGCTTCGGTCTCCTCGGCCTCCTCGAGCTCGTCGGCGTCCTCGGCCTCTTCGGCCTCTTCGGCGACGGCCTCCACGGCAGGTTCCTGCTCCGCCGTCTCGTCGTTCTTGGACGCGGCCTTTCGCCGCTGCCTCGTCGGCTTCTCAGCCATTGCCTCGGCGGTGATCGGCGGCTCGACCGCCTCTCCCTGTCCGAGAAGCTCCGCGTAGACCGTCCCATCGAGGACGCGCGTGATCCGGACCTTGACCCGCTTGCCGACGAGAGCGGCTCCGCGGGCGATCGAGATGTCGCTTCCCTCGTGCTTCGCGACGCCTGCGGTGGAGTCGTGCAAGCCGACCTCCACAGGCTTGACCTCGAGCTCCTGGCCCTCCTCGAACGGGCTCTCGGGCTGGAGCTTCGCCAGTGTGCCGCGGTCGAGCACCTGGAAGTGCTCGGGTGGCACGCCATCCTTCGTCACGGTGAAGAACCGCCGCCTGGTGCGCTCCTCGATCGCCTGGAGCCGCTCGGCGCCGGGCCCGATCAGAATCGCCGCGACGTGCGGGTTCAGCTCGACGCGGAAGGCGCCTCCCCGCGAGCCGCCCGCAAGCTCCCTGAGCTTCCGCTCGACCTCTACCGCGGCAGACATCTCGGAGAAGACGATGCCGTCGCCAGCACAGGTCGGGCAGCGTTTCGTGAGGATCTCGCGGGGCCCGTGGGACACGTTCTGGCGCGTCATCTCGACGAGCCCGAGCGGCGAGATCTCGACCACGTAGGTCTTCGTCCGGTCCCGCTCCAGCTCAGCCTTGAGCGCCTCTTCGACGGTCTCCCGGTTCTTCGGGTTCGCCATGTCGATGAAGTCGATGACGATGATTCCGCCGATGTCCCGAAGGCGGAGCTGGCGGACGACCTCCTTGACCGCCTCCAGGTTGTTCTTCGTGATCGTGTCCTCGAGGCGCGCTCCCGACGACTTCGACCGCGAGCCGACGAAGCGGCCCGTGTTGACGTCGATGACGGTGAACGCCTCGGCGTAGTCGAAGATCAGGTAGCCGCCGGACGGAAGATCCACGCGGCGCGAGAGCGTCGAGCGGATCTCCTGCTCGACGCCGAAGTCCTCGAAGAGTGACGTCTTCGTGCCGTGTTTGTGCACCTTCTCCGCCATGTGGGGCGAGGTTTTCTTCAGGTAGCCGACGATCCGCTTGTAGGTCAGGTCGTGGTCGATGACCGCCTGCTCGAAATCGTTCGTGAAGAGATCGCGCACGACGCGCAGCGGCAACTCGGCCTCCTGATAGACGAGGGCGGGCGCCTTCACCTTCTGGGCTTTTTCCTGGATCGACTTCCAGAGCCGGTGGAGGAAGTCGATGTCCCGCTCGATGTCCTCGGCCGAAGCGCCCTCCGCCGCAGTGCGGACGATCATGCCGCCCGTCTTCGGCGCGACCGACTTGAGGATGTCGCGCAGCCTCGCGCGCTCCTCGTCGGGCAGCCGGCGGGAGACGCCGAAGCCTTCGCCGCTGGGGACGTAGACGACGAAGCGGCCCGGGAGCGAGATCTCGGTCGTCAGGCGAGCGCCCTTCGACTTCATCGGGTCCTTGACGGCCTGGACGAGGATCTCCTCGCCGCGGCTCAGCAAATCCTGGATCTTCCGGCCGTGCCTCCGCCCCTCGAGCTCGGGCGTGACGATCTCGTCGACGTAGAGGAAACCGTTCTTCTCGAGGCCGATCTCGACGAACGCGGCCTCCATGCCGGGCAGGACGTTGTCGACGGTGCCCTTGTAGATGTTTCCGGCGATCGACCGGCTCTCGGGTCGCTCGAGGTAGACCTCGGCGACCTTGCCGTCCTCGAGGATCGCGACGCGTTGCTCGGCGACGTCGACGGAGACGACGAGCTCGCGCTTCGCGGGCGGCGGAAGCGCCCGCGGAGTGGGGATTCTCCGGCGCGACTGGCGAGCCGGGCGCTCGCGAGGCTTGCGGTCCGGCTTGGCGGTCTTTTCGGCCTTTTCGGCCTGCTCCGGCTTGTTCGCCTTCTCCTCGGGCCGCTCGGGCCTTTCGCCGGGCTTGCGGCGGCTACGGCCTCCGCGACTACCCCGGCGACGCCGGCGTGGGGCGGTGGATGTCGATGGATCGGCGGCCGCCTTAGCGACCGGGGCCTCTACGGTGCTAGTGGGTTGAGCC
>JBKKAR010000088.1:0-2781 GCA_046714355.1 Gaiellaceae bacterium | reverse complement strand
TGCGGAAGCTCGTCTTCCGGGGCGCGTGGCTCGACCAGCGAGTGAAGCTCGGGCTGCTGGACGTCGACTGGGACGAGGACGTCGCGGAGTTCGGGTACCGCGACCCGCGCGGCGACCGCACGTTGCTCGAGCTAGCGCCGGTGCCTAGCTGGCACGAGCTGCAGTTTCGCCGCTAACAGGTCTGCGTCGCGCGGTTGTAAGCCAGTTACCAGCGGCGCACAATGGACTTCTGTCTTCGCAGCAAAACCGTCAGGCGCTCGTCCTCACGGTCGACGTAGAGGACTGGCACCAGCTTGTCCTCCGCCGAGCCGGCATACGAATGCGGGGACGAAATCCAGCCTTCGAACGCCAGATGGAGAAGCTGCTCTCATCTGTCGACGCCGCCGAGGCGCGAGCAACATTCTTCGTACTCGGCCTGACTGCCGAGAACCACCCGTACATCGTTGACGAGATTCTGAGCCGCGGTCACGAGATCGGGTGCCATGGCTACGCCCACGACCGCGTCTACGGTCTTACGCGAGAGGAATTCCGGCAGGACCTCGAGCGGAGCCTGGCGATCCTCGAGCGCCTCGGGGCGCAGCGCCCGATCGGATATCGCGCGCCATGTTTCTCCATCAACCGCGAGAGTCTTTGGGCGCGCGACGTGCTTGCGGAGCTTGGGTTCCAGTACGACTCGAGCGAATGCGCATGCCCCTGGGTGCCTCGCAGTCTCGTGCCGCCCTCCATGATCCCCCGCCTGATCGCTCATGATCGGCTGTGGGAGCTCCCCGTCGCCTCGATCCGAATCGGCACGAAATCCGTACCCGTGGGCGGCGCGAGCTACTGGCGATGGATTCCCTCGGCAACCCTGGTTCGCGCCCTCCGAAGTCTCACGGTTCCCGGGAGCTTTCCCGCCCTGTATGTCCATCCCTACGAATGCGATCCCGCCCGACTGAGCGCAAGTCCACCGTCGTCGGTTTCCCGGACTGGCCGCGTGGTGCTCGGATGCCGTGCTGCCTGGCGGAACGCGGCACGCGGCAGGGTGCTCGAAAGGTTTGTGGACGTGGCCGCGAACTTCGAGCTCCTGAGTTGCGAGGAAGCGCTCCGCCGGGTGACCCGCAATGACTCCGCGACCTAGCGGAGAAACGAGCGGCCCGATCGCGGTCGTCGGCGGCGGCCCAGCGGGTCTCGGCGCCGCCTACGGCCTCGTGCAAAGAGGCCGCGTTCCCGTGGTGTTCGAGGCAGCGCCGGAGGTCGGTGGCCTGGCTCGCTCGATCGAGCTTTGGGGAGTGCACGTCGATCTCGGAGCCCATCTCCTGCAGCGGCGCAATCCCAGGATCGATCGGCTCTGGGAGGAGCTGATCGGGCCAGCGTACGACGCCGTTCCTCGCCGGACCGCCGTTCTCATCGGGAGCAGACGGTTCCAGTACCCGTACGAGCCGCTCGACGTCGCACGAGGGCTGGGTCCCGTTGCTACCGCTCGCTGCGTCGCCAGCTTCGTGGGACGCCGCCGCTCGCGCGCATCAGCCGAAGGCGACCTGGAGCAATGGGTCGTGGCCCGGTTCGGCCGGAGGCTATTCGACGTCTTCGTGCGCGATTACGCCGAAAAGCTCTTCGGACTGCCGGCCAGTGAGATCGACGGAGCCTTCGCGAGCACTCTGATTGGCTTTCAGGAGCACGGTTCGCTCGCGCATGCCGTACGAACTCGGCTCCGCCCCCGGCACCGGCCCGCCGTCCGCGTCCTCGTTCGCCCACACGGCGGCGTCGGAGCGCTGATGGAGCGTATTGCGACGCTCGTTCGTAGGTCCGGCGCGATTCGGTGCGAGGAGCCGGTTCGCCGCCTTAGATCGGCCGGCGACGCAGCCGTTCGGGTCGAGACGGATCGCGGCTCGGAGAGTTTCGCGCACGTGATCGTCACCCTCCCGTTGCCGATCGCGGTCCCTCGGCTGACCAGTGCTCCCCCTGAGCTGGCGTCGCGCCTGCGGGAGATGCGATCTCGCAACGTCCTGGTGGTGTATCTGCTGGTAGAGGCTCCGCGGCTCTTTCGAGAGCAGTGGCTCTACCTTCACTCGCCGACTCTCGCGGTCGGACGGATCGCAAACTTCGCAAATTGGAAGCCGACCGACGGCGGATCGCTCAAGCCGTCGATCCTCGCGGGCGAGATTTGGTGCGACGAAGCAGACGACGTCTGGACTGAGACCACGGCCGAGTTGGTGAGCCGAATCGTCGACGAGCTCGGCGACGTCGGACTGCTCGCAGGAGCAGGTGTCTTGGACGCCCACATCGAGCGGATTCGCGGCGCCTTGCCGGTACTCCGATGCGGCGACATGACGACCCTGAACAGCGCCGCCTCCTATGCCAACGGGCTTCCGAACGTGACGTTCACCAGCCAGCCTGAATCGGCGGTTAACCCCGGCGTTCACGGAAGCCTGTTGCAGGGTCTGGACGCGGCCGACTCCGTCGCCGGGAGTCTCGAGGCCCGCCGCTAGAAGAGGCTTGCCGTGTTTCGTTCGGCTGTGCCGGCGACGCCGAGGTGCTTCTGTCCCGACTTCGTGACGATTCGGCCCCGTGGCGTGCGCTGGATGAAACCGAGCTGGAGGAGATAGGGCTCGTAGACGTCCTCGACGGTGTCCGGCTCTTCGCCGAGGGCGACGGCCAGCGTCGACAGGCCGACCGGGCCGCCGTCGAACCGCTCCACGATCGCCCGCAGGAGGTCGCGGTCGGTTCGCTCCAGACCGCAACCGTCCACCTCGAGGAGCTCGAGCGCCTCGCCGGCCACCTCCGGAGTAATGACGCCCTGAT
>JBKKAR010000087.1:0-19462 GCA_046714355.1 Gaiellaceae bacterium | reverse complement strand
GGGCCGCCGTCGAACCGCTCCACGATCGCCCGCAGGAGGTCGCGGTCGGTTCGCTCCAGACCGCAACCGTCCACCTCGAGGAGCTCGAGCGCCTCGCCGGCCACCTCCGGAGTAATGACGCCCTGATGACGCACTTCCGCAACATCTCGGACTCGCCGGAGGATTCTGTTCGCGACTCGCGGCGTCCCACGAGCGCGACGCGCGATCTCGTCGGCGGCGTCGTCGCCGATCTCGACGCCGAGGATCCCCGCCGACCGCCGCACGATCACGCCGAGCTCGGCCGGGTCGTAGTAGTCCAGCCGGAAAGTCATCCCGAACCGGTCGCGGAGCGGCGTCGTGAGCAGACCGGTGCGCGTTGTTGCGCCGACGAGCGTGAACGGCGGCAAGTCCAGCGTCAGCGTGCGAGCCGCCGGCCCCTGCCCGACGATGATGTCGAGCCGGAAGTCCTCGAGCGCCGGATAGAGAACCTCCTCGACGGCGGAGCTCAGGCGGTGGATCTCGTCGACGAAGAGCACGTCGCGCGGCTCCAGCGCGGTCAGGATCGCCGCAAGGTCGCCTTTCCGCTCGAGCGCCGGCCCCGCGACCGTGCGAATCCCCACCCCGAGCTCCTCACGCACGATGTAGGCGAGGCTCGTCTTGCCGAGCCCCGGCGGGCCGACGAGCAGGACGTGGTCGAGCGCCTCGCCGCGCGTCCGCGCCGCTTCGAGCGCGATCGAGAGCTGCTCCTTCACCCGCGACTGGCCGACGAAGTCGTCCAGGGAGCGGGGACGCAACGACCGTTCGAGCTCGTCCTCGTCGGGACGGACGGTCGGGGTGAGGAACTGCGGAGCCGCGCTCACGCCGCCCTCAGCGCCTGCTTGACCCGCTCCTCCGGCGGCGCGGTGGGATCGGTCGTCGCCAAGGCGCGCTCGGCTTCCGGCATCGAGTAGCCGAGCTCGACGAGCGCATCTCTCGCCACGAGCTCGTGCTCCCTGTCCTGCCCGGGCCCGAGCGAGTCGACCTGCCCGATCTTCTCCTTGAGCTCGAGGACGACCCGCTCGGCCGTTTTCTTCCCGATCCCCGGGATGGCCACGAACCGAGTGATGTCCTCCAGCGCTATCGCGCGCCTGAGGTCTGAAGGTGTCGAGCCGGAGAGGATCGCCAACGCCACTTTCGGGCCCACACCCGACACAGACAGAAAGTGTTCGAAGAGCTCGCGCTCGGCCGCCTCGGCGAACCCGTAGAGCTGGAGGGCGTCCTCGCGGACGTGGAGATAGGTGTCGAGGGTGACCTCCGCCCCTCCCTGAGCCTTCCGCAACCCCCGCAGCGTCGTCTGGATCCGGTAGCCGACTCCGTTCACGTCGAGGACGACGCCGTCGAGCATTCGCGCGGCGACCTTCCCTCGAAGTTGCGAGATCATCCCGTGGCCCGGAGGAGCGCCGGCGCCATCGCGTGGCAGATCGCAACGGCGAGCGCGTCGGACGCGTGGTGCGGCGCCGGCGGAGCGTCGAGGCGCAGGATCGCCTGCACCATCCGCTGCACCTGCGCCTTGTCGGCGCGTCCGTAGCCGGACACCGCCAGCTTCACGTGCGACGGCGTGTACTCAGTGCACTCGACGCCGGCGAGCGCGGCCGCGACGACTGCCGCGCCTCGCGCCTGCCCGACCGAGAGCGCGGTGCGGGCGTCGGCGCCGACAAAGGACTCCTCGAGCGCGACTGCCCGCGGCTCGTACCGTTCGATGAGCTCGGCGACGCCGTCGTGGATCCGCAACAAGCGCTCCTCCGGCCGTTGGGACGCGGCGGTCCGCCAGCACCCGAAGTCCACCGCCCGTAGGCGACCGTCCTTTTCGGTAACTACGCCGTATCCGCAAGAAGCCGTGCCTGGATCGATGCCGAGAACCGTCACGACCCGAGGTTAGGCGCCGGGCCGGACGTTCCTCCCCCGCCGGGCCGGCTGCCGGCCGAGCCCGACTTCGACGGCCCGCGGCGTGACCCCGAGCGCGGCTCCGGATCATCGCGAAGTTCGATCCGCAGCTTCCGGAGGAGCTCGACGAGCTCGCGCGGGCAGCCGGAGCGACCGTCGAATTCGAGCTCGAGATCGCAAACCCGAACATGGCCGTCGAGGTCGAGGCACCGCCGAATCCGCGACCGTATTCTGAGCTCTCAAACCGCTAACACGACCCGCCGTACTAGCGGCGTGAGAGTGATCGCAGTCGCGGTTCTCGTCCTAGTACTGCCGGGAGCCGGTCACGCGGTCGGCGAGCCTCGCCTGATCGGGACGGTCCGCGCCGACGCCACCATCGATTTGAAGAACGCGAGCGGCGATGCCGTTACGTCCCTGCCGCCAGGGACGTACGACTTCGAGATCCACGACGAGGCGACCGTGCACAACTTCCATCTCACCGGCCCCGGGGTCGACGAGAAGACGGGGGTCTCCTCCAGCGGGACGACTACGTGGGAGGACGTCGTCGTGCAGCCGAGCTCGGCGTACACCTACGTCTGCGACCCGCATTCCGCCTTCATGAACGGCAGCTTCACCACGACCGGCGTGCCGCCGCCGCCTCCTCCTCCTCCCCCTCTTCCTTCGCCACCGTCTCCGCCTTCACCACCGCCCGCGCCTCCCTCCCCGCCACCGGCTGCTCCGCAACCGCACGCACACCAGACGGTGGCCGGTGTCAGCGTCAGGGTCTTGCGCGCGAACGGACGGCGCTGGCTCGTCGCGCGAGCGACGGTGACCGTAGAAGCTCAGGCGGGCCTTCGCCTCCTTCGGCGCAACAGGACGGTTGCGAGCGCCCGGCGCCGTTTCCGGCCGGGCCCGAACCTCGTCCGCCTCGTGCTGCCGCGCAAGCTGGCCCGCGGCGCGTACATCGCCCGTCTGACGATCGGCGGCGCGGCTCGCCCTTACACCGCCCGAATAGCCATCGGCTAGCCTCTCCGCCGTGCGGTGGGCCGCGCTTGCAACCCTGGCGGCCGGGGTCGTAGCAGCACTCTCGGTCGCCCATCTGGCGCCTGGCCAGGCGCTCGACCGTGTGCGCGTCGCCCCGAATCCGCCCGTGGCGAGCATCCCGGATGGGCTCTTCGTCATCGTCGGCTCTCCCGATGCTTACTCCCGGGCCGCTGCGAGCGGAACGCGCGGCACCTGGGTGGGACCCGAGTACCGGCCACAGGGAGCCCCAAACTCGTGGGGCAACGCCGGGATCGACTGGGAGGTCGGCTTCGACGGCCGACAGATGGAGACCGAGCGCATCGCCCTCGCCAACCTGTCGCAGGACTGGGTCGAGGATCAGCGCGCCGGCGCCTCGATCCCGCATCTCATCGGCGGACGGGTCGTGGGCGACATTCCCGGCTTCTTCATCCTCCAGGTGCAGCGCCAGTCCGCCCCGAGCGAGCTCGTGCTCGCCTTTCCGCTGAGCCGCGACCTCCACGCCTTCGTTCGCTTCATGCTGACCCGGCCGGAATCGAACCAGTTCTTCGTCAACGGGTCGATTCTGGCCTCGAGTTGGAACCGCGGGCAGGCGCTCGTGGCGATGTCGCGCGTGAAGCTCGAAGGGAATCTGCCGCCGACGCTCGTCTCGATCAGGCCCAGGAAGGGAGGCCGCGAGGTGGGAGGCTTCGCGCTCGATTTCCTTCGCCACGCGGTCGTCGGGATTCCGGTCACCCTCGAGCGGCGGAGCGGCCGGGGCTGGCGGCGGGTGGCGAAAGCTCGAACGTCGCGCTTCGGCGGCTACAGCTTCAAGGTCGCGCCAGGCAGCTACCGGGCCCGCGCCACACTACGTCCGCGCTTCTCGGCGATCAGCCGCCCGACGCGAGTGGGCCGAATCGACACGGCCCCTTAGCCGGCGACGAGCTCGAGCACGCCGTCGGGGATGTCGAAGTTCGCGTAGACGTCCTGGACGTCGTCGTTCTCGTCCAGGGCGTCCATCAGGCGAAGGACCTTCTTGGCCGCGGCCTCGTCCTCAAGCTCGACGGTGGTCTTCGGGACCATCGTCAGGTCGGCGGACTCAACCGTCATGCCCGCCGCTTCGACCGCCTTCCTCACCGAGCTCAGCGCCTCGGGCGCAGCGATGACGCGCCAGCTTTCGCCCTCCCGCTCGATGTCGTCCGCGCCGCCCTCGGCGGCGGCCAGTGTCAGCTCGTCCTCATCCGCGCCTCCGTCGACGAGCACGACCGCGCGGCGCTCGAACAACCACGCGACAGATCCGGCTTCGCCCAGGCTGCCGTCGGCCTTCGAGAAGATGTGGCGGACATCGGCGGCCGTGCGGTTGCGGTTGTCCGTGACGGCCTCGACGTAGACTGCGATCCCGGCCGGGCCGTAGCCCTCGTAGGCGACCGTCTCGTAGGCGGCGTCGTCGGCCGAAGGGCCGGCGCCTCGGGCGATCGCGCGGTCGATGTTGTCCTTCGGCATCGAGGCGTCCTTCGCTTTGTCGATCGCGTTCTGGAGCGCGAGGTTGCCGGCCGGATCGGGCCCGCCCTCCCGGGCCGCCACGATGATCGCCCGCGCCAGCTTCGAGAAGCGCTGCCCGCGCTTCGCGTCGGTCGCGCCCTTCTTCCGCTTGATCGACGACCACTTGCTATGCCCGGACACCCACAGCCTCCTGTTCGCGAACGAGATCGAGGAACAGCTCATGGATCCTCGGGTCGTCCGTCAGCTCCGGGTGGAACGAGGCGACGAGGAAACGGCCCTCCCGGAGGAGCACGGGCTCTCCGTCGAGCTCGGCTAGCACCTCCACGGCCGCTCCCGCGTCGGCCACCCGGGGCGCGCGGATGAAGACGCCGCGCAGCGGCTCCGACTCGCCCTGGAGCTCGAGGTCGGCCTCGAAGCTCGAGACCTGCCGACCGTATGCGTTCCGCCGCACCGAGATGTCGACGAGACCGAGGTGGTCGCGGTCGAGGAGGATCATCCCGGCGCAGGTACCGAACACCGGCCGGTCGAAGCGTCGCAGCGCCTCTTCGAAGCCGTAGATCCGCGCCAGGCGCGCGATCGCCGTCGACTCACCGCCCGGGATGACGAGACCGTCGAGACCGTCGAGCTCCTCCGGCTTCCGGATCTCGACAGGCTCGGCTCCGAGCCTGCGCAGCACGTTCGAGTGCTCGCGGAAATCTCCCTGGATCGCAAGCACGCCGATTCGCAACTGACTCTCCACGTCCGAAATCGTACTCAGCGCGCCTGCAGTTTCTCGAGCAGCCACGCTGCGCGGTCGGCGTCGGCCTCGGGCCCCATCTGGTGCCCGTAGTCGTATGAGCGCACCTCGGCGTCGCTCGCCTCGTCGGCCAGGCGCTCGTACTCCTCGAGCGGGAAGTCGTCGTCCCGGAGCGGGTTCTGGATCAGTACGTCCATGTCGATGGCGTCGAACAGGCGGATCGGATCGAAGTCGCGCATCGTCTCCGCGAAGCTCTCGTAGGTCTCCTGCGGGACGAATTCCTTCGCCCAGTATTCGCCGGGCTCCACGGGGACCACGGCCAGGACGAGTGCATCGATCCGGTCGTCCACGGCGGCCAGCGCTCCGGCGGAGAGCGCTCCGTACTCCTGGCCGAAGACAGCGACGCGGTCGAGGTCGACCTCCTTGCGGCCTTGGAGATAGTCCAGCCCGCGGCGCAGGTCGACGACGTCCTGACGGACGAGCGACCGAAACGCGTCGGCCGCGTACACCGGGTCCATCAGGTCGGGCCGGCCCTCGCGGGAGATCGTCGCGTCGATCAGGAAAGAGGCCAGGCCCCTTTCGGCGAGGGCAAATGCCTCGCGGTAGAAGAGCCCTCTCGATGCGAGGTACGGGTGCACGAAGATGACGACGGGGTACTGCTTCGTCCCACCCTTGGCGCCCGGAGGGAGGACGAGCGAGGCCGGGACGTCGCCGCCTCGCGGGCTCTGGTACGTGATGTCGGTCGAGCCCTGATTCTCGGCCGCGACCTGAACGCGCAGCGGCTTCGTGTCGTCATAGGCCGCCAGCTCGGCGATGCGCGAACCCGAGTCGTCGCCGCCACAGGCGGACGCCGCCAGGACAACGGCGACGAGGACGATGCGGACGGCTGTTACCAGCCGCGCGTCTCGAGCAGCTCTTCGGGAGCCAGCGTGGCGGTGGAGAGCCCCGCCATCGCATCGCCGAGGCCGCGCGAGGCGCGCGCCAGGATCTCGGCGTCCTGGAAATGCGTCGTCGCCTCGACGATCGCCTTGGCGACGGAGACGGGATCGCTCGCCTTGAAGATCCCCGAACCGACGAAGACGCCGTCTGCGCCCAGCTGCATGCAGAGCGCGGCGTCGGCCGGAGTCGCGATTCCCCCAGCCGTGAAGGTCACTACCGGGAGCCGCCCATGCTCGGCCGCCCAGCGAACGAGCTCGTACGGCGCCTGCAGGTTCTTGGCTTCGGTGTAGAGCTCTTCCTCCGGCATGGCTCCGAGCCGCTTGATCCCGCCGAAGACGGAACGCATATGGGTCACGGCGTTGACGATGTCGCCGGTGCCGGCCTCGCCCTTCGTCCGGATCATCGCGGCGCCCTCGCCGATCCTCCGCAACGCTTCGCCGAGGTTCGTGCAGCCGCAGACGAACGGGACGGTGAAGCGCCACTTGTCGATGTGGTGCGCGGTGTCGGCCGGCGTCAAGACCTCGCTCTCGTCGATGTAATCGACCTCGAGTGCCTCGAGGATCTGCGCCTCGACGAAATGGCCGATGCGCACCTTGGCCATCACCGGGATGCTCACGGTCTCCTGGATCTCCGCGATTTTGTCCGGGTCGGCCATCCGCGCCACGCCGCCCTGCGCTCGGATGTCGGCGGGGACACGCTCGAGCGCCATGACCGCGACGGCTCCAGCATCCTCGGCGATCGTCGCCTGCTCCGCGGTCGTGACGTCCATGATCACCCCGCCCTTGAGCATCTCGGCGAGGCCGCCCTTGACGCGCATGGTGCCCAGCTCGGCCATCGCCTTCATCCTAGCCTGCGACCATGAAATGGTCCGTGCGTCGCCCGTCGGCCCTCACAGCCCAACCGTCGAGCCGGCCGCCGCGGATGAGGAGCTCGAGGAAACCCTGCTCGCGGCGCGCGCTCAGCCGCCGGGGATAGCCGACAGGGCAGCGGGCCAGCGGGTAGAAACGCCCTCTACCGGCCCCGTGGACGAGGTAGCGCACTCCGCGCCTCGGAGCGAAACGCTGGTAGTTGTGGTCGTGTCCCGACAGTACGACGCGCACCTTGTTCCGCTCGAACAGCGGCACCCAGTGGCGCACGACATCGGGATGCGACCGGTAGGCGCCGCACGTGAACGCCGGATGGTGGAAGACCGCTAGCTTCCAGCGGGCGGACGAGTCCGCGAGGCTCCGGGCCAGCCACGCCGTCTGCGCGGCATCGACGCGGTTCGAGTCGAGCATGAAAAGCTCCACGTCCCGCGACTGCACGCGGTAGTAGCGACGCGGCATGCCGAGCGTCGAGAACTGGTAGCGGCCGCCATCGACGCGCACATCGTGGTTTCCCAGGACGCCGGCGACTCGTACGCCGCCGCGCTGCGCCCAGCCGAAGCTCGCTTTCCAGTTCGAGCGGAAGGCGGTCGCGCTCTCGGTGTAGTCGTTGTCGCCGAGGGTCACGAGCAGATCAGCTCCGTGACGATCTTCGTAACGCCGCACGGCGGCGCCGAACTGCCGCTGCACCTGCCCACCGACGCCGAAGTCGCCGATCGCGAGGATCCTGACCGGCGTTCCCAACTGCGCTTGCCCGGCGGCCGGCAGGAAGATCGCCAGCGCGCCGAGCAGGACCGCGGCGGGGCGCACCTTGGACGGTGTACCTCGCAACCCTCCCCCGACCGGTGGACGGCCCCGACTAACGGGCCGTCGCGATTCGCTGCAACAGGCCGGACTCCGGGAAGTTCCGAAGCCGGCGTCTGAGGTCTTCCGCAGACATTGAAGCCGCCTTTCTGTTCCGCAGGGGTTACGGCTCATACTTTGCGCCGAGCCGGGCTCCGGTGCCATCCCCCGAACGGACCTTTTTCGTCCCGCGTCAGGCGCTGGGCGGCGAGAGGTTGAGCATGACTCCCTGCAGCGGCTGGCCCTCACCGCGCGGGACGGGCGGGAACAACGAAACGACGGTTTCGACCTCGGGCAGCAACTTGAAGGTGTAGAGCGAGAGCTCGACTGCCTCGCGTCGAAGGAGCATGAGGCGCTCCGGCGTGGCCTCGCCAGGGAGCGAGCAATTCTGTTGCCCTCCGAGGCCGCAGAAGCTGAAGAGCGCCGTCTCCCCCGGCTGGACGACGGACACGTCGCCTTCCGTGAGCGGCCTGTTCCGTCCATGGCGAAGCGCGATGTACTGCAACGGCAGACCGGACACCTCACCGGGCTGCGCGGTGACGGCGACGATCTGCTCTCCGTTGGCTCCGCGGTACTGCCGGCCGATGATCCCCATCAGCATCATCGGGCCGAGCAAGATCACGAAGTTCATGACGAAGAACATCGGAAAGATGATCGCGTAGAGCAGAAGGGACGGATTCGAGAGGAGTGGCCTGATCGTCTCCCAGGGGCCCGTCACCGTGCCGAGCCAGCTCATGTCGCCACCGGGGATCGCGAGCCTGAGCACCCAGAGGACGGTGATGATCCCCACGACCCAGCTGACGCGACGGAACCACTTGCTCCAGTACCAGGCACGGCGCCGGTTCACGATGTCTTCCTCGCGCGCCTGCGGCTCGTCCGACCCGAAGAGGCTCGGCCAGGGGATGAAGCGGCGCACGATGATGTCCATCAAGCCGCGGAACGCGATGACCGCGACGAAGGTCCAGAAGAGCGACCAACCCCAGCGCACGCCGACCTCTTCGTGGAAGAAGACGAAGACGACCGGGCTCGTCAGGACTGCAACGGCCGTGGCGGTTCGGATCAGCCGCCGCCACTGGAGGGTCAGCTCGCGTGTCGCCTGTCCGGTCGGGAGTCCGACCAGGCCTTCGCCTGTTGCCATCGTCAGAATTTAGACGTGCGAATGTTCACTTTTGATGGACACTACGTTAAGCACCGGCGAGCAGATCTTTGATTCCGGGGAGGTGGATCGGGCCCGCCGCTATCACCGTCCCGTGTACCTCGCACGGGTTGCCGGACTCGCTCTCGGCCTGGCCGTTCTGCTCCTCCTGAGCTTCACGAGGGCCGGCGAGGCGCTCTTCGAGCCGGTCGACGGACTGCCGTGGTGGGGAGAGGTGGTCGCCTTCGCCGCGCTCGTCGCGCTCGTCGGATCGCTCGTCGCGACACCGCTCGCCTTCTGGCGCGGGTACCTGCACGAGCGGCGGTGGGAGTTCTCCACCCAGACCCTTGGCGGGTGGACCTCGGACCGCGCGAAGGGGCTCACGATCGGCCTGGTGCTGACTGCGCTTCCGATGCTGGGGCTGATCGCAGCGGTGCGGATGTTCCCGTCCTGGTGGGCCATCGTGGCCGCCGCCGGCGCGGCGCTGTTCGTCTTCGTCCTTTCGTTCCTCGCCCCGGTCGTGCTCGAACCGGTCTTCAACCGGTTCTCTCCCCTTCAGGACGAGGCGCTCGCGCGCGAGCTTCGAGACCTGGCGGAGCGGGCGGGCGTGCCGGTTCGAGACGTGCTTGTTGCAGACGCGAGCCGGCGGACGAAAAAGCACAACGCATACGTTTCGGGCCTCGGCAAGACGCGGAGAGTCGTCCTCTGGGACACGCTGCTCGACCGCGGCGAGCCCGGCGAGCTTCGGCTGGTCGTCGCGCACGAGCTCGGCCACCGGCGCTTCCGGCATGTCGCGATCTGGACGGCGATGACGATGGTCGGGACGGCCGCGTTCGTGGTCGGGCTCTGGGCGCTTCTGCAGTGGGACTGGTTGCTGGCGGCGATCGGCGCCGACGGCCCGGGCGACCCGCGGGTGATCCCGTTCGTCCTGCTCGCCGGCTCTGTGGCGGAACTCGCTTTGCAGCCCTTCGCACTCGCGCTCTCACGGCGATGGGAGCGGGACGCCGACCGCTTCTCCCTCGACCTGACGGGCGACGCCGAAGCCTACGAGCAGACACACCGCAACCTCGCCCTGTCGAACCTCGGCGACCTCGCTCCCCCGAAAGCTGCCTACGTCTTCTTCTTCAGCCACCCCACGGCCGCCGAGCGCCTCGCCGCCGGGCGCGCCTGGGCGCTGGAGCGCGCGGTTTCCTGAAGCCCGGGGCCCGCTTTCGCGGGCCCCGTGGTGGTGCAGAGTGCGGCTAGGCGTCTCTTAGTTCTCGAGCTCCCTCTTCTCGGAGGGCACGCACAGATGCCGCGTCTGCTTCGTGCTGATGTCGGTCACGCCGAACTGGTTCCGCGTGACGACGGCGCGCGTCCTCGGCTGGCCGAGCCCTCGCGCGATGTAGCAGACGAGGTGCTCGTCCGGGCTCTGGATCTCCTCGCCGTTCTTGGAGACGGGGTTGCACAGCATCCGCGGCTTCCGGATGCTCGCCTTCTCCAGGAGGAACTGATCCTCGAGGCTCACCGTACGCCTCGTGAACGCCGGGCTCGACGAGTTGACCTTGTAGCAGAGGAAGTGGTCGAGCTGCTTCGGCGGATCGCCGGGCTGCCCGCCCAGGAGGACCTTCGACGAAGGCACCATCAGCCTGTTCGGCCGCTGCACGGTGAGCGTCATCGGTCCGAACTGGTTGTCGATCGCCACCCGACGCTTGGCGAACCTTCCTGTTGCGCTCCTCCGGTTGATCAGCTTGTACTCGACGAGATGAGCGTCCTTCTGGTTGATCCCCTCGCCGTTCTTGTCAGCCGGATTGCAGAGGTTGTAGACCTTCGCGATCGTCGCGGTCGACGACCCGAATTGGTCCCTGAGCGTGACGGCCCTGCCGGCACCGACGTGAGTCGCCGAGGCCGTCGCGGCATAGCACTTGAAGTGGTCGAGCGGCGGCCGCGTCGCGGCTGTCGGCTCGCCCTTCACGCAGAGGCCGAAGTGCTGGCTCCCCGGGCCCGTGTTGATCGGCCCGACTTCAACCGCTCCGGTGGCGATGTTGAAGCGGTAGAAGTTGTTGCTTCCCGGCTCGTTTCCGGCCCAGAACGATGTCCCGTTCGGGTCGAGATTGAGCGAGAACCACCCGTTCTCTCCGAGTACGTCGTACGTCTGTACGACCGCACCGGCCGCGTTGAGCCTCTTGATGTCCGACCGGTCGGACACGAGCAAGCCGCCGCTTCCGTCACCCGGCGGCAACAGCCGCAAGGCAAACGCGACTCCGGTCCCAGGCAGGGTTGCGAAGTTCGCCAGCTGGGTGCTCGTGCCGAGGTCGTACCGGAAGATGTTCCGACCTTCGGAGGTGTAGAAGAGCGTCGTCTGGTCTGCCGCGAGGTCCATCCAGTCGGACCCGCGACGTTCGGTAGCGACGTCGTACTCCTGCTGGAGCACGCCGAGTGGGTTGTAGCGGTGAACGTCCGCTCCGCCATCCGCGTGTCCGACGAGGTAGTCCCCATTGGCCATGAAGACGATCGACTCGTTCGCGGCATCTGGTGGCAGAGTAATCCCGGGCGTGGCGAAGAACTGATCGATCACGTGCGGGTGGGCGTCCTGGAAGCGGATGATCTCGTTCCCAGAGAAGTTCGTCGTATAGAGATGGGTCCGGTCGTTGTTGAATGCACAACCGGTCGTGAAGGCGCCCGGCCGGACCTGGTCGATTTGCTCCTTGAACAAGCCGCTGTTGTCGTAGACGTTGTACTTGCCGTTACCGATCGCCGCAAAGACGTCGCCGGTGTTCCAGGTGGCGGCGCTGGCCGCGACCGGGACGGCGACGCCGAGGACGCCGACGATCAAGGCGGCGATCACTCCTCTTCGGACACGCCGGCGAGAACGCGCTTGAGTCCCCCCGAATCCAGGGTCACGTGAGCGAACCATGAGGCCTCCCTTTCAGGTGTGGGCAGGCGGCGACTGGAGGGCAAAAACGCTCGGACGTCGGCTTGATGCCGGTTTTCGGAGGCCGCTCCGGGATTGTCCGGGCCTGTCTCCTCGCCTGCCTCTTCGGAGAGCCTCCTAATTCCGGAGGCCAGGTTACAACTGGCCGGGCGGGGGGTCCAGGATCAGGGTTTGTTCCCGGAAGGTCGGAAGAAGGTGGGAATGACCACCCCTCGGCGCCCGAACGCCTTGCCGCAGGCAGAGCGTGGGCAGCCGCTCGCGCCGCCTAGTTGTCGACGGGCCCGCAGGAACGTTTAGAGACCTTCCGCGTCGTCTCGTCGACCGTGACGACGCAGAGGACGGTCCGGCCACCCTTGGCCGGAGCAAGCAGGCAGCGCCAGAGGACTGGGCCTTTTCCCTTCTCGCACGAGATCGACTTGGGCGAGTTGCCTTCCAGATCGACCGCGCGCCCTGTCTGAACCTCGGCCGCGAACGCCTCCTCGACGTCGTCGGCGGAGAACGGCGTTTCCGTGCCCGACGGCGACACGTATGTGGTTTCCGTCGGAACGGAGCCGGAACCAGCAGAGTTGTCCTCGTCGGACCCGCAGGCGGCCGTGGCAAGTGCGACGGCGGCAAGCATCGCCGCGAAGGCGTGAGTGCCCTTCATGGTCGAGGTCTACCCGATCGCGGACGAATGTGACACGAGAGTGGGCCCGCCTGGACTCGAACCAGGGACCAACCGATTATGAGTCGGCTGCTCTAACCAGCTGAGCTACGGGCCCTCGCCGGACAGGGTAACCGGGGTCGAACGGCGTGGATAGGATGGCCGCCGTGAAGGTGTTCCAGGGGGAACGGCGCCTACGCACCGAGGGCGGGCTTTCGGTCCGGGACATCACGGGCGACGTTGCGGAGGCCGTCCGGGAAAGCGGAGTGCGCGACGGAATCGTCTGCGTCTACTCACCGCACACGACCTGCTGCGTTCGAGTGAACGAATTCGAGAACGGTTTCCTGGCCGATTTTGCCGAGCTCCTCCGTCGGCTTGTGCCGAGCGAGCGCTACTACGCCCACGACGACTGGGATCGCCGCACCGAGAACATCTGCGAGGAGGACATGGCGGCCGGCAACGGCCACGCGCACTGCATGTCGATGCTCCTCGGCAGCGCCGGCGAGTCCATCCCCGTTCGCGACGGCGAACTCTGCCTCGGCACCTGGCAGCGCGTGCTCTTCCTCGAGCTCGATCGAGAGCGCGACCGCCGCTGGTTGGTGCAGGTAGTCGGTAGCTAGCGCTGCCGACTAGCGGAAGAGGTTGAGGAGCGCCGCGAAGACGTTCGTGGTCGGAGGGACGGTGTTGGGCTGGCGCTGGATCTCGACCAGCTGGCAGGAGTTGAGCGGGTCGGCAATCGCCGTCGGCGCCGGGTACTTGTCGGGCTGACCGATCGAGGCGTTGATCTGGTCGATCGTCTCCCAGGTCCCCTGGAAGGCGTCGGCCGTGGCCGCTGCCGAGCAAGCGGAGAAGATCACCGCGACCGACGAGACCGCCTGGACGTCGCTCATCTGCTTGCGGAGCGTCTTGACCTGCCCCTGAAGGACTTTCACCTGCCGCTGCATGACCTTGATCTGCTGCGAGAGCTTCCGCTCCGTCGGCGTCGCCGACGACGCGGGCGCGGCGAGTGCGCCGGCCACGGCCAGCGCGGCGAGTGCTGTCACGAGAGCCGTTCTCAACGAAAAACCTCCTGTATTCAAAGGCTGACCCCGAAGCTCAGAAGTGTACGCGGGGCGACGGAGAACGCTACGGCGTTGCCGCGGGCTTCGACTCTGATCACGCCGTCACTGTGCGGGGCAAGGCCGTCGGAGAGGTGGACGGCCCCAAGGTCGAGCGCATCGTCGAGAACCTGATCGCGAACGCCGTCAAGCACACGCCGCCTGGAACCGAGATCGAGGTCTCCGTGGCCCAGCGCGACGGCGGCGTCCTGATCACGGTGGACGACCGCGGGCTCGGCGTCGGCGAGGAGGAGCGAGAGGCGATCTTCGACGCTTTTACCCGAGGCGAAGGCGCCGTTGCCGACCGCCCAGGCACCGGCATCGGGCTCTCGCTCGTCGCCCAGTTCACGGCGCTTCACGGCGGCCGGGCGTGGGTCGAGGACAACCCCGGCGGCGGCGCGTCGTTCCGGGTCTTCCTACCCGACCGCTAGTTCACTGCTCGCGGCGCCGCGCCGCTTCGACCAGCTTTGGCGGCGCCACCTCCGCGTAGGCGTCCTCCACGATCCCGGTCAGCTCGTCCCAGTGGATCCCGCGGTCGAGCCGAATTCCAAGCCAGCCCCTGTGACCGACGTACGGTGGGCGGAAGAAGCGCTCGGGATCGGCCTCCACGAGCATCTCCTGCATGCCTGACTCCGCCGCGCACCAGATCGCGAAGCGGCCGTCGCCGTGGTGGTCGTCCAGCACCATCAGGAACGACCGCTTCTCGCGGACGAAGAACGTCGGCTGCCCGTGGCTCAGTCGCTCGCTGGTCTCCGGCAGCCCGAGGCAGAGCTCCCGGATCCGAACCAGGACGTCGTCGTACTCAGCCACGTCTGAAGCGCAGGAAGGCTGTGCGCGCGACCCGCCCGGCGAGCACGTGCGACGAGACGCCGACGCCCCGAGAGTTCCAGGTCATCACGGTCGCCACGAACGCTCCGTCGCGCCAGAGGACGACCCCGCCGTCGTGCCGCGCCTTCGTGGTCCAGCCGGCCTTCTGCAACACCGTGATCCCGCTACCCGAGATGTACCGGTCGAGCCAGCCCGGTTCCGTGTGGGCGAGCAGGTAGAGCAGGAACCGCGCGTCGCCGGGGACAAAGCTGCCGCGGTAGCTGCGCGCGAGCCTCCCCTTTCCCTCCGCGGCCAGGTGGAGGGAGAGCAACAGACGCGAGTAGTCCCACGCCGTCGTGCGCTTGCCGACGAAGCTTGGCTGCTCGTCGGCCCGGAGCGGAATCGGGTTGCGGCTCGGGACGATGTAGCCGCCGTACATGTCCGTGTCGACCATCCCGAGGGTGCGGAAGATCGCGTTGACCCGCGCCGCGCCGCCCGCCGTCGATCCACCTAGCCAGACGAGAAGCTCGTTCGCCGCCCGGTCATCGGAGGGGATGATCGCCTTGCGGAGCAGGCGGTCGATCCGGCTGCCGGGCTGCGGCTTGCCGCGCAGAACGCGCAGGACCTCGATCGCGATCGCGACCTTGAGCGTCGAGGCGGCGGGAAAACGGGCCCCGGCGTTCCACGCCGCGCCGGCACCGGTCCGGAGATCCTGCACATAGATCGCGCAGGTGCCGGGGAACGACCGGGCGAGCGAGCGCAGCGAGCGGGCCAGCCTGGCATCTTCGTAGCTCCGGCGAGGCGGCCCGCGTGGCTCGCCTTCCCGCGGCAGCCCGAAGACAGGGCTCACGCTGGTCGTGGAACGCCTATGCGCGTCGAAGATCGCACTCACCGCCAGCCGGACATCGCGCTGCGGCAGCCGAACGTGGAAGTCGAACGTCCTTCGGCCCGGAAGGTTCCGCTTTGCGACGACCCGCCCGTCGATGCTGACGACGACCATCTGCGCTCCGGCGGCAACACGGCCGGCAATGCGCCCGTACGAGACCTCGTACGGTCCCGGAGTGATCAGCATCGGCGGAGGCGCGGATGGGGCGAGGAGTGGCAACGGCCGTATTGTCGTCTTGCGAGGTCGTAAGCTCGGCATCGATGCGCGCCCGTCGCACGATCACGGTCGTCGGTTGCCACGCCGGGGGTGAGGTCGGAAACGTCGTCGTCGGCGGGGTGTTGCCACCGCCGGGCGATTCCGTGTTCGAGCAGATGCAGTACCTTCGGACGCAGGGCGACGGGCTGCGACGCCTTCTGTTGCGCGAGCCTCGGGGCAGCGTCGCCTGTCACGCCAATCTGGTCGTCCCGGCCACGAGGGCGGACTGCGACGCAGGCTTCATCATCATGGAGCCGACCGAGTACCCGCCCATGTCCGGCTCGAACACGATCTGCACCGCGACGGTTCTGCTCGAAACCGGCATGCTGGCCATGGCGGAGCCAGAGACGGTGCTCCGGCTGGAGGCGCCCGGCGGCGTCGTCGAGGTGCGGGCGGCATGCAGTGACGGCCGCTGCGAGAGCGTCGAGTTCACGAACGTCCCGTGTTTCTCCGACCGCCTCGACGCGCCGCTCGAGGTCGAGGGCATTGGCACGATCACCGTCGACGTCGCCTACGGAGGCATGTGGTATGCGATCGCCGACGCGGCCGAGCTTGGCTACGCGCTCGTGCCGGACGAGGCGCGCGACCTTTCCCTTGCCGGCGAGCGGATCCGCGCGGCAGCCCGCGACCAGCTTCCCTGCGAGCACCCGGACAATTCGTCCATCTCCGGAGTCAGCATCGTCCAGATCGCCCAGCCGTGGCAGGGCGTGGGCGCGGTGAGCCGAAACGCGGTCGTGGTCGCTCCCGGCCGCCTCGATCGCTCTGCGACCGGAACCGGGCTCTGCGCGCGGATGGCGGCCCTCCATGCTCGCGGACTGATGAAGCCAGGGGACTCGATGACGCACGCCTCGGTAATCGGCTCGGAGTTCGTGGGCCGGATCGTCTCCGAGACGACCATCGGCGACCGCCCCGCCATCCTCCCGGCGATCCAGGGAAGCGCCTGGATAACGGGTATCTCCCAGCTCATGGTCGACCCGACGGACCCGTTTCCGGAGGGCTACCTGATCGCGGACACCTGGGGCGTCAGCGGGCAGGACACCCAGTAGCGAGGTCGGGGCTTCGGCGGCGGCTCGGGCCGCGGTTACGTCTCCGAAAGCTGGAAGTGCCAGATGATCGCGGCGGGTTGTCCCCGCCAGGCCGCGTTCGTGGCGGCGACACACCAGCGGTGCAATGCCCAGATATTCGGAGGGTTGCCGGGGATGTGCGCCGGCGGTTGGTCCTCGTCCAATAGCGGCTTGCCGTCGTCATCCACCAGCGGCGACGGTCGCCTCGGCTCCTCGCATCGGTGAACCCGTAGGCCGAGAGGGAGAGCAGCGGCGAGGTAATCACTGGTGAGGCGGCACCACGTCGGCACGTATCCAGGGCGACCGTCGGCGCCCGTACTGACGAGGGGCATGCGGACGTCTCCGATCAGGCCGCGCCAATCGGAGATCACCAGATTGCCGCCCGGTCGGAGCACACGGACGAACTCACGCAGCACAGGGACGAGATCGGGAACGTGCATCAGCGCGAGTCCGCAGATAACGAGGCCGACGTGGTCGTCAGGCAGTGGGAGCGCGTGCAGGTCGGCCTCGTGAAACTGCGCTGCCGGCACCGTCGCGCGTGCGCGTTCGAGCATTTCCGCTGAACTGTCCACGCCGATCACCTCATGGCCGAGCGACGCCAGGTAGGCGGCGTGGCGTCCCGTGCCACAGGCAGCGTCGAGCGCGACGCCGACGGGCAGGCCGTCGAGGATCTCGCGGACGACCGGTTGTTCCAGATCAATGAGTTGATTCCCCGGCTCGTCGTAGGACTGAGCCCAACCGGCGTAGC
Source organism: Gaiellaceae bacterium (assembly GCA_046714355.1). GTDB lineage: Bacteria > Actinomycetota > Thermoleophilia > Gaiellales > Gaiellaceae > JACDAN01. The sequence continues at coordinate 2,149 of JBKKAR010000087.1, read as the reverse complement.
TCTCGCGCGTCGTGATCGCACGCGCTTCGACCCCTTCGCCCAACTCTTGGCTGGAGTCAAGGAGCGCCTGGATCTCGCAGAGGCGAGCGAGAGTGAAGTCCCGGTCGCAGACGCCGGAGAATGCCCGGAGCAGGGCTATGCCCTCCAGGCCGAGTAGATACGCCAGCGGGTGCTGGTAGATCACGGGAGCGTTCACCCGGGAATCCTACGAGGGCATCGGCGAACCCTTCTAGCGCGTGAGCGGGACGATGAATCGCCGGTACGCGGCCCGGCTCCTTGGCTTGGTGCCGATGTCATAGGCGCCTCCAGCAGGCCCGTTGAAGAAGCTGATGAAGCGCACTCGCTGGTGCCCGCGGACGAACTGCGCGAAGGCCTTGACGTAAGCCGGGTCGTCTACGCTCAGGCCCCACTCGGGGAACATGAACGGCTTGCTCGGAAAGGCCTGGTAGAGCTCCTGCGTCCGGTGGAAGGCGTAGCCGCCGCCCGTATTGTAGTAGTTGTTGCCGTAGGCGTCGATGTACTTCGAGCCGGGGTAGTACACGCGATAGTGGTTTCCCGAGACATTGGGGACGCCGACAGCGAGAGGGTTCCAGACGACGGTCATCTGTGGAGAGCGCTTGGCCGGGATGTCGGTGCCTACGCCTGGCATGCGGAGCGCTCGGAGGCGAGCCGTCATCGCCTGAGCGGTCCCGCCGTGCATGAGTATGTAGATGCGCTGGAACGCGCGCTTGTAGTTCCGGGAGGAGTACGCGGCGCCCTTCCTCCCTCCACCGGGAGCGAACGCGCAATACGGGTTCTTCGAGTTGTTCATCTCGCCCAGCGGCCGGATGATTGCGGGTTTCCCGGAGTCGGCGATCGCCTGCGCGAGGCCGATCAGGTGCGCATCGCCCTTCCCGAGCGCGATGGCACTGGGAGTGAGCGTGGCCCCGCGGCCCTCCGGGTGGAGCGCGATGTGCGGCCGTTCGCCGAGCTTGTCCAGGAAGAACTCGTACTTGGAGCCCCACGTGCGGCCTTGATCCCAGCCGAGGAAGACGAGTCCGGACTCGGTGCGCTGGCCGGTCAGGCGGTCGAAGCGGGCGGTGTTGCCGTACGCGCCGGCTGAGACGGAGGCATGGGCGGCGACAGGCAGGAGGACGGCCGCGACGAGCGCGCAACAGACAGCGAAACGACGGCGCTGCACCACGGCTGAACAGTACAACCCTCGCTACCGTGAACCCGTGGACCTGACCCTTCTCGAACGCACCCTGGCCGATAGCGGGGAGCCCGCCTTCCGTGCCCGCCAGGTGTGGGAGTGGGTCGCGCGCGGCGCCGGCGGCTATGAAGAGATGACGAACGTCTCCCGCTCGTTGCAGAAACGGCTCGAGGAGTCCGTCCCGTTCTCGTCGCTCTCGGTCGAGGAGGAGGCGACGTCCGTGGACGGGACCGTGAAGGTTCTCTTCCGTACGGCCGACGGCCACCCGGTCGAAGCGGTGCTGATGCGCTACCGGGACGGCCGCCGCTCGGTCTGCGTCTCGTCGCAGTCCGGCTGCCCGTTGACGTGCACCTTCTGCGCGACCGGCTCGATGCAGTTCGGGCGGAACCTGAAGGCGTGGGAGATCCTCGACCAGGTCCTGCACTTCCGGCGAATCGAGCCTCTCAACCACCTCGTCTTCATGGGGATGGGAGAGCCGTTCATCAATTTCGACGAGGTGCTTGCGGCCGCCCGCCGGCTGCCGGACGTCGGGATCACGCACCGGCGGACGACCATCTCGACCATCGGCTGGATGCCCGGGCTGACGCGGTTCGTGGACGAGGTCGACGAGCCGATCCGGCTCGCGATCTCGATTCATGCAGCCGATTCGCGGCTCCGCTCGAAGATCATGCCGGTCAACAACCGCTATCCCCTTCCCGCCGTGCTCGAGGAGTGCCGTCGCTACTTCGTGTTGCGCCACCGGAAGGTCTTCGTCGAGTACGTGATGCTCGGCGGGGTGAACGACTCACGCGAGCGGGCCGAGGAGCTCGCTGCCTTGCTCGACCCGAAAGTCTTCAAGGTGAACCTGATCCCGTACAACCCCACCGGCTCCTTCGAAGGGTCGTCGCGCGAGGCGATCGCGGCGTTCAAGCATGTCCTCGCTCGCGCGCGGATCCCGTCCACGGTCCGCCTCACCCG
>JBKKAR010000086.1:0-5405 GCA_046714355.1 Gaiellaceae bacterium | reverse complement strand
GCCTCGACGAGGTCGCGGAACTCCGGGCGGTCGCGCACGGCGGCGAAGTCCTCGTCGGTCCGGGCCGACTCCCGGAAGCGCTCCTCGAGCTGGATCGCCTGACGAAGATGTTCGAACGCGGGGTCTGGCTCTCCCGCCAGCACTTCGGCGCAGGCGAGGTTGTAGAGCACGATCCCGGCACCGGGGTGCTCGTCGACCACTGATCGGAGAATCTCGACAGCCTTGCCGTAGTCGCCCTTCTCCCAGTGGGGATACGCGTCGCCGGCAGCCTCCCAGGGAGAGACTTCGTAGGCCACGCCAGGCGTCCCGCCGACGACGAGGATCACGGTCCCATCCTCCTCGGCCATGGCTCCTCGGCGAAGCGCGGGATCGCTGACGAAGAGGAAGCTCCCGGCCTCCGCGGTCGTCTCCTCGCCGTCGAGCTCGAACCTCGCACTCCCGTGCAGGACGACGTAGAGCTCCTTGTGCTTGCCGGCCGCCGTGCCGAGCTCGTCGTGCTCTTCGATCACGCGCCTGCCGGCGTCGGCTCCATAGGCGTTGACCCCGAAGGCCCTGACGTCGAGATCGCGGCGCAGGCGGAACCAACGGCTGCCCTCGGCGCCCTCCTGCGGCACCAGCTCGTCGAGGTGCGCGACCTGAAACTTCTCGCTCACGACTGACGCCTCAGCTCCTCGAGGACGACCGGATCGATCGCGTCTGTGCCCTCGACCCGCTCCTCGAGGTTCTCTTTTCCCGCCCAGCGGGGCAGCGCGTCAGCGAGGTCGTCCTCGTAGCCGAGCCGCGCCAGGCGCTCGCGAAGCTCTGTCGCGAGCCCGTCGTCGACCGGCAGCCACTCGTCCGGCGCCGTCTTCCCGAAGATCGCGACGTGGAGGCCGTGCAGGCGCCGGAGCTCCTCGAGTGGACGCTCGTGGTCGTCGACCCGGAGGTCGAAGACGACGTCCGTGAGGCCTGCGTAGCCGCCATCCTTCTCAACGACGAGGAGCGCCGCGGATTGTTGGCCCCGGCTGTCGCCGCCGGCGGCCTGCGCGGCGTCGAGGCAGTCGAGCAGCCGTTCCTCGAGCGGCTTGTCCTCCGTGGACTCGAACGTCTCGGCGATCGCGTCGACCGTCTCGCCGGAGACGAGAATGTTCCCCTGTGCGGCGTAGCAGGGCCCCGTTCGGCCGCCGGCCCAGTCGTGGCACTCGCTGCCGGTGAAGGAGGCGCTCCGGCCTTCCCCGTCGACGACGCCGAGTTGGCGTTGCTCCCGTCCGTCGTCGGCCGAGGTCAGCCGCTCGACGATTTCTTCCGCGGGGAGCCCTTCGCGGAGCAGCGAGAGTCCCTCGGGGCCGTAGCGCGGGTTCGCGAAGGCCTGGGTGGCGACGGCGCCGACCTGCGGCTCGGCCCAGGGGACGATCGAACCCACTCCGAGAAACTTCGACTGCGTGGCGACCCCCCACCTACCCGCGCCGAGATCGCAGGCGGCGATCGAGTAGGTGGCAACGAGTGGGCTAGGCGCCATAGGTCAGTTCGACGAGGTCGAGCTCGACGAGATCCCCTCGCCCGCTCGGGACGACGACGCACGAGACCTCGGGGCGCCTGAGCGCCTCCACGACGCCCTCGGCCGAATCGGCGCGGACGACGATCGGGCGTCCCTCGTCGAACGCGGCCCGGATTGCAGAGTCGTCGAGGCTGTCGAGCACGAGCGCTCCGTCCAGGTCGGCCTCGCCCTCGATCGCGATCTGCGGCATCCGCCGACCAGTCGCCCCGAACCAGCGCTCTCTCAAATCGTGATCGTCTCTCCAGGTTGCATGGCGAGCACCTCTACGGCTGTGAGCTTGCGGAGCTCCTCGGGCGAGCCGGTGAGCACCGGAAAGGTGCCGTAGTGACAGGGAACGCAGCGTGAGACGCCCAATAGCTCCAGAGCGACGGCCGCCTCCTTAGGGCCCATCGTGAAGTGGTCGCCGATCGGAAGGATTGCGACGTCCGGCGCGTAGATCCGGCCGATCAACTGCATGTCGCCGAAGACCGAGGTGTCTCCGGAGAAGTAGAGCTTCGTGCCGTTCTCGACCTCGACGACGTAGCCGGCCGCTTCGCCGAGATACTCGCCGTCCGGGCCCGAGGACGAGTGCTTCGCATCCGTCATCGTGAAGCGGATCCCGTGGACCTCCACCGAGCCGCCCTTGTTCATTCCCGGTAGTTCGTCCATCTCTGCGCCCTGGCCGCCGAGCCAGTTCTTGAGCTCGTTCTGCGCGACGACCGCGGGTGAGAACTGCCCGATCAGGTCGAGGCTCGATCCCACGTGATCACCGTGACCGTGCGTGAGGGCGATGACGTCCACCCGTTCGGGCTGCTTCTCGTCCACCGGGCAATTGGGGTTGTCGAGGAAGGGGTCGAGGTAGACCCGCTTCCCTCCCGGCGTGTCGAAGCGGAAGGAGCCGTGCCCGAGCCAGGTGACTTGGACGTCCGCCATCTGCGGAGCAGAATCTAGCGAAGCCTGATCAGCAGATAGGCGGCTACCGGCGCTGCCTTCCCCTTGAGGTCGAGCTCGCCGATCGGCTGTGCTTCCAGCTCCCCTCTCACCGCCTCATAGGTGGCCTGGCCGAGGACGACCTGGCCCGGCTCCGCCGCCGTCTGGAGTCGCGCGGCGAGGTTCGTCGTGTCGCCGATCGCCGTGAAGCTCCGCTGCTCTTCGGTGCCCACGTTGCCGACGATCGCCGGACCTGTGTTGATTCCGACCCGGAAACGCGGCCAATCCGCCCGCCCCCGGCTGACTCCGTCCGCGGCCCGCTGGAGAGCGAGCCCGGCCCGCGCGGCGCGCAGGGCGTGGTCGGGCTGATCGGCTGCCGCGTTGAACACGACCATGATCGCGTCGCCTGCGAAGCGCTCGATCATCCCGCCGTGCTCGCCGAGGACGACCGGGACGGTCTGGGCCCAATACGTGTTCAGCATCGCCAGCACGTCCGAGGGTGAGTGGCGCTCGGAGAACGCCGTGAACCCCTGCAGGTCGGCGAACAGGACGCTGATCTCCCGCTCCTCGCCGCCGAGCGCCGCCGCCTCGGGCTCCTCGCGTAAACGGGCGGCGAGCTGCGGCGAGAGGTAGGGCTGGAGCAGTCTCTCGACAGCCTTGACTTCCCCCGCGGCGCGTTGCACGACCGACGCCTCCTCCGGGCCGAGACCGAACCGGCGCCGGAGCTCGGGTTCCTCCAGCCGCTCCGACGCCGCAGCTTTGATCGCCGATGCATAGCGCTCGTCGATCCGGCCGAGCGTGTCGTCCAGGTAGAGCGACGAGAACGTCTCGCCGCGGTGGCGCTCCCGCAGCGCGGTGGCTGCGACGATCCCGAACGCCGCCGCCATCAGGAGGTGCCACTCCCACCAGGAGGCGTGCCAGTTGCGGGAAAAGGCCACGGCGATCGACGCCTCGGCGAGGAGGATCCAGGCGGCCGTCACTCCGAGGAGAACGGGTGCGGGGCGCTGCCGGAACAAGTGCCAGTACCGCCTGGCTGTGAGCGCGTAGAGCACGACGGCCGGTACCGCAAGACCGAAGAGCCACCGGTCGGTCTCGTCCTCCGAGAGCGCCTTGTCGAGCGGCGGCACCTCGGCGAGGGACGCCAGCGCCCAGGCGAGAAGCACGCCGACGAGCGTCCAGCGCAGGAGCCGCGTCCGGCGCATTGCTGAGTGGTCGTGCGATGACCACTCAGCAAAGATCGAGGCGAGGAGCAGGCCGACCGGGGTCGCAACGACAAAGCCTGCGTTCTTCCCCTCGAGCAGGACGCCCGGGGTGGCGAGCGCGTGCAGCCCGAGGAAGCCGGCGCTCGAGAGGAAAGCGAGCGAGACCAGGAAGAGTCGTGCGTCCGACCGGCGTGTCGCCGCCTCACTCGTCAGCGCTCCGAGCGCGACGCTCACGAGCGAGACCGAGAGGACGAGCCAGAAATGCGCTGGATGGTGCTGCCAGTCGACATCGAGCTCGGGCTGGAGCAGCAGAAGCGCCAGTCCACCGAGCGGGATCGCGACCAGGAGCGGCCAGAGGAGCACGGGAGGACCGTACGAGAACGGGTCGAACTGCGCGACATGACGAGGCAGCTCGCTCCTCTGATCCTCATCGTCGCCGCGGGCCTCGCGCACGCCGCCGACCGGCCCGGGCCGGCCTTCTACCTCCTGCTGGCCGCGATTCCGGTCGTCGTCGCCGTCGCGCTGGCGTCGTACGGGGACATCGTCGCCGACGAGGGCGGCAGCGTCGCCCACACGGCGCTCTGGACCGTCGGCCTGGTTCTCGTCATCGCGACCGTGGCCCTGCCGTCAGTCGGGAGCGTCGCGCTGACCGCGTGCCTCGTGCTCGCCGGGATCCAGGGCGCGCTCGCCCTCTCGGCAGAGCTGCGCCGCGGGCCAACCCTCTAGTAACAGAGTGTTACTTGTCTAGAAGGGCAGCTGGCGCCCGGCCTTCTCGGCCAGGTCGATCAGCGGCTGGACGGCGAAGAACGAGCCCACCGTGACCGCCGTGCAGGCGACGACGGACGCCGAGAGCAGCGCCTCGCGCGGCGGTGAGCCCCCGGCGGGCGCGAGCTGGAGCTCCGCGGGCATCCGCATGTACATCGCCCGGATGACCGCGAGGTAGTAGTAGAGCGAGATCGCCGTCGCGATCACTCCGGCGAGCACGAGCCACCACCAGCCGCGATCGTACGCGGCCGCGAAGACGTAGAACTTCCCGACGAACCCGCCCGTCAGCGGCAGACCGGCGAAGGCGAGCATGAAGATCCACATCGAGACGCCGAGCACCGGCCGCTCCCAGCCCATGCCGCCGATGTTGTCGACCGTGACCGGGCCACCGAGCTCGCGCTCCCGGGCGGCGATGACCGCGAAGGCGCCGAGCGAGGCCGCCGAGTAGGGGATCAGGTAGTAGAGGAGCGCCTTCGCTCCGAGCTCGTTGTTTGCGGCGATCGCGATCAGCATGAAGCCGGCGTGTGACACCGAGGAGTACGCCAGCATCCGCTTCAGGTTGCTCTGGAGGAGTGCGGCGATGTTTCCCCAGGCCAGCGAGACGCAGGCGATGACGGCGACGGCGATCGTCCAGAGGTCCTCCTCCGCGGGGAAAGCTGTGACGAGCACGCGCATCGCCAGGACGAGCGCGACCGCCTTGGTCGCCGCGGACATGAACGCCGTCACCGGCGTCGGCGCGCCCTCGTAGACGTCCGGCGTCCACATGTGGAAAGGCGCCGCTGACGCCTTGAAGCCGAGCCCGGCGAGCAGCATCGCCAGGCCCGCCAGCACGAGCCCGTCGTTCCTCAGCCCCTGCTCCTCGATAGCGGCGGCGATCGCGCCGAACTCGAGCTCGCCGGTCGCTCCGTAGACGAGCGCCGACCCGAAGAGCAGCACGGCCGATCCGAAGCTTCCGACGATCAGGTACTTCAGCCCCGCCTCGAGCGAGCTCA
>JBKKAR010000085.1:0-38132 GCA_046714355.1 Gaiellaceae bacterium | reverse complement strand
GCGAGCTCGGCGCCGCCGACCAGATATCCCGCTGCGAGCGCGTCGCCCGCCCCGGTCGTGTCGACCACGTCGCCGGCGACCGGCGGCAGGTCGCGGCCGTCGATCGTCGCGCCGCCCGGCCCGCGCTTGACGATCTGGAGGTCGCTCGCCACCGGAAGCTCCTCGTGCTCGGCCTCGTTGCCGAAGACGACGTCAGGCCGGATCCGCTCGAACCGCTTCCCGAGCTCCTCGCGGCCGAACTCGCGGATCAGGTTGACCGAGGAGAGGTCGACGCTGATTCGCGCGCCGGCGGCGCGGGCCAGCTCGACCGCGCGCTCGGCCGCGGAGCCGATCGGCTCGCCCATCAGCGAGTACCCGGAGAGATGCAGCCAGTCGGCGTTCTCGAACCACTCCGGCTCGAGCTCGTCGGGAGCCAGTTCGGGCGCGACGCCACGGTCCGAGACCATCGTCCGGCTCCCATCGAGATCGACGAGCGAGACGACGACGCCGTTGCGGCCGGTCGGCGGCGGGCCCATGACGTCGACAGCGTGCCGGAGCAGGTCGGCTTCCACCAGCTCTCCCGCGGCATCTGCGCCGCGTTTCCCGATGAATCGAGCCTCGGCGCCGAGAGCCGCTGACCACGCCGCGACGTTCGCCGCCTGGCCGCCGGCGCCGGCGCGCGTCACACCGTTCGTGTCGTCACCCTCCGCGAAGGGACGGCTCAGCTTGACCACGACGTCGAGGAGAAGGTCCCCCAGGGTGCAGACGGTTGGCATCCTCACCATAGAATCGTCCCATGGACGGCGAGGCTCAGGTGCGGCGCCTGCGCTCCTTCCTCATCGGCGGAGTCGTGGGAGCGTCCGCTGCGCTGGCCGCCGCGCGGCGGCGTCGGCGGCGGAAGCGGGGCGGACCCGTGGGGCTGGCGGCCTTCGAAGGAGCCCCGTGCTACCAGGAGACGCTCGACGATCGGGAAAAGGCGGCTTCCTAAAAGGCGGCTTCCTAGGCCGTCGCTATCCTCTGACGGGGTGCCGGTCTACGAATATAAGTGCCCAAAGGGGCATGTTTTCGATCTTTTCCACGGCTTCCACGATCCGTCGCCGGAGGTCTGCGCAACCTGCGGCAAGGGCCCCGTGACGCGCGTGCTCCACCCCGTCGCCGTCCACTTCAAGGGCTCGGGCTTCTACTCGACGGACTATGGCCGCGGTGGCCGCAAGCCTTCGCGCGACGGCGACAAGCCCGAGAAGAGCGACTCCGGCGACAAGAAGGAGCCGGAGAAGAAGGCTCCGGCCGCCGAGCCTTCCTAGCGTCTCTTTCCGAGCGCCTCCAGCGCCAGCAGCAGGACGATCGCGCCGAGGACGGCGAGCAGGAACGGCCCGAGATCCCAGCCGAACCTGACGTCCTCGTTGAGGATCGCGTCACCCGCGAGGCCGCCGATCAGCGCGCCGACTATCCCGACGGCGAGCGTGGGGAGACAGCCGGCCGCATGGCGTCCAGGCGTGACGGCCCGGGCGACGACGCCGGCAAGCAACCCGAACAGGATCCACGAGAAGATGCCCACGGCGTGCTAGTAGACGGGCGTGGCGACAGGGCTTCCGGGCGCCGAGAGGACCCACTCGTGGAGGAACGAGAGGACGAACAGCACGATCGCGACGACGGCGGCGACGCCGGCGAGGAGGTCGAGCCAGTCGGGGCGGCGGCGAGATCCCGGGTCCGGCATCCGGTGAGCCTAGTAGCCGCCGTGCGTTCTGCCAACCCTACGTCAGCGGCCGACCGGTTAGGCATCCGGCGGGCGAGAACCGACTCGGACGCTGAAGGGCTGAACGTCCGGCGAACATCAGCAGGACGGCGGCGTTCTCGTCGCCGTCGCCCGTGAGGCCCAGCCGGCAGTAGACGGTTCGGTCGCCCGACGCGCGGAAGCGGAGCCAGGCGAGTTGGAAGAGCTCGCTCGTCGAGAGGTCCGTTGCGAGCGGGCTGACGAGCTCGTCCCCGATGAACGGAAGCCGGACGAAGGTGCCGACGCCGACCATCTTGGCGAGCGTCGCCTGAAGCACCTGCTGCTGGCGGCCGACGCGATTCAGGTCGCTATTCGCGTCGTTGCCGAGCTCGTTGATGCGGATCCGGGCGTAAATCTGCGCCCGCTTGCCGGTCATCTCCTGGCGCCCGCGGCCGAAGCTCCAGCCCTTCCAGCGGCGGCAGCGCTCGGCAGTGGGATAGGGGCACTCCACCTTCGTGCGGGCCGGCGAGCGTACGTCCACTTCGATTCCGCCAAGGGCGTCGATTACCTCACGGAAAGAAGTCATGTCGAGGAGGATCACGTGGTTGACGTCGATTCCAAGCGCCGAGCGGATCGTGCGGATCGCGAGCTGGGGGCCGCCAAGCGGCAGCGTCGAATTGATCTTCTCGTGGCCGTAACCCGGGACGTCCACCTCGAGGTCGCGAGGGATTGAGAGGTACGTGACCCGCGTGCGATCCGGATCGGTGCGGATGAGCATGATCGAGTCCGCGAGGCGGTTCGCGCGCCGCGTAGGGTGGCTCGAGTGGTCGCTCCCGAGGACGAGGGTGACGCCCGGCTCCGAGAGCATCCAGCCGTTCTGCGGGACGAGCTGGGCCTTCGCCCGGTCGCCGAGCCGATCGTTCGCCTGCTGGATCCCGCTGCGTACAGCGAGGTAGCCCGCGACCGTCCAGCCGATGACGAGCAGGATCAGTGCGAGGACGAGGAGGAAAACGATGCGGCCGGGACCCCAGCGCCGCGGGCGCTTCACCGGCCCTGGTCCGGTGTACCGACGCGGTGTTCCGGTGTCGCGAGTCGGCTTCTTCCGCCGCTCCGGCTTCGGGAGCCTCGGGAGTGTCGGCACGCCCCCCGCGGCCCGGCCGCCGCGGTAGACGCGATACGGCTTGTCTTCGCGGGCCATCCGGCGGGGTATCGTAGCCGCCGCTCGTGAGCGGCAACCGCGCCATCGGAGTCGACGTCGGCGGGACGAAGATCCTCGCCGGTGTTCTCGACCGAAACGGCGCTGTCGACCGGCAGGAATCCCGTTCGACGCCCGTGTCCTCGCAGGAAGACCTGCTCGCCGAGCTCGATTCGATCGTCGAGTCGCTGCTGAGCGACGACGTCGCCGCCCTCGGCTTCGGGCTCCCCTCGACGATCGACCAGCGCGCCGGCCGCGCAGTGTCGTCGGTCCACGTTCCGCTCGCCGACCTCGACTTCCGCGACCGGATGGCCGGGCGCTTCGGCCTCCCCGTTGCAATCGACAACGATGGCAACGCCGCTGCGATCGCCGAGTGGAAGCTCGGCGCTGGCCGGGGAGCCTCCCACCTAGTCGTGCTGACGCTCGGGACCGGAATCGGCGGCGGGTTGATCCTCGACGGCCGGCCGTATCGCGGCTCGATCGGCGCGGGCGCGGAACTCGGCCACATCGTCATCGACTATGGCGGCGACGCCTGTGTCGGCACCTGCACCGGGCACGGCCATTTCGAGGCCTTCGCGGCCGGATCCGCCGCGGACGAGGCCGCGGAACGGCGCTACGGCGCGGGGGCTGACGCGCGGCGCCTGGTGGCGGCCGCCGAGGCAGGCGACCACGCTGCGATCGGGGATCTGGCCGAGCTGGGACACCGGCTCGGCGCGGGGATCGCGACGCTCGTCAACATTTTCAACCCCGAGCTCGTGATCGTCGGCGGGGGATTCGCGGACGCGGGCGAGCTGATCCTCGGTCCGGCGCGCGAGACGCTCGCCGTCGAGGGGCTCGCGCCCGGCCGTGACCTGGTTCGGATCGTCCACGCAGAGCTGGGCGCCGAGGCCGGGATGGTCGGAGCAGCGCTGGTCGGCTTCGAGGCGCTCGACTCCGGGGCATAGTGCTCGCCGTCTGCGCGACGCCGATCGGGAACCTCGAGGACGTCACGCTCCGGGTCCTGCGCGAGCTCGGCGAGGCCGATCTCGTGCTCTGCGAGGACACGCGCCACACGAGGGTTTTGCTCGAGCGTCACGGAATCAAGGCCCGGCTGCTCAGCTACCACGAGCACAACGAGGCGCGCAGGACCGCCGAAATCCTTCCCCGGCTCGCGGCGGGCGAGCGGGTCGCGCTCGTCTCGGACGCGGGCCTGCCGGCGATCAGCGACCCGGGCGCCCGGTTGATCGAGGCGGCGCGCGAGGCGGGGATTCCCGTCACCGTGCTTCCGGGCTCCTCCGCGGTCGAGACCGCGCTCGTCGCGAGCGGGTTCGAAGCCGAGCGCTTCCAGTTCGTCGGCTTCCTCCCCCGCGGTGCGCGCCAGCTCGCGGAGCTCTGGGGAGAGTTGGAGCAATGGCGACACGCTCTTGTCGCATTCGAGTCGCCGCAGCGCCTCGGCCGGTCGCTCGCGAGTCTCGCCGAGGCGCTCCCCGACCGGCCGGTCGTCGTTTGCCGCGAGCTGACGAAGAGGTACGAAGAGGTCGTCCGCGGCCCGGCCTCCGAGGTCGCGGAGCGATTTGCCGACGGCACGAAGGGCGAGATCACCCTGGTGATCGGGCCGTCTCCGTCAGCCGGGGAGTTAGTGAACGAGGGAGAGGCCCTGCAGGCCGTCGCAGACCTCGTTGCGGCTGGAACCCCCCGCCGCGCGGCCGCCGACGTCGTCTCCCGGCTCACAGGCATCTCGCGGAATCGGCTGTACCGCGCGTCGCTGTAGCCGTCTTTGACAACAGCCGGGCCCCTTGCTAGCTTGGCGACCGATGTTCGCTCGATTGACAACGACCCTCGCGATCTGCGTCTTGGCGGTGCCGCCGGTCGCGGGAGCTTGGAGCTGGCCGACCGACGGAGCGGTTCTCCGGCCCTTCGACTACGGCGGCGAGACATACACCGCCTCGGGCCATCGCGGGATCGACCTCGCGGGCACTGCGGGTGCGCCTGTGCGCGCGGCCGTCTCGGGTCGGGTGTCCTTCGCGGGGTCACTCCCGTCGAACGGCAAGACCGTCTCGATGCGGACCGATGACGGCTGGTCCGTCACCCTCACTCATCTGGGCTCGATCGCCGTCGCCGTTGGCGACGGAGTCGCCGAGGGCGAGGCGGTCGGGACCGTCGGGCCGACAGGAGACGCCGAAGTCGGCGAGCCCTATGTCCACCTCGGCGTCCGCCTAGCGGACGACCCGCGCGGCTACGTCGATCCGATGACGCTGCTTCCGTCGCGTGAGACGCCGTCCGTTCCTGTGCCGCCGGCGCCCGATCCTGCGGCCTCAGAACCCCGGACGGCCCTGGAAGGCGGGCAGGTCGCCGGGGAAGAGGCGGCGTCACCGACCGAGTCGCTCCGTGGAACGGCGCCGTCCGGCATTCCGTCGGCCGGCAACTCTCGGGGCGCAAGGGGTGTCAGACGCGCGGTTGAGAACGAAGCGCCGGCGGCCCGGCAGCCGGCGGCCCACGCCGTCTCGAGAAAGCGCAGCCGAAGTCGGCGGCGGCCGGCCCCGCCAGTTGTCGCGACGGTCGTGACTCCGGATGGCGTGTCCCGCGGCTCCAGCGCCCAGCGGGTCGTTCGCCCTGAGGCTCAGACAACAAGATCGATTCCGGCGACCGCCGTCGGCAAGGACGAACGAACCGCGCCGGAACCCGCAGCGGAGCGAGATTCCCGCCCGCCGTGGGAGCTTGCCGCCGCTGCTCTCCTCGCGATTGCCGGTCTCTTGATCTTCCGTCGGGGCGCGCAAAAGGCTCCGGCCGCCGTCCCGGTTGACGACAACCCCGCGCCTATCATGGATGCCGATGACCTTCTATCTGACGACACCCATCTACTACGTGAGCTCGACGCCACACATCGGGCATGCGTACACCACGCTCGCGGCGGACATCCTCGTGCGCCATCACAAGCAGCGAGGCGAGGACACCTTCTTCCTCACCGGCACGGACGAGCACGCGTCCAGGGTGTATCGCGTCGCAGAGGAGCAGGGGCTCGATCCGCAGGTCTACGTCGATCAAATCACCGAGAAATGGCGCGAGATCCCTGAGAAGATCAACGCCGAGATCGACTTCTTCATCCGGACGACCGACGAGGAACACAAGCGCTTCGTCCAGGACTTCGTCCAGCGGATCTATGACAACGGCGACATCTACGAGGACACGTATGCGGGGCTCTACTGCGTGGGGTGTGAGGCCTTCAAGACCGAGGACGAGCTGGTCGACGGCAAGTGCCCGGACCACGACACCGTGCCCGAGTGGATCGAGGAGAAGAACTATTTCTTTCGGCTTTCGAAGTACCAGGAACCGCTGCTGAAGCTGTATGACGAGCGGCCCGATTTCGTCCAGCCGGAGTTCCGGCGGAACGAGGCTCGGAGCTTCATCGAAGGTGGCCTCCAGGATTTCAGCCTCAGCCGGGCCGGGCAGCCGTGGGGCGTTCCGGTGCCGTGGGACACGGAGCAGGTCGTGTACGTGTGGGTCGACGCGCTCATCAACTACCTCAGCGCCCTGACGTATGCCCGGCCTGGCGAGGACCTGCGCGAGCGCTACTGGCCGCACGCGCGGCATCTGATCGGCAAGGACATCCTCCGCTTCCACTGCGTCTACTGGCCGGCGTTGCTACTGGCGGCCGGCTATGACGTGCCGCGCCGGATCTTCGTCCACGGATACCTCAACCTCGGTGGGCGCGGGATCTCGCAGACCCGCGGCAACGTGATTGATGCGACCGACCTCACCGGGGCGTACGGCGTCGACGCGCTGCGCTTCTGGGCCGTCCGCGCCGTCTCATTCGGTCAGGACGGCGACGTTACGCCGGAAAGCCTCCATGAGCGGTACGAGCGCGAGCTCGGCAACGACCTCGGCAACCTCGTCTCGCGAACGACGGCGATGATCGCCAAGTACCGCGACGGGCGGATCCCGCTCGCGCCGAGCGCGGAAGGCGCGCCGGCGCTCGATCAACTGGGTCCCGAGGTCGAGAGGCGCCTCGACGATTTCGACCTCACGGGCGCGATCGACGTCATCTGGCACGCCGTCCGCGCGCTGAACAAGTTCGTCACCGACACGAAGCCGTGGGAGCTCGCGAAGGACGACGCGAACGCCGAGGCGCTCGACCGCGTGCTCTATGCGCTCGCCGACGGGCTGCGGGTCGTCGCGGTTGCGCTGCACGCCTACCTGCCGGAGACGACGCCGCAGATCCTTCGGGCGCTCGGCCAGCCGGAGGACTTCGACTGGTCCCGGGTCGCCCTGGGCCAGACCATCGAGGGGGAGGCCATCGAGCCGGCCCCGCCCCTCTTCCCGCGCATCGAAGCTCCCGCCGCTGCGTGATCGACACGCATGCGCACCTACATGCGTGCGCGGATCCACCGGAGGAGCTTCTCGGCCGGGCCCGAGAGGCGGGTGTCGACCGGATTCTCGAAGTGGGCGCCTGGCCGGAGTCGTGGGCGCAGGTGGTTGAGTTCTGCGCCTCGGAACGCGGTGTCTTCCCGATCCTCGGCATCCACCCGCACCAGGCCGGCGAGGCCGACCCGGCCCGGCTCGAGGATCTCCGGAAGCTCGCCCCCGTCGCCGTCGGGGAGACCGGCCTCGACTACTACCGCGACTACGCGCCTCACGACGCGCAGCGCCAGTTGTTCCAGGCTCATCTCGCGCTCGCCGAGGAGCTGGGCAAGTCCGTCGTGATCCATTGCCGCGCCGCGGAGGATGACGTGATCCGCGCACTCGCCGACTTCGAAGGGACCGTCGTCCTGCACTGCTTCTCGTCGCCGGACCTCCTCGAGCCGGCGCTCGAACGCGGCTACTACGTCTCCTTCGCGGGGAACGTGACGTACCCCAACGCCGACGAGCTCAGGGCTGCCGCGCGCGCGATTCCGGCCGACCGACTACTGGCCGAGACCGACTGCCCTTACCTCGCCCCGCAGCCCCGTCGTGGGCGCCCGAACGAGCCGGCCAACGTCGTCCACACCGTCGCCGCACTCGCCGAGACGAGGGACGAGGACGCGGTCGAGCTGTCGGCCCAGCTCGACCGGAACGCGTCGACGGCCTTTTCCCTGCCGTGAGGCTTCCCGCACCGAGCAAGGAGCTCGGACAGCACTTTCTCGTCGACGAGAACATCGTCCGCGTGATCGGACGGCTCGCCGAGCTCGAGTCCGACGACGTCGTCCTCGAGATCGGGCCGGGACAGGGCGTGCTCACCGACTTTCTCTCTCGCCGGACCGGCCTCGTGCACGCCGTCGAGCTCGACCACCGGCTGGAGCCGCATCTCCAAGAGCGGTTCGGCGGCGTCGACAACGTACGGCTCCATTTTGCGGACGCGCTCGAGCTCGACCTGGCGGCGCTCGAACCTCTTCCGTCGAAGCTCGTCGCGAACCTGCCGTACAACGTCGCCACGCCGATCGTCGTCGAGAGCCTGGAGCGGCTGCCGAGCGTGACGTTCTGGTGCGTGATGGTGCAGCGCGAGGTGGCCGACCGCTTCTTCGCCCAGCCCCGGACGAAGGCGTACGGTGCGGTGTCTGTCCTGATTCAGCTCGCAGCCGAGCGGACGGGCTCGCACGCTGTCTCGCGCGAGGTCTTCCGACCCCGGCCGAACGTCGACTCGGCGCTCGTCGCTTTTCGGCGTCGCGAGACGCCGCCACCCGTCCCGTGGCCGGAGCTCAAGCGCGTCGTCGAGGCGGCGTTCGCGCACCGACGCAAGCGGCTGCCGAACTCCCTCGAGCTCGCCGGTCTGGTCGAGCGCGAGCGCGGGGAGGTAGCGCTGGCCCAGCTCGGCCGGCCGCCGACCACCCGGGCCGAGGAGCTCTCACCGCCCGAGTTCGTCCTGCTCGCCACGGCGCTTCGGTGAGCGAGCTCCTCGCTCCGGCCAAGCTCAACCTCGCGCTCGTCGTCGGCCCGAAGCGGCCCGACGGGAAGCACGAGGTCGCGACGGTGCTCCAGCGCATCACGCTCGCAGACAGCGTTGCTCTCGAGCCCGCGGGCCGGCTCCGCGTCGAGGGCTTCGGTGAGGACACACTCGTCCGTGGGGCGCTCGAGCTGCTCGCCGGCCGAGCTGGGATCGCTCCGGCTTGGCGGGCGACGATCGAGAAGCAGATCCCCGTCGCCTCCGGGCTCGGCGGAGGAAGCTCGGACGCCGCCGCGGCACTGCTCCTGGCGAACGAGCTCCTCGACGACCCGCTCCCGCCCGAGGTCCTCCACGAGCTCGCCTCCGAACTTGGCGCCGACGTCCCGTTTTTCCTGACCGAAGGGCCCCAGCTTGGCCAGGGGGACGGCACGGACCTCGCGCCGCTCGATCTTCCGCAGGACTACTGGGTTGCGCTCCTCATGCCGCGAGAAACGCAGAAACCGTCGACGGCTGCCGTCTACGACGAGTTCGACCGCCGCGGGGGTGCGGCCGGCTACCCGGAGCGCTTCGCAGCCCTCGACAGGGGGCTCGCGGTCGGCGATCTCGCCGCCTTGCCGGCCAACGACCTGGCCTGCTCGCCTCTCGCGGACGAACTCCTCGAGCTCGGCGCCTTCCGCGCGGACGTTACGGGGGCCGGTCCCGCGGTCTACGGGCTCTTCCGCGAGGAGTCCGAAACGGTTACCGCGCTCGCTCGCCTCGAGGGTCGAGGCGACGCTTGGCTGGCCGCACCTGCCTGGTAGCGTCCTGAACGTGATCGAGCAGCCGGTCCTCGAGCACGGGACGACTCGAACGGGGCGCTGGCTCCAGCAGCACCGCACGAAGATCGCGTTCTGGATCGCCGTCGTCGAGGCGATCCTGCTCGTCTTCGGGGCGATCAGCAGGCCGGGCGCTCTCCTCGTCGCCGCGCTCGTCATCGTCGGCTACTTCTGGCTCGGTCGGCGAATCCACTCGCCGCTCGTCCGTGACGTCGTCTGGATCGCCGCGGTCTCGCAGGCGCTCGTCGCCCTCGTGCCGCTGCTCCTCTTCGTGGTGACGGCCGTCGCCGTGGTCGCCGTGGCCATCCTTGCGGTGGCCGCGCTCGTCGTGCTCCTGAGGGACCGCCGCCGCTAGCCTGGCGGCCGCTGCCGTCCGGCCGCAGCAGACTCACTCGCTGCGCCGTGGCAGACTGATTCCGGCGTCGTTCTTTCACGCCGTTGGGGCGTAGCCAAGTGGTAAGGCAGCGGGTTTTGGTCCCGCGATCCCAGGTTCGAATCCTGGCGCCCCAGTCCTAGAGGACTAGTCGGGCGTGATGGGCCCGAGCTCGAGCAGCTTCAGCGCGGAGATCGGAATGGCCCGGACGGTGTGCGCCTCGGCGACGGCACCGGCTCGAACGAGAAGAGCCCAACGCACATCTACTCGTTCGCAGGGACGTACACGATCACGCTGACCGTCTGGGACGCAGCGGAAAACGCGACCACGAAGACCCGCATCGGATATGTCAGCGCGCTTCCGCTTTCCGCCGAGTTCACGGCAACCCCGACAAGCGGCGGCGCGCCGCTCCTCGTCCGCTTCGCCGAAGCGACACTCGGCACGCCCACCCGCTGGTCGTGGGACTTCGGCGACGGGACGGGCTCCGAGGAGCGAAACCCGACGCCCACATCTTCCTCGCCGGGGACGTACAGCGTCGATAACGAGGGTCTCGGGGTAGGGAAGACTGTTCCTCGGGCTAATTGCGTCGGCGACGCGGTTTGCCGACGACGACTGACACACTACGCCTCGTCGTGGAGACGAACGGGCCAAAAACGGACCTCGCCGCCGTTGTACTTGCGGCCGGTCTCGGCACGCGCATGCGCTCGGCGACTCCGAAGCACCTGCATCTCGTGCTCGGTCGCCGTCTCGTCGACTGGGTGATCGACGCCGCCCGCGGGCTCGGTGTCGCCCGGGTCGTCGTCGTGAGCTCGCCGGACTTCGCCGAAGAGTACGGCAGCGTCGAGGTCGCGCTTCAGAACGAGCCGCTCGGCACCGGCCACGCGGTAGCCGCGGCCCGGGAGGCGCTCGAAGGCCACGACGGCGACGTCCTCGTCCTGGCGGGAGACGCTCCCCTCCTCACCTCGGCGTCGCTCGAAGCTCTCGTCGCGAACCACCGCCACAGCGAGGCGGCGGCCACCGTCCTGACCTTCAGGAAAGAGGACCCGGGCTCGTACGGACGGATCGTCAGGGGCGATGACGGCTCGGTCCGCGCGATCGTCGAAGCCTCGGACGCCTCCGAGGAAGAGGCTGCGATCGACGAGGTCAACTCGTCCATCTACGTCTTCGCGGGCGCCAAGTTGTGGCCCGTGCTCGAGCGCCTCGCGCCCTCGAACGCCCAGAGCGAGCTCTACCTGACCGACGCCATCGGTCTCCTGGTGGAAGAGGGCGAGAAGGTCGGTGCACAACCGGCGCTCGATCCGCTCGAGGCAGAGGGAGTGAACACCCGGGTCGAGCTGGCGGCCGCGGCGGCGGCGCTGCGCGACCGCGTCAATGAGGCGCACATGCTCGCCGGAGTCACGATCGTCGATCCGGCGACTACGTGGATCGACCCGACCGTGGAGCTCGAGCCGGACGCCGTCGTTGAGCCGTTCACGGTCCTCAACGGCAGGACGACGGTCGGCGAAGGAGCCCGCGTCGGGCCGCACGTCGTCGCCGTCGACGCCGAGATCGGCCCGCGTGTGACCGTGGGCCCATTCTGTTACCTTCGCCCCGGCACGGTCCTCGAGGCGGACGCGAAGGCGGGCACGTTCGTGGAGATCAAGAACTCGCGAGTGGGCGAGGGCACGAAGGTGCCCCATCTCTCCTACATCGGCGACGCCGATATCGGCGAGGGGACGAACATCGCCGCCGGCAACATCACCGTCAACTTCCCGCACGAGTCGGGCAAGCCGAAGGGCCGGACGACGATCGGCCGGAACGTCAGGACCGGCGTCCAGAATGCGTTCGTTGCTCCGATCGAGATTGGCGACGATGCTTGGGTTGCGGCGGGATCCGTCCTCACGAAGGACGTCCCTCCCGGAGCGCTCGCCGTCGCCCGTGCGCGCCAGGAGAACAAGGAGGGATACGCCGAGCGTGGAGCCCACAGTGACGACGACTGAAGTCGCCCCGCTCCCGGGCCTCGACGCGCCGGCGGACAACGCCGAGCCGCAGCGTCAGCACTGGCTCGAGCGCGGACCGCAGAAACGTCTGATGCTGGTCTCCGGCCGCTCGCATCCCGACCTCGCCGCCGACATCGCCGAAAAGCTCGGGGTCCAGCTCAGCCCGGTCGAGCTGAAGACGTTCGCGAACGGAGAGGTCTACTGCAAGTACGAGGAGTCGATCCGCGGAGCCGACCTGTTCATCGTCCAGTCGTGCGCGGGAGTCGGGAAGGTGAACGCGCACCTGGTGGAGCTCTTCGTGATGATCAACGCGGCGAAGCTGGCCTCGGCGAAGCGAATCACCGCCGTGATGCCGTGGTTCCCGTACTCGCGGCAGGACAAGAAGTCGGCCCCCCGCGAACCCATCACGGCCAAGCTCCTGGCCGACACGCTCGAGAAGGCGGCGGGCGTCGACCGGGTGCTGACCATGGACCTGCATACCGGGCAGATCCAGGGCTTTTTCACGATCCCGGTCGACCACATGACGGCGCTGCCGCTCTTCGCGCAGTACTTCCGGGACAAGGGCCTTGCCGGCCAGAACGTCGTCTCGGTCTCCCCGGACGCGGGACGTGCGAAGCTCGCCCGCCGCTTCGGCCAGATGCTCGACGCCGACCTCGCGATCATGAACAAGACGCGGCCGGCACACGACCTGGCGTCGATCACGGAAGTTATCGGCGACGTCGCCGGGAAGACGGCGCTGATGGGTGACGACATGATCCTCACGGGCGGGACGCTGCTCGCGGGCGCGCAGGCGCTGAAGGAGGCCGGCGCGAAAGAGATCTATGTCTTTGCGACCCACGGTCACTTCGTCGGCGACGCGCTCGAGAAGCTCGCTCGCGCCGACCTCGCCGAGATCGTCGTCACCGACACCGTGGCGCTCAGCCCGCTCGAGCGACCGGCGATCCTTCGCGTCCTGCCGGTCTCGGGTCTGTTGGCCGACACGATCATGAACGTCTTCGCCGACGAGTCCGTCTCGGCGGTCTTCCACGGCGCGAACCAACTCTTCTAGATCGCGGCTCCTCGCCGGAGGCTCGGTCGCCGCCGCCTGCGGCCTGCTCCTCTACCGGCTGGCGCCCGACGTTCGCGGGAAGCCGCTCTACGAGGACGAGGCGACGGCCGGCCTGATCGGCATGCGGCCGCTTCCCGAGGTCCTTGACACCGTCGTCCTCGACCGCGGCGGAGCGCCGCTCCACTTCGTGCTCGCCCACGCAGCCTTCTGGATCGACGTAAGTGCCGACGCGCTGCGCTGGCTCTCCGTCGCGTGCGCCGTGGCTGCGGTGCCACTCTGTTTCGACCTGGGTCGCCGGCTGGGCGGCGCCTCCGCCGGCATCGTCTCGGCGGCGGTCGCGGCATCGTCCACGGCGCTCGCCGTCTACGGGAGCTTCGGGCGGATGTACGCGCTCTTCGTCCTGGTGGCGGCGCTCGCGGCGGATCTCTTCGTGCGCGCCGTCCAGCGGCGCACTCGGGGAACCGTGACCGCCGCGGCCGCGGCGGCGTGGCTGCTGCCCGCCGTGCACCCGTACGGGCTGATCCCGGCGCTCTCCGCGCTGGCTGTGGCGGCCATCCTCTGGCGGCGGCGGTCGATTCGGGACGCGGTGCCGGTCGTGCTCGCCGCGCTCGCCGCGCTGCCGTTCCTGGTGGCCGACCTGCGGCTCGCCGATCGGGCGAACGTGTCATCCGGGAGCGGCGAAGCCCTCGCTTCACCGGGCGATGCCTGGGGCGAGCTCGTCGCCGCGCTGTCGGCCTTCGCCGGCGGTGACGGCGTTCTCTTCCTGGCGTTCACGGCGCTGGCGCTCATCGGCCTGGTCGTGCTGACACGTCGCGAGCCTGCGGTCGCCGCGGTCTCGGCGACCGTCTTCTTTCCGCCGATTCTGTTCCTCCTTCTGCGCGCCGGAACTGCGCCCGATCTCTCGCCGCGCCACCTCTTCTACGCTCTTCCGCTGTGGGCGGCCGCGATCGGCGTGGGAACCTCGTGGTCGATCCGCCGGCTGCCGGCCGGGCTCGCCGCGGCCGCGATCGCCGCGATCGCACTCGCGGCCGTGGCCTCGCCGGCCAGCGACCTCCGCGACCCGCGCGAGCTAGGGCTTCTGCCCACCAGCATCGATGCGTCGGTCCGAGCGGGCCCAAACGACCTGCTGTTCCCTTATTCGACGCCGTTTCTAGCCGAGCTCGGCGAGGTCCGAGCGGGAGTCGCTCTGCCCCAGGGCCCGGGCGACCTGATCCTCGACGCCCTGGAGCACGCGGAGGAACCGATCTCGACGGTCTTCGTTGCGCTTCCCGGGGACGGCAGCTGGACGGTGAGGGCGTTCGAGGGGCCCTTCGACGAGTCCGGAGCGCTGTTTGCCGCGGTCGAGGAAATCGCAACCGCACGACACCCGCCGGAACTGGACTGGTGGTTTGACCTGGCCGAGCGCGGGCTGTGTGACGCGCTGGCGAAACTAGGCCCGAAGAGGCTCCAACACAATGAGCCTTGTGCCGCCGGGCCACGCTAGGCGTCGTGATCCGGCGTCCTCAGTCGCGCCCATATGCACTGCATATGAACGCTCCCTGCGTCCTTGGCTCACACCACCCAGCGCACCCCGGCGACGAAGCGTCATCATGTTGGAGCCTCTTAGATGCCCCGCGTAGCTACACTCCCGCGCCGTGGCAGGTGAACGCGTAAAGCTCGAGGTCGCGGAGCGCGACTCGCGGGGCTCCGCCGAGACTCGAAGGCTCCGCAAGCAGGGCCTCATTCCCGGCGTCCTCTACGGCCGCGGCAAGCAGCCGCACGCCTTTTGCGTCCCGGAGCGTGAGCTCCGCCGGGTGCTGACGGGGCCTTCGGGGCTCCACGCGATCCTCGACGTCGTGCTGGAGGGTCAGACGACGACCCACGCGTCCATCCTCAAGGACTACCAACAGGACGTCATCACCGGCCGCATCGCGCACATCGATCTCCAGGAAGTGCGCCTCGACCAGCCGATCCACGCGCAGGTCGTGATCGAGCTCGTCGGCGAGTCCGCCGGCACGAAAGAGGGCGGGGTGCTCTCGCAGGTGTCGCGCGAGATCAACGTCGAAGCACTACCGATGGAGGTCCCCGAGCGGATCGAGGTCGACATCTCCGAGATGCACATCGGCGACACGCTCCGCCTGGCCGACGTCGCTCAGCAGGAGGGCGTCACCTTCCTCGACGATCCCGAGGAAACGGTGCTCGCGACGGTGACGCTGCCGACGAAGGTCGAGGAGCCCGAGCCCGAGGTCTCCGAGGAG
The DNA here is from genome assembly GCA_046714355.1 of Gaiellaceae bacterium. GTDB lineage: Bacteria > Actinomycetota > Thermoleophilia > Gaiellales > Gaiellaceae > JACDAN01. Next base: position 22,956 of record JBKKAR010000085.1, on the reverse strand, counting down.
GAACTCGAGGAAGGCGCGGAGCTCGCCGAGGGCGAGGAAGCGCCGGAAGGCGCGGCCGAGGGCGAGGCCGAGGCGGACGGGGATGCGGGCTCCGGCGAGTCGGGCAAGCCCGGCACCACCGAAGGCTAAGTCGTGCGTCTCTTAGGTCGGGGCGAGCGTGCCTCGACGCTGGATCTGCTCGTCGCCGGGCTCGGGAACCCGGGGCGCCAGTACGAGCGCACCCGGCACAACGTCGGCTGGCTGGTCGTGGACGAGCTTGCGCGACGGCACGGCGGCTCCTTCCGCGGGAAGTTCTCCGGGCAGCTCGCCGAGATCCGGCTGGACGAACTGCGGCTCGCGCTCCTCAAGCCGGAGACGTACATGAACGATTCGGGCCGCTCGCTCGGGGCTGCGAGGAAGTTCTTCAAGGTCGAGCCGGGCGACCTGCTCGCCGTCCACGACGACGTGGACCTCGATCCGGGACGCCTCCAGGCTCGGCTCGGCGGCGGGCTCGCCGGCCACAACGGGCTGCGATCGATTGCGCAGGCGCTCGGGACCAACGACTTCCTGCGGCTTCGCGTCGGCGTCGGGAGGCCGGGGCGGGGAGATCGGCGGAGCGTCGCCGACTACGTCCTCGGCGGGTTCGAGCCGGAGATCGACGCAGATGCGCTGATCGCTCGCGCAGCGGACGCGGTGGAGACGATCGCGCGGGACGGCGTCGAGGAGGCCCAGCGCCGGTACAACTAGGAGATCGACCGCGTCTTCATCCAGGGTGACGGCGGCGCGCCCAAGCGGCGCGAAACCCTGTGCGCGAAGGCGCAGCCGGTCCGCGCCGCGGCCGCACCTGGTGGGAGGTCATGCACCCCGAGGGGTCGCAGGGCACCTGGCGTGACCTGCCTCAACTCCTAGCAGACTCGCTGCGGCTCGTCTGGTCGGCAGGCCGGAACATCTTCCTGCTCACGGCGTCGCTCCAGCTCGTCGCCGCCGTCGGCGTCGCGGTTCAGCTCTTCGTCGGCAAGGAGGTGCTGGACGCCGTCCTCGGTGCGGGCGGCGAGCTGCGGTTCGGCGAGCTGGCGCCGGTTCTCGCGCTGCTCGTCGGGATCACCGTCGCGCTCGACCTGGCGCAGGCGGTGCAGTCCGAGCAGAGCCGGGTGCTCGGCGAGCTGGTTGGACGCAGGGCGATCGACCGCGTGCTCGACGTCTCGACGCGAATCGACCTCCTGGCGTTCGAGTCGCCTGACTTCTACGACCGGCTGCAGCGCGCAAGAGCGCAAGGCCAGTTCCGGGCGCTCCAGACCGTCAACGGGCTGCTCGGGATGGTGGGTGCTGCGGTGGCGTCGATCGGGATCGTCGCCGCCCTCGCCACGATGCAGCCGCTCCTGCTGCCGTTCATCCTGATCGGCTACGTCCCGCTCTGGATCGTGGCGTCGCTGAACACCCGCGACCTCTACCACTTCAGCCGCGGGATGACGCCGAGCGACCGGCAGCGCAGCTACCTGCAGAACGTGCTCATGGGGCGCAACTCGGCGAAGGAGGTGCGCGCCTTCAACCTCGCGAGCTTCCTCCGCGAGCGGTACGACCGGCTCTACGACGAGCGCATCTCGGAACTGCGGCAGCTCGCGAAACGGCGCACCGGGCGTTCGCTCCTCGGGTCGCTCGCGTCTTCCGCGGTGACGGTCGGGACGATCGGGATGCTCTCGTGGCTCTACATCAGCGGACGGATGAGCCTCGCGGCGGCCGGCGCGGCGATCTTCGGCCTCTACCAGCTCGCGAACCGGCTGCAGGCCGTCCACTTCAGCGCGACGTCGCTCTACGAGGCGACGCTTTTCGTCCGCGACTACTCCTCGTTCCTGACGCTGGAGCCGGCAGTCGAGGCGGCGAAGGGTTCACGGCCGGCGCCCCAGGGCTTCGACACCTTGTCCCTCGAGGACGTGTCCTTCACGTACCCGGAATCCGACCGAGCGGCGGTCGACGGCGTCTCGCTGGAGATCCGGAAGGGCGAGGTCGTCGCCCTCGTCGGCGAGAACGGGTCGGGCAAGACGACGCTTGCCAAGATGCTCGCGGGCCTCTACCGGCCGGAGAGCGGACGCATCCGTTGGGACGATGTGGATCTCGCCGAGGTCGACGCGGACGAGCTGCGGCGTTCGGTCTCCGTCATCTTTCAGGACTTCGAGCGGTACCTGCTGCCGGCTCGAGAGAACGTCGGGCTGGGGCGGAAAGAGCGCATCGATGACCTCGATGCGATTCTCGAGGCGGCCGCGCGGGCGGATGCCCACGAGTTCCTCGAGGGGCTCCCAGACGGGTACGACACGATGCTCGGGCGCGAATTCTCCGGTGGGTTCGACCTCTCGATCGGCCAGTGGCAGCGCGTGGCGTTGGCGCGGGCCTTCTTCCGGGACGCGCCCTTCGTGATCCTCGACGAGCCGACGGCGTCGCTCGACGCCCGCGCGGAGAGCAACCTGTTCAAGCGAATGCGCGAGCTGCTGCACGGCCGGTCGGTGGTGCTCATCTCGCATCGCTTCTCGAGCGTGCGCTCGGCTGACCGGATCTACGTGCTCCACCACGGCCGGGTCGTCGAGGAGGGGTCGCACGAGGAGCTCATGGAGTTGGACGGCCTCTATGCGGAGCTCTTCACGCTGCAGGCGCGGGCCTACGTCGACCGGCCCGCTGGTGCGGCGGTCGAGCCTGAGGAACCCGAGGAGCCGCCGATGGAGCGGGTCTTCTTCGGCGCGCCCTGATCCTGTTCCGACGCAGTACTGGCACTCTCGCGAGCGGATTCGCCGCCTAGCCTTTCGATCCCCGTGGGTGGGTGGGGGTTAGGGATGGATGCGGCCAGCAGCGAACAACACGCGTAGCATTCGACGCCCCGGAACCTGACCGTTCCGGTGTTTGTCGTGGACCGGCCGGTGCTACACGTCGTTGCTCGCGAGCTCGCCGACAGCGAGCGCCTCAAGGCGTTCGCCGACGACCTCGCGGCCACCCACCAGGGGCTCGCCGTCGAGGCCGCCGACCGTAAGGGACCGCGGGCACGCGTCTCGGAGCCGGCACTGCCAGTCCTTCTCGCCGCTCTCCACCTCCGTCTCCACCGAGGTCTCCTCGTCGTCCTCCCAGAGGACGCCGACGCGCGCGACGCCGCCGAGGCGGCCGGTTGGTTCCTCGGCGACGAGCAGGTCGCGCTCCTCCCGAGCCGCGGCGTCCGCTGGGGCTCCGGCCTCGATCCGGCGCCGCACCTCGTCGGCGAGCGCGCCAGGGCGCTCGACGTCCTCGCGGCGCGCGGGCTCGTCGCGGCGTCCGCCACAGCGATCGCCGAGGGGATGCCGCCGCCGGGCGAGCGGCCGGAGCCGATCCGACTCCCGGAGGACGCCGAGGGCCTGACCGAGCGCCTCGCGCTCGCAGGCTACGAGCGAGTCGAGCGGGCCGAGGAGCGTGGGCAGTTCGCCGTCCGCGGCGGGATCGTCGACGTCTTCCCCACGACCGGCCGCGAGCCGCTTCGCATCGAGCTCTTCGGCGACGAGATCGAGTCGATCCGCGTCTACTCGCCCTTCACCCAGCGGACGCTGCACGCGGTCGGGGACGCCGTGATCTATCCCGCGGCTGAGCGGCGAGCCGACCTCTCCGAGCCGACACTGTCCGACGACGCACCCGCGCCCGTTCCGGCCGATCTGGTTCCACCGCTCGGCCGGCCGCCCGACCTCGTCTGGGAGCCGGACGCCGTGCGGGAAGTCTGGGCCGAGGAGAATCTTCGACCGCAGCCGCTGGAGGGCGCCGCAGAGATCGATCCCTTCCCGACGGGCCAGCCCGTCTCGTTCGAGGCCCAACGGCCCGCGATCGCTGCTCGCGGCCTCGCCGAGGCCGAACAGGAGCTCGCCTCGCTCGTCCGCGCCGGTCTCCGCGTAGTCGTCGCATTCGCCCACCGCGGCGAGGCGCTCCGGAACCAGAACATGCTCCGTCGGGTCGACGCTCGCCTGCTCGACCCGGGCGAGGAGCTGCCCAGCGACCCGGAGCTCCTCTACGCCGTCTCGCCCGCCCGGCGCGGCTTCGTCTGGCGCGAACTGGGGATCGCCGTCCTGCCCGACACTCAGGTCTTCCGGCGGAAGCCCCGGCGCTCCGAGCATCGCGTCGGTCGAGCGCTCCAGTCCTTTGCCGACCTCCGCACGGGCGACTACGTCGTGCACGAGGACCACGGCGTCGGCAAGCTCCTCGGATTCGACACGAAGGAGGTCGCGGGCGTCACCCGCGACTACCTCCTGCTTGCGTTCCGCGGCGACGACCGCCTCTACGTCCCACATGAGCAGCTGGGGAAAGTCTCCCGCTACGTCGGCGTCGACGGGGGCGCACCCGCGCTCTCGAAGCTCGGCGGCAAGGCCTGGCAGCTGCTCAAGAGCCGTGCCCGCGAAGGGATCCGCGAGCTCGCCAGCGAGCTGCTCCGTCTCTACGCGCAGCGTCAGCAGGCGCCCGGCGTGTCATACGACCTCCGTCACGAGTACCTCGAGCAGCTCGAGGCGAGCTTCCCCTACCAGGAGACGGACGACCAACGGGTCGCGATCGAGGCCGTCAAGGAAGACCTCGAGGCGCCGCGGCCGATGGACCGGCTGATCTGCGGCGACGTCGGGTTCGGAAAGACGGAGGTCGCGGTCCGCGCAGCCTTCGCCGTCGCGCTCAACGGGAAGCAGACGCTGATGCTCGTCCCGACGACCGTGCTCGCCCAGCAGCACTGGAACACCTTCCGCGAGCGCTACCGCGACTTCCCGCTCCGCGTCGAGATGGTGTCGCGCTTCCGGAGCGCCAAGGAGACGAAACAGGTGCTCGCCGATTTCGCCGACGGCAAGGTCGACGTGCTGATCGGAACGCACCGAGTGCTGTCGCGCGACGTGATCCCCAAGGACCTCGGGCTCGTGATCGTCGACGAGGAGCAACGCTTTGGCGTCGCCCAGAAGGAGCTGCTCCGCCAGCTCCGACTCGAGGTCGACGTCCTGGCGCTCACCGCGACGCCGATCCCTCGCACCCTCCACATGTCGCTCTCCGGCCTCCGCGACATTTCGATCATCGAAACGCCACCCGAGGGGCGCCGGCCCATCCGCACGCACGTCGGCGAGTTCGACGAGGACCTCGTCAAGCAGTCGCTCGAGCGGGAGGTCGCCCGCGGCGGCCAGGGCTTCTTCCTGCACAACCGGGTCGAGACGATCGACGAGCGCGCCGCCTTCCTGCAGGAGCTTTGCCCGGGGCTGCGCTTCCTGGTCGCCCACGGGCAGATGCGCGAAAAGGAGCTCGAGGACCGGATGCTGTCATTCCTCCGCGGCGACGCGGACATCCTCGTCTCCACGACGATCATCGAGTCGGGCCTCGACATCCCTCAGGCGAACACGCTGATCGTCGAGCGGGCGGACGCGCTCGGACTCGCCCAGCTCTACCAGATCCGCGGGCGGGTGGGCCGATCCGATCTCCTGGCTCACGCGTACCTCTTCTATCCCGACGCTTCCGAGCTCACCCCCGAGGCGCGCGCCCGCCTCGCCACGCTCGCCGACCACACCGAGCTCGGCGCCGGCTTCGCGATCGCGATGCGGGATCTCGAGATCCGCGGCGCCGGCGACCTCCTCGGCGCCGAGCAGTCCGGCCACGTCGCGGCGCTTGGCTTCGAGCTGTACGTCGAGCTCCTGGGCGAGGCGGTGGCGGAGCTGTCCGGCGAGCGGCGTCCGACGGCGCGGCCCGTGCGGGTGGACGCTCGCGTCGACGCCTACGTTCCGAACACCTACGTGAACTCGGAGGCGATGAGAATCGATCTTCACCGGCGCCTGGCGTTCGTCGAGATCGAAGAGGAGCTGCGGGAGCTCGAAGCGGCGACGATCGACCGCTTCGGGCCGCTACCCGAGCCCGTCGAGAACCTGTTCGCGATCCAGGAGGCCCGGATCAAGGTCGCCAAGCTGGGGGCGGATTACCTCGTCTTCCGGGGTGGCCGGGCCACCGTCGGACCGCTCGTTCTGGGCTCCGGCGAGCTGCGCGAGCTCCGCCAAAAGGTCGAAACCGCCATCTACACGACCGCCCGGAAAGAGGTCTCGTTAAGAGACGATGTATTTACCGGAGCGATCAGGTTAGTCAATGCTATTCTCGAAACGCGCCGCGCAGCGTAAGCGGGCGCTTTTTCATGAGACGGGTCTTTCTTCCAGTACTTCTAGCCTTCGGGGTCGCGGTTTTCGCTGCTGCTTGCGGTGGCGACGGCGGCAGTTCCGGCGCAGTGCCGGCGAACTCGGTCGCTGTGGTGGGCGACCAGTCGATCGCGAAGTCCGAATTCGACGACCTGATCAAGTACGCGGAGCAGAGCTACACCGCGCAGAAGCGCCCGTTCCCAAAGGTCGGCACTCCTGAGTACGTCCAGCTCCGCGACCAGGCGATGCGCTTCTTGATCCAGCGCACCCAGTTCGAGGTCAAGGCCGACGACCTCGGGATCGATATCAGCGACGAGGCCGTCCAGAAGCGAATCGACCAGTACATCAAGGAGCGCCACCAGGGCGACAAGAAGAAATTCGAGGCCGAGCTCAAGACACAGGGCCTGAGCGAGCCGCAGGCGCGCGACATCATTCGCGCCAACCTCGTGCAAGAGGCGATCTTCAACAAGGTCACGAAGGACGTGAAAGTCTCCGACGACGAGGCTAAGAAGTACTACGACAAGAACAAGGCTCAGTACGGGACGCCCGAGACGCGCAGCGTCCGCCACGTGCTCGTCAAGAAGAAACCGCTCGCCGACCGCCTCTACAACGAGCTGAAGGCCGGCGGCGACTGGAAGAAGGTCGCGAAGGAGCACTCGCAGGATCCCGCCTCCAAGAACCAGGGCGGCCGCATGACGGCGACGAAGGGCCAGCTCGTCCCCGAGTTCGAGCAGGTCGCGTTCACGATCGGCAACAACGGAATCTCCAAGCCCACCAAGACCCAGTACGGCTGGCACATCATCCAGGCGCTCAGCCCCGTCAAGAAGAGCCAGTCGACGCCGTACAACCAGGTCAAGGAAGCGATCCGCCAGCAGCTGCTCCAGGAAAAGCGCAACAAGGAGATGGAGAAGTGGGTCGCGGGCATGCGCAAGGATCTGAACGACGAGACGACGTACCAGGTCGGCTACAAGCCGAAGGCCCAGGACGCCGCGACCGGCTAGTTCGCTGGCCGAGTCCGACTCACTCGCAAACGCCCTCCTCGAGCTCCACCACCTGACCGAGCGCCTACGCCGCGACTGCCCGTGGGATCGTGAGCAAACGGCGAAGACGATCGTCCCGCATACGATCGAGGAGGCCTACGAGGTCGCGGACGCCGTGCTGGCCGATGACGACGCAAAGCTCGAGGACGAGCTCGGGGATCTTCTCTTCCAGACCTACTTCCTCGCGTTGCTCCTCGACGAGCGAGGCGCCGGATCGCTCGAGTCGGTCGCCCTGCGGATCCACGAGAAGCTCGTCCGCCGTCACCCGCATGTCTTCGGCGAGGTCGAGGCGCGAACGCCCGGCCGGGTCCGGGAGAACTGGGATCGGATCAAGGCAGAGCAGGAGGCGCGCGAGGGGATCTTCCACCACGTCCCCGAGACGCTTCCGGCCCTGCTCTACGCTCGGAAGCTCCAGCGGCGGGCCGCCGCGATCGACTTCGAGTACCCGGACGCGGCCGCCGCGCTGGCCGACCTCGACGACGAGGTGCGAGAGCTCCGCGAGGCGCTCGCCGAGGCGGGCGAGCCGGCGCCCGAGTCCGAGCCGGATACGCACGTCTCCGAGGAGCTCGGGGACGTCCTATTCGCTGCCGTGAATGTTTCACGCCGCCTGAACGTGGACCCCGAGCTCGCGCTGCGCGGCGCCTCGAAGCGCTTCGCCGAGCGCGTGGAGCGGGGGGAGGAGCTCGCGCGCGCCGACGGCAAGGTCTTCTCCGAGCTCACGCTGGAGGAGAAAGACCGATACTTCGACGCCGCAAAAGGAGGATCACGTTGAGCAGCCCGATCACGGACATCCGCGCCCGCCAGATCCTCGACTCGCGGGGCAACCCGACCGTCGAGGTCGAGGTCGCGCTCGAGTCCGGTGCGGTCGGCCGGGCGGCGGTCCCGTCCGGCGCCTCCACAGGGCAGTTCGAAGCGGTCGAGCTGCGCGACGGCGATCCCTCGAAGTGGCTGGGCCAGGGCGTCTCCCAGGCGGTCGAGAACGTGCGGTCGGAGATCGCGCCGGCCCTGCTTCGGATGGACCCGGAGGACCAGGCCGGTATCGACTCGGCGCTCGTCCTCCTGGACGGCACCGACAACAAGGGCCGTCTTGGCGCGAACGCCATCCTCGGGGTCTCACTCGCGGTGGCGAAGGCTGCGGCGGCGGACGCCGGCCTTCCGCTCTACAAGTGGGTCGGCGGCGGCGCCGCCCACGTGCTCCCGGTGCCGTTGCTGAATGTCGTGAACGGCGGCGTGCATGCGGACAACTCGCTCGACCTGCAGGAATTCATGGTCGTGCCGGGCGGCGCGGACACCTTCTCCGAGGGGCTACGGATCGCGGTCGAGGTCTTTCACACGCTGAAGAAGCTGCTCGACGAGCGGGGGCTCGCGACAGCCGTGGGGGACGAGGGCGGGTTCGCCCCCGATCTCGGGTCCAGCGAGGAGGCGATCGAGGCAATCTTGGAGGCGGCCGACCGCGCCGGCCACCGCGACCGGATCGCGATCGCTGTGGACCCGGCGATGACTGAGTTGTACGGGGCCGACGGCTCCTACGAGTTCGAAGGACGGAAGGCGACATCCGAGGAGCTTCCCGAGTACTGGAAAGAGCTCGTCGACCGGTTCCCGATCGTCTCGATCGAGGACGGCGCGGCCGAAGACGACTGGGCCGCATGGCTGGCGCTGACCAAGGAACTCGGCGACAGGACGCAGCTCGTCGGCGACGATCTCTTCGTGACGAACGTGGAACGGCTCCAACGCGGGATCGAGTCGCGAGTCGCGAACTCGATTCTCGTCAAGGTGAACCAGATCGGGACGTTGACCGAGACGCTCGAGACGATCGCGCTCGCCAGGTCGGCCGGCTATTCGGTCGTGATGTCGCACCGATCGGGTGAAACGGAGGACACGACGATCGCGGATCTTGCCGTCGCGACCAACGTCGGCCAGATCAAGACGGGGGCGCCGTCCCGCAGCGACCGCACCGCGAAGTACAACCAGCTGCTCCGGATCGAAGGGGAGCTCGGTTCGGACGCCGAATACCCCGGCTGGGATGCTTTTCCGCGTCGCTAGCGCGCCTGGCCGCCTTCGGCTCCCGGCCGGCGAAGCCGGCCTCCGCCGGAGGCTGACGCGGCTGACGGCACGGTGCTCTCCGGGCCCGTGCTCCATTGCACTGTGCCCTCCGGCACCGCACCGCCGGTCGCGCCCCAGACGCGCTATCGCAAGCGTTCTTAGCCTCGTAACGCTCGCCCTGCTGGCCGGCGGCTGCCTTCACGATGGCGGGACGGAGACCGTCACCGTTCGCGAGACGGTAACCGCGGCCGGCACGGGAACGGTCCCCGGTGAGGCGCCGGCGGTCCTCTCCGTCTTCCTGCTGCGTGACGGCAAAGTCGCGCCGGCCGGGCGGGCCGTCGTCACCGGCACCGAGGTCGGCCGCGTAGCGCTCACCGAGCTGCTGAATGGGCTGGCCGCCGAGGAGGGTGCAATGGGGCTCGAGACCGCGATCCCAGCGGGAACGCAGCTCGGAGGAGTCTCGATCGATGCCGCCGTCGCCGATGTGGACCTCTCGCGCATGTTGGACGATCCATCTGCCCAGGCGCAGGTCGTGTACACGCTGACGCAGTTCCCGACCGTCGAGCGGGTGCGCTTCCTCGTCGGGGGCGAGCCGCAGGGGCCGGCGAAAGGGCGGGCGGCCTACGAGGCGCAGACACCCGCCGTCCTCGTCCTCTCCCCGCTGCCTGCCGAAGAGGTCGAGTCCGGGTTCGAGGCCAGCGGAACCGCGAACACGTTCGAGGCCAACTTCAACTACGAACTCCGAGGCCCGACCGACACGATCCTGAGCAAGAACTTCGTTACGGCCACCTCCGGAACGGGCACGCGCGGAACGTTCCAGTTCACGGTTCCGTACGAGGTCGATGCGCCGCAAGACGGCCGGCTCGTCGTCTTCGAGCTCTCCGCCGCGGACGGCTCGAGGATCAACGAGATCTCGATTCCGCTGCGGCTACGCTGAACTCCGTGGCCTCGACGGTGCCCCGCCGCACCAAGATCGTGGCGACGCTCGGACCGGCGTCGCGCACCCAGGAGCACGTCACCGCCCTCGCGCGGGCCGGGATGGACGGCGCGCGCCTGAACTTCTCCCACGGGACGCACGATCAGCATGCGGAGTACGCGCGAATGGTGCGACAGGCGCAGGAGGAGGTCGGGCGCCCGATCGCGCTGATTGCGGATCTCCAGGGCCCCAAGCTCCGGATCGGCGACATCGGGGACTCGGTGCGGCTCGAGGAGGGGGATCAGATCGTGGTCACCGGAGAGGACGCGCGGCCGGGGGAGCTGCCTGTCCTTCCAGCCGTGATCGGCCAGGTGCTCCAGCCGGGCCACGACGTGCTCATCGACGACGGGCTCATCCGGCTGCGCGTCGAGGAGGTCGATGGCGGCAGGGCCCGCTGCATCGTCGTCGTCGGCGGAACCGTCGCGTCGAACAAAGGCGTCAACGTGCCGGGCGTCCCCGTCCCGATCCCGGCCCTGACCCGCAAGGACACTGACGATCTCGACTTCGCGCTCGGGCTCGGCGTCGACTTCGTCGCGCTCTCGTTCGTTCGATCGGCGGCCGATGTCCGCGATCTGAAGGGCTTGATCAAGCAGGCCGGGGCGCATGCTCATGTGATCGCGAAGATCGAGAAGGCCGAGGCCGTCGACGCTTTGCCGGCCATCCTGGAGGAGGCGGACGCGGTCATGGTCGCCCGCGGCGACCTCGGCGTGGAGATTGGCCCCGCCATCGTCCCGCTCCTGCAGAAGCGGATCATCAAAGAGGCCCTTGAGGAGGGCAAGACGGTGATCACGGCGACGCAGATGCTGGAGTCGATGGTCCACCAGCCCGAGCCGACGCGCGCCGAGGCGAGCGACATAGCGAACGCGATCCTCGACGGGACTTCGGCGCTGATGCTCTCGGAGGAGACCGCCATCGGCGAGTACCCGCTCGAGGCCGTCCGGACGATGGAGATGATTGCCCGCACGATCGAGCCGAGCATCGAGTACCGGCACCAGCTCCCTCAACCGGGCGACGAGCCGACCGTGGGTGAGGCGATGTCGAACGCGGCCTGTGACCTCGCCGAGACGCTCGGAGCGAAGGCGATCCTCGTCCCGACGTTCACGGGCCGCACCGCCTCGGTCGTCGCCCGGCTGCGACCTCGTCGCCCGGTGATCGGCCTCTCGCACCACCCCCACGCTCTTCAGCACATGGCGCTCGAGTGGGGCGTGACCCCGGCCCCCATGCCGGAAGCTGCTGACGTCGAGGAGCTCTGGGCCAACTCGCTCGAGGCTGGGCGCCAGACCGGCCTGCTCGACGAGGGCGACCTCGTGGTGCTGACGGCTGGGACCGCGGTGAACATCCCCGGGACCACCGACATGATCAAACTGGCGTACGCATAGCGCGTTCGCGGGAGGAGGGGGCGGAGCGCCCGCGAATCGACGTTTGCATGCCGCCACGCTCGAAGCCGCAGCGATCCAGCCGCCGTCCCCGGAGGCGGCCGCCGCTCATGCGCTGGCTCGCAATCGGGACGCTGGCCGTCGTTGCCCTTCTCTACTACCGGCCGCTGAAGAGCTATGTCGAGACCAGGTCGTCGCTCGAGGACCGCGCGGCCGAGGTCCGCTCCCTGCGCGCCGAGCGAGACGAGCTCGCGCGCCGTCTCGCCGAGTCGGACACGCCGGCGGCACTCGCGCGCCGCGCCCGCCGACTCGGGCTCGTCAAGGCGGGCGAGCGGCTGTTCATTGTCAAGGGAATCGACGAGTGGCGCCGCCGGAAGGCTGATGCCGCTACCGGCAATTAGATGGGTGATGCCATGAGATTGCAGGTTCGGGGTGCGAGCTGGCCGCTCTGGGGCGCGGCGGCGAGGCGTTGCCGATGCTCCCAGCATCGGTGACGACTCGACGGCGCGAAGCGCACACACCGGGCGACGGGCCGCTTGCGGGCCGTTGGCCGGGGAGGGAGCGGCCCAGACGCGCCAGATCGCGCATCCAGACGCGCAAGATCGTGGCATCAACCATCTAGCATCGGAGCCGGTGGATGACCGAGCCATCGTCGAGCGCCAGCTGCGCCGTGAGCCGCGCGCGTTCCTGCGCGTCGCCGCCCGCTGCCCCTTCGGCGCGCCGGCAGTCACCGAGCAGTCGCCGTACGACAGCGCCGGCGACCCCTTCCCGACGACCTACTACCTGACCTGCCGCTACCTCGTCGCCGCCGTGGCCCGCCTCGAGGCGGCCGGCGGTATCGAGCGCTGGAGCGAGTTGGCTGCGACGGACGAGACGCTCACCGCGAGTCTCGAGCGCGCGACGGCCGATCAGCGCGTCGTCCGCCGCGAGCTCGCCGCCGGGCGGGTTGGACGGGAGGGCGGCACGTCCCTCGACCTCGGCATCGGCGGCACGTCGCGGCCCGAGCGGCTGAAGTGCCTGCACGCCCACGTGGCTTTCGCGCTCGCCCGTCCCGGATACGAGCTCGGGGAGCGGATCCTGGCCGAGATCGCGCCGAGTTGGCCCGACCGGTGCTGCACTCTCGACTCCGCAGGGTAGGAGGCTGGTGTGGCGAGCTACCTGGATGCAGCGCGGCAGCAGTGGGACGAGGGCAACCGTCGCCTGTCGGCCGAGGTATCCGACCCCGACGCCTTTGAGGCGCTGATGGATCAGGTGGAGGCGGTGACCAAGGAGCTCCGCAGGCGCATCGGCGAGCACTTCACGCTCGACGAGCTCGCCGACGTCTACGGGGCCGCCGACAACTGGGTGCTCGAGGCTGTCGCCGAAGGGGGTGAACGCCCCGGCTGGGCCGGCAAGCTCTCCGTCGCCCAGGACGCGGCGTTTCACCGCTACGCCCGCGGCGCTCAGGATTACTCGCCGTGACCCTCGGCTCGTCTCCTCGTCCGCGTGGGCGCCGCGGCGCAACGCTCCTCCGCTGGCTCGGCGGCGCGCTTGCCGCTGCCGTCCTCTTCGGCGTGGGCGTAGCGGTCGGTCAGGCGCTCGAGGATCGCCCGGAGGCGGCGAAGCCTGTGACGAGTTTCGCGACGATCAAGCCCTGGACGCAGACCAACCGGATCACGGAGACGCGCATCGTGACGGTCACGACGCCGTGAGTGGCGGCTCCTCGCAAAAAAGTGCAGATTTGTTTAGATTCAGCGCGTGGCCGAGGCAGGGGGCAAGGCGCGGCGTCAGCCGCCCGGAAACGACACCGTCGACTGGCTGACGCTCGGCCAGGGCGCTCGCTACCTGGGCGTCGCACAGAGCACGATTCGAAAGTGGTCGGACCAGGGCCGGCTGCCGGCGTTCTACACGCCCGGCGGTCATCGCCGCTATCGCCGTCGTGACCTGGACGCCTTCGTCGCCGGCTCGGCAAGCGGTACCGGCGCGAGAGTTCGCGGGACGCCCCTCGTCCTCATCGTCGACGACGACGCCCGCATCCGCGAGTTCGTCCGCGTCAACCTCGAGATGGACGGCTACAGAGTTCGCGAGGCCGGAAACGCCGAGGAGGGGCTCGCGGTGTTGGACGACGAGCCGCCCGACCTGATCCTGCTCGACGTGATGATGCCTGGCGTCGATGGCTGGGAGATGCTCCGCCGTGTCCACGAGCGCCACGGCATGGGATCGATCCCGGTGATCATGTTCAGCGGCCAGGCCGACAGCTCGAACGACGACGCCGTCTCGCGCGGCGCGCAGGGCTTCCTCGGGAAGCCGTTCAACCCGCAGGACCTGATCACGCGGACGAAAGAGCTGCTCCGGGCGTAGATCCGCCTCAACGGCTCAGGGTGAAGGAAGCCTCGCAGCGCTGCTTGGCCCGGCTTCGTACGGTCGCTGAAAGTCGTGGGACTTTCAGCGAATGGGCGTCAGAGCTCTTCTGATGCCCTGAACAAAGCGGCGACGATCACGGCAAGCGCCGCGATCAAGCTGATCCAGAGGCCGATCCCGCGGCTCGCCGGCTGGAAGTCCTCGGGAATCGAGATCACGCGGATGAGCACGAGGACCGTGGCGAGCGACCCCACCACGATCACCGCCAGGCTTTCCGGCACGGTCGCCGGCAGGTCGATCCCTGCGGCGTGGAGCAGATGGAGCGCTACGACCGCCAGGCCCAGGAGCAGGACGATCTTCGCGGGCGCGCCCGTGTGCCACCCGATGACAGCGACTGTCGGCTCGCCCGCGTTGACGTACCAGCCCATGAGCGTCGACAGGCTGAGGACGAGTCCCGCGAGCCACGCCAGGCGCTCTCCGGCGCCCCACAGCCAGGCGGCGTCGGGTGCGAACCGGTCGAGCCGGTCGTCGGTCTCGTAAGGCTCTGGCGGGAGAGACTCTGGCGTCTGCACGGCGCGAAGTATGGGCGATGGAGCCTCCTAGAGGCCGAAGAGGTGCTCGACCTGGCGCCACACGACGAGTGAGACGTACGCGGTCAGTACGAGCAGTGCGAGCGTCACGGCCAGGAACCGAAGGCGCGCGAGGGCGCGCTCTTGCTTCCGCTCCTGCCGGATCCTGCGACGCGTCCTGTGAAAGCGGTAGGTGCGCTGGACTGCGACGGGGTCTGGAAGGGGCGGCTCGTCGACGGCATCAGGGCGCCGGGCCGGCTCAGCCATGGGCGGCACTCTATAAGAGGCTCCTACACTTGGCCGGTGATCTCGTCCGCCGAGCAGGGAGTCTCCCCGGCAGCGCTCCAGAGCCTCGTCGCCGCAGGCCGGGATCTCATGCAGGCGGAGGACCTCGACGGTGCGCTCGGAGCGCTGGCGGCGGCGGCCGCTTCCGGGACGGACGCCACGATCGCGGTCATCCGGGTGGCCGATCAGGCTGGGGCAGAGCTCCAGACGCGAGGCGTGTGGTCGGCTTCGCCCTCTCTCCGCGCTGAGCTCGAGGGCTCTCGCCTCCCGGCCGACGCTCTCGGCAGCGCCGAGCTCACGGAGAGCGACGACCTCCCCGAGCCGATCCGTCGGCTCGCCACGCGCTGGGGAACCTCCCGGGTGCTCGTCTGTCCGGTCGTCTCCGGCGGCCGGGTCTTCGCGAGCCTGGAGCTGGCCCGCGCGGGCGAGCCGTTCTCCGGCTCCGAGGTGCTGCTCGCGCGTGTCGTCGCCAATCACGCAGCCCTCCTGGTGCGGGCTGTTGATCCGCCCAACGGCCACGTCGCACCGGACGGCCGGGCCGCGACGCTCGAGCTCGCGGGCCGCGCCCTCGCCGCCGTCGCCGAGGAGACGCGAAGCGTCGAGCGCATAGCCCGTCTCGCCCTCGAGGCCACGGGCGCCCGATCGTGCGTGCTCTGGCGGTCTTCCGCGGGCGGCGCCGAGCCGGTGGCGGCCGTCGGCGAGACAGAGGATCTGGCCGATCCGTCGGAGGCTGTGCGTGACGCCGACCAGGCCCTCATCGCGCGTCCTACCGCCTCGATCGGCCACGGCGTCGTCCTCGTCAGGCTCGGGGAGCCTGCCGTCGGCGGGCTGCGTCTCGTCTTCGCGCCGGGCGACGAGCCGACGGAGGAGGAGCTCGGCCGCCTCGCCGCCTTCGGCGCTCGCGCGGCGCATGCCGTCCTCGTCGGGGAGCGCTCGAGCAACCTCGCACAGGAGCTCGAGAGCAGCCGCGCGCTCCTCGCCGTCGTGGGCCAGGCGATCGCGGAGCTGTCCCTCTCTCACACGCTCGAAACCGCCGTTGTCCGCGTCGCGGAACTGCTCGGGACCGACCGCGCGGCCGTCTACCTGCGCGAGGCCGGCGGGCTCGAGACGGCGGTCGAGCGCGGGCTCGCAGGTCCGCACCTCCGTGTCGCGGAGGTGCTGCTGGACGCCGTCCTCGGCCGACTGCGCTCGCGCCCGGTCGTCGAGGTGACCGATGCGGCGAGCGATCCTGCGCTCCGGACGGTCCGGGACGCAGTCTCCGAGGCCGGCATCGAGGCGGCGGTCGTCGTCCCGCTTCGCTCCGCCGGCGTGCTCATCGGCCTGCTGGTCGCCTATCTCCCCGCCGAGCGCCGACTCGGGGAGAACGAGTCGGCGCTTCTCGCGGCTCTCGCGGGCCAGCTCGCCGTCGCCGTCCAGAACGCGGGGCTTCACGAAGAGACAGCCCGGCTCGCCCGCGACCGGGAGAAGGCGCTCAAGTCCGAGCGGCTCGCCGCCCGCCGCTTGGAGGCCTTCTACGAGATCTCGCGCTCGTTCTCCGAGAGCCTTTCCCTCGACGAGACCGTCGCGGCCGTGACGCGGACGGCAGTCGAGCTCCTCGACGTGGACGCCGCGGTCCTGCGGATGCCGGACGCGCGCGGCTCAGTCCTCGTCCCCCGAGCGGTTCACGTTCCGGACGCTCGGCTCGGCGCGGCGCTCGGGCCGATCCTGAACCAGCCGCAGGAGCTCGACCGCCTCGACCCGGGCCCGCCGATCGTGCTGACGCCGGATGTGGCGGCGCGGATGGGGGGCGGTCACGAGCTGCTGATCCCGTTCCTCGAGCGCGGCTCGAGCGCGACCGTCCTTCAGATCGTCGCCTCGGGCGAAGTCATGGCGGCCCTGACGCTGGTCTCGCTCGATCCTGAGCGTCCGATCGACTCGGAGACGCTCGTGGCGGCGAGGTCGCTCACGGCCCAGGCGGCGCTCGCGATCGACAACGCGCGGCTCTACCAGCAGCAGGTCAGCTTCGCCGACGCCATGCAGCGCTCACTGCTCCCGGACGAGCCGCCGATCATCCCCGGCGTCGAGATCGGCAGCGTCTACGAATCGTCCGCCCGGCTCGATGTCGGAGGGGACGTCTTCGACTACACGATCCTCCCGGACGGGCGTCTCGCCGTGGTCGTGGGCGATGTCACGGGCAAGGGGATCGACGCCGCGGCCGACATGGCGATGACGAAGTTCGTGTTCCGTTCGCTTGCCCGCGAGCACCCCGAGCCTTCGGAGCTGATGCGGATCGCCAACGGGGTGGTCCTCGACGAGGTCGAGGAGGGCAAGTTCGTGACCATGCTGTACCTCACCCTCGACCCGAGGACAGGCGAGGTGGCCTGCTCCGGCGCAGGGCATCCGGAGCCGCGACTCGTCCAGCCGGACGGGAGCATCGTCGAGCTGGCGGCGCGAGGGCTTGCGCTCGGCATCGCGCCAGACCAGGAGTACCCGGAGGCCCGGGCCGTCCTCGAACCGGGCGCCGCGGTCGTCCTCTTCACGGACGGGGTCGTCGAGGCCAGGGCCGACGGCGAGCTCTACGGCCAGGTTCGACTCGACCGGCTGTTGAGCGAGCGTCGTGAGCTGCGCGCGGAGGAGCTAGCCCGCGCGGTCGTGGAGGATTCGCGGGCCTTCGCGGGTGGCGGGTTTGCGGACGACTCGGCTGTGGTCGTCGTCAAGCGGACCGCCGTTTGAGACAGTCCCAGGCGACTCTGACCGGCGTCGTCTTCGCCGCCGGCATGGGAACGCTGGCGACGGAGATCGGCGCGTCACGCCTCCTCGCGCCGTACTTCGGCAACTCGACGATCGTCTGGGCGAACGTCATCGGCCTGACGCTCGCCTCCCTCTCGCTCGGGTACTGGCTCGGAGGTCGCCTCGCCGACCGGCGGCCGACGCCGCGGGCGCTGGGTCTCGTCGTCGTCGGAGCGGCCTGCCTGATCGCGGTCGCCACCTTCGCTGCCCGGCCGATTCTCGACTTCTCCGTGGAAGGCCTCGACCGCGTCTCCGCCGGAGCGGCGATCGGGTCGTTCTTCGGCGTGCTCGTCCTGTTCGTCCCGCCGGTCACGCTGCTCGGGATGGTCGCGCCGTTCGCGATCCGGCTGGCGATCAGGGACGTCGAGACCGCCGGGACCGTTGCCGGCCGCCTCTACGCCTTTTCGACGATCGGCAGCCTCCTCGGTACCTTCCTCTCGGCCCTAGTGACGATTCCGGCGTTCGGGACGCAGCGGACGCTGATCGGGAGCGCCGCGTTGATCGGAGCCGCCGGGGCGGTGCTGCTCGGACGCCGGTGGCTGTTCCTCGCCGCGGGCCTCGCGGCGCTGCTGCTGGCCCCGCCCGCCGCCGTGAAGGCGCAGAGCGGTCTGATCTTCGAGGACGAGTCCCGCTACCAGTTCATCCAGGTAGTCGAGCGGGACGGCGTCCGGCGGCTCTACCTCGACGAAGGACTCGCGACGCACTCGGTGTGGCGTCGCCACGACGTGCTGACCGGCGGCGTCTGGGACACCTACCTCGCCGTCCCCGACCTGCTCGGCCGGCTGCCGGAGCGGGTGGCCATGCTCGGGAACGCCGCCGGCACCGCCGCGCGCGCGTACGAGCGCTACTACCCGCGCGCGGCGGTGGACGGCGTCGAGCTCGACCCGGCGGTGAGCAAAGCCGGCCGCCGGTTCTTCGGCATGGGGGAGATCGGGACCCTGACCGTCCACGACGAGGACGCACGGGCTTTTCTCCGGCGAACGGACGAGCGGTACGACGTGATCATCGTGGACGCCTACCGGCCGCCCTACGTGCCGTTCTACCTCGCGACGAAGGAGTTCTTCGAGCTCGTCCGTGAGCGTCTCACCCCCGGCGGCATCGTCGCGCTGAACGTCGCGACGACACCGGACAACCACGACCTCGCGGAGAGGATCGGCGGGACGCTCGCGTCCGTGCTGCCGAAAGCCGTGGCCTGGCAGCCGCTCCGCTTCAACCAGATCGTCATCGGCCAGAACGGCGAGCCGACCGGCGGCGCTCGCCCGGCCCCGCGCGATGTGGAAACGCTCGTCGAGGACCTGCGGGCCAACATGCGAGAGCTGGAGCCGTCAGACGACCCGTGGACAGACGATCGCGCGCCCGTCGAGTGGATCACCGACCGGATGATCGTCGAGTTCGCCGCCGAGGGCGGCCGGTTCGAGGAAGAGCCTCTGCCTACGGCCCCATAAGCAGCGGTTTTCCCTACACTGAGCCGCGATGAGGCGTGGGGTCTCGTTTGTGCTGGGTGTCCTCGCCTGCCTTGCGGCGGGCGTGCTTGCGGCTGCTGTCGTAGCCACGCCGGGCCTCTCCCAGCTCCCGATCACGACGGGCACGACGGGCACGACGACTGCAACGACCGCGAGCACCACGACGACCCGCACCGTGGAGGCCGATCTGATCGCCGAGGGCGTCTGGGTCGGGCGGGTCGAGGTCGGCGGCATGACGCCCGAGGGCGCCAGGGTGCTCGTGCAGACCGAGTTCGACGAGCCGCTCCGGCTTCGCTTCGGACACCAGACGATCCTCGTGGCGCCGCAGCGGTTGGGCGCATCGGCCCGCGTCAAGCTTGCGATCGACCAGGCTCGCCGAGCAGAGCCGAACGTCCGGGTTCCGCTCTTCGTCAACCTCCGCGCCGGCGGTGCAAGTCGCTACGTCAAGGCGCTCGGTCGCAGGTTCGACCGCCGCGCCAGGAACGCCGAGCTCGCCGGCCTGCGCAACGTCCGTCCGTGGATCACGAAGGAGAGCGTGGGGCGCGTGCTCCGACAGCGCGCCGCCGTTCGAGGGATTGTCGCGGCGCTGCGTACCCATGGAAGAACTGCGCTGCGGATTCGCGCGGATCGCGTGAACCCGACGGTCACCCGCGCCCGCTTCGGTCCGATCGTCGTCATCAAGCGCGAGTCGAAGCACCTGAACCTCTACCGCGGGATGCGGCTCTGGAAGCGGCTCGGCGTCGCCACGGGGCAGGCCGAGTATCCGACGCCCCTCGGCCGCTTCTCGATCGTCACGATGCAGCGGCACCCCTGGTGGTACCCGCCGGATTCCGACTGGGCGAAGGACGAGAAGCCGATTCCGCCCGGCCCCGGCAACCCGCTCGGAACCCGCTGGATGGGCATCAGCGCCCCCGGAGTGGGCATGCACGGGACGCCGGACGCCGCTTCGATCGGCTACTCGGTGTCCCACGGCTGCATCCGGATGCGGATTCCGGAGGCCGAGTGGCTCTTCAGCCACGTGCGGGTCGAGACGCCGGTGTTTATCGTTCGCGCGTAGCCTCTCGGTATGGCAGGCCGGCTGAAGCTCGCGGCCCAGGTTCTCGCCCTCGCACTCGTCGCCGGGCTCTTCGGCCTGCTCGTCTGGAAGCTGGTCACACAGGAAGAGGGCGCCGCCGCGCAGCTCGGGCGGGGCAAGACGCCGAACGCGCCTGCCTTTCAGCTCGAGCGGCTCGACCGGCCGGGGAAGCTGTCGCTTCGGGACTATCGCGGCCGCCCAGTGGTCATCAACTTCTGGGCATCGTGGTGCGTCCCGTGCAAGGACGAGGCACCGGTTCTCGAAGCCACCTGGAAGAGGTACCGCTCTCGCGGGCTCGTCGTCCTCGGGATCGACGCGAACGACCTGAAAGGCGCCGCACGAAGCTTCGCCAAGAAGAATCGGATGAGCTATCCGATCGGGCACGACGGTTCCGGCAAAACGTTGACCGACTACGGCGTCGTCGCCTTCCCGGAAACCTTCTTCGTGGCCCGGAACGGGAAGCTCGTCTGCGAGCGTCTCCAGGGCGGCATCCACCTCGACCGCAACCGTGACCGGTTCGACGCCTGCGTCGAGGAGATCCTGGCCGCGTGAGGCTCCTCGCGGTGACCGTTGCGGCGCTCACCCTGGCCTCGCCTGCGGCCGCCGCCTGCCCGACGCTCGCGGATCTCGAGGGCAAGTTGATCTGTCCGACCTGCAAGACGACGCTCGACCAGTCCGATGCGCCGGCCGCACGGCAGATGAAGGACTACATCCAGCGCCGGGTGGACGCCTGCGCCTCGGAGCAGCAGATCAAGGACGAGCTCGTCGCGCAGTTCGGGCCCGCCGTGCTCGCGGCCCCGCCGAAGGAGGGCTTCCACTGGCTCGCCTGGCTTCTGCCGTTGGCTGGCCTCGTGGCAGGTGCCGCCGTCGTCTCGGTGTTGGTCTGGCGCTGGAGTCGAACCCGGCCGCCCCCCGAGCCCGCGGCGGATTCGAACGGACGCCCCGGGCTCGACCCCGAGCGCGAGCGGCGGCTCGATGAAGAGCTTGCCCGCTTCGATGGTTGAGTTTCCCGTGGCCTTCCTCGCCGGCCTGCTCTCGATCATCACGCCGTGCGTGCTCCCGCTCGTCCCGGGCTACCTCTCGGCTGTGTCGGCCGTGGAGGCCAACCGGCTTGGCGAGTCGGGGGCGGGGTGGCGCGTCGCGCGGTCGAGCATCCCGTTCATCCTGGGCTTCACGGCCGTGTTCGTCGTCCTCGGCGCCGGCGCCGCGGCGCTGGGCGGGACACTCGACGCGAATCGCCGCGCCGAGCTCGCCGGCTTCGTCCTGGTCGTCCTCGGCCTCGCTTTCGTGGGTCTTCTGCCGTGGCCGGAGCGCGTAGTGGCGCCGGGGCTGCTGAGCGGAGCGCGAGAGCGCGGCTCCAATGCCCTCCTCGGGGCGGCGTTCGCCGTCTGCGCGGCGCCGTGCATCGGCACCGTCCTCGCCTCCGTGCTCGTTTTGGCCGGAAATGCCGAGACAGCGCTCAGGGGGTCGCTGCTGCTCGCCGCCTACTCTGCAGGGCTCGGCGTCGCCTTCGTCCTCGCAGCCATCGCGTTCGTGCGCGCCATGGGGGCGTTTCGGTGGCTCCGCGACCACTACGTCGTGATTCGAACGGTCAGCGGTACCGCGCTCGTCGTCCTCGGCCTCGCATTCTTCTTCCACCGGGACGGCTGGATCCGCGTGGGTCTCAACAGGGCCCTCGACCTCGTCGGTCTCGGCAGCTCTTAGTCGAGCGGCCCGGGAAGCTCGAGCGAGTCCTGCTCGACGGTGCGCTGCGCCTCGGCAACCGAGCGCAGGATCGCTGCGACGTCGACGCCGCGGTGCTCCGGCGCGAACGGCCCGAGGCGGCGCGCAGCCTTCGCGAGCTGGCGCTCGCAGCCCGGGTGGTTCCCACGCCCGGCGTGGTGCCAGGCGACGGCAACGTGTACGAGACCCTGAAAGAAGTCTTTCTCGGCGGGCTCAGCCGCACGCCAGGCGTCCTCGAGCGACTCATGCGCCTCGAAGTACTCGCCGCGCCGGATCCGCTCGAGGCCGTCCCGCAACCACTCGTCCATAGGAGAGAGTGTTACCCTCGAAGCGGCGTGGCGACGATCCTGCTTGCTGGCGTCGACCTCTTCATCCGCGGCAAGCTCGAAGCGACCCTCCAGGGCCACCGCTTCGTCACGAGCGAGAGCCTCGACCCGCCCGATCTCGTAATCGCAGACATCTCGCGAACCGATCCCGAGGAGGTCGCGGACAGCTATCCCGACATCCCGATTCTCGGCTTCACGAACCACACGGACACCGCCGGGTTGCGCCGTGGGCACGAAGCCGGATTCGATCAGGTCGTGGCGAAGTCGGCGTTGACGGAGCGTGCGCCTGAGCTGGTCGAAGAGCTGATCGCCTAGCCGAGGCGCCGACTCGGCGGCGCCGGAAAGAGGGTCTGCCGGCTTTGCCGGCGCGCCCGATAGGCTTTCGCCGCGCCGTGACGTACATCATCGCCGAGCCCTGCATCGACATCAAAGACCGCTCCTGCGTCGATGTCTGCCCGGTCGATTGCATCCACGAGTTCGACCGGATGCTGATCATCGACCCCGAGGAGTGCATCGATTGCGGCGCCTGCGAGCCCGAGTGCCCGGTCGAGGCGATCTTCCCCGAGGACGCGCTCCCGGACAAGTGGGAGCCGTTCGTGAAGATCAACTACGCGTATTCGGAAGGGCCGGTCGCGCTGAATCCGCTCGTGGACGCGTACGCGACCGAGCACGACGTCCAGAACACCCCGCTCGACGCGGCGTAACGCGCCGCCCTGCGGCTATCCTCGATCGGTGCAGCCGCTGACGCTGGATCACGTCGCGCTCTACGTCGCGGATCGCGAGCTGATGGCCGCCACCGCGGTCGACCGGCTCGGGCTGCGCGCGATCGAGCAAACCGATCGCTTTACGC
>JBKKAR010000084.1:0-3481 GCA_046714355.1 Gaiellaceae bacterium | reverse complement strand
CCACTCGACCCGGTCGGCGAGGGACGTCTTCCCGCGAAGGCCGCTGACCTGCGACCAGCCGGTGATCCCCGACTTGACCCGGTGACGGTCGCCGTACCGATACACGCTCTGCTCGAAAAGGCCGACGTACTCCGGGCGCTCGGGGCGCGGCCCGATCACGCTCATGTCGCCCTTGAGGACGTTCAGGAGCTGCGGCAGCTCATCGATGGAGGTTCGCCGGAGGAAGGCGCCGAAGGGCGTGCGGCGGTCGACTCCCTCGACGCCGCCCGGGGCGGTGTCGGGCGGCGGCTCATAGCCGGCGGCCTCGAGCTGGTCGGCCTCCCACATCGTCCGGAACTTGAGCATCTCGAACTCGCGGCCGTCGCGGCCCACGCGCGTCTGGCGGAAGAAGAGCGGCCGGCCGAGGGTTGCCCAGACGCCGAGTGCGGCCACGACCATGAACGGCGCGGCGAACACGAGGATGACCGCGGCGATGAGGCGGTCGGCCGCGTACTTGATCGCGAATTGGACGCCGCGCGGGTTCGGGGCCCTGGCGACGACGAGCGGCAGTCCCCCGAGGTAGTCCACGGTCAGCTTGGCAGTCACCTTCTCGAAGAGCCGCGGGATGAGGGCGACGCTGACGCCCAGCTCCTCGCAGCGTCGGACCATCCTGAGCAGGACCTCGTTGGGCGCGGTCGAGAAGGTGATGATCACCTGCTGGACGTCCTGCTCGGCGACGACACGGTCGAGGTCCCAGCTCGATCCGAGCACCGGGAGAAGGACACCGTTCTCTTCGGCCTCCATCGGCTCCTTGTCGAGGAACCCGATCGGCTTCAGCCCGAGCTCGGGCTGCTCCATCAGGCGCTTCGCGGTCAGGCGGCCGATGCGGCCGGCGCCGACGATCAGGGTCGGCCGGAGCGCTTCGCCGTGACGCCGGGCCTGCGTTCGCGACCAGTGCAGGGCGACGCGTCCGGCCGCGATGTAGACAGTCGCGAATGCCCAGGGCCGGATGCTCTGCGCGGAGAGGTCGGCCGGCTCGGTCAGGAGCTCGCGGAGGGTCAACACCGCCATCGCGGCGAGCGAGGTGGTCGCGACGACGCCGCGAAGGTCCTCGAGGATCTCCTGGCGGAGCCGCGGGCGGTACGTGGCGCGGGCGCCGAAGGTGCCGAGGACGAGGACGGCAAAGAGCGCGAGCCAGCCCGCCGGCGCGGCGTTGACGTCCGCGGCGCGCGAGCCGAGGGACGAGGCCAGGGCGGCCGCGACGAGCATCGTCGCGTCCAGCGAGAACCTGGCCAGCGCCCATACGGAGTCCGGGCGTAGGCCGAGCCGCGATGCGACCTGCTCGCGGCGGGTGAGCGCCTCGAGGGGCTGCGAAGCCGGGAGCGCCTGCGTCGGCGCCGACGTGAGCGTCGGCTCGATCATCCGCTGACCACCGGGGCTTCAGTGGGCGGCGCCGCGATCCGCCGGCGAAGACCCGCTCCGATCAGGAGCAGCGGCCCGCCGCCCGCGATCAGCAACGCGGCGTCGAGCGTGGAGAAGGGGACGCGCCGGTCCGACCGCATGGCCGCCCGGGGAGCCTGTGCCGCCTCGCCGGCCGACGGAACCTTGATCTGCTTGCGCGGGATCGCGACCCCTCGCTTGCGATCCGTTCCGACTTTCGGCGGCAGGTTGAACGCGCGCTCGATCTCGGCGCGCGTGTACTTCCCGTCGAGTCTGCCGTTGTCGACGAGATCCCGATAGATCGTCTGTGGCGTCGCCGCAAACGCCGAGCCCGCGCCTACAAGCGCGAGAGCCGCAATTGCGCCGACGGTTGCCAGCCGCCGGTGACCCGACATTTCAACCTCCCTTTCCCCATTGCGACTTCCCCCCGAAGTCGTCAGGTCTAATCTTGTCTCCGATGTAACGGTCGCGCAAGGCCACTGGATACGCATTCACAGCATCCTTACGAGTGGTATTCGGAAGGCTCGGTCCGGCGGTTCGACCAACTACGCTGGCGTCGGTGACTGGCATGGCTCTCCGCACGGCTCCTTCGCGGTCTATCGGCACGAAGGGCGCCGTTCGCGAGGTGCCGCGCTCCGCGTGACCGGCGGGAAGCGCGCGACCCGGCCGAAGCTCAGCGTCGTCCTCCCGTGCCGGAACGGCGCGGCGACCCTCCCTGTCCAGCTGGAGGCGCTCGCGCGCCAGACCTGGGACGAGCCCTGGGAGCTCGTGGTTTCGGACAACGGCTCGACCGACGCGACTCGCAAGGTCGTCGATCGCTTCCGCGGTCGGATCCCGGGTCTTCGCATCGTTGACTCCTCGGCCCGGGTGGGGGTGGCGTACGCCTGCAACGTGGCAGTTCGAGAAGCGCGAGCGCCGGGGCTCGCCTTTTGCAACGACGACGACGAGGTGGGCGTGGGCTGGCTCTCGGCGATGGGGCGCGCTCTCGCCCGTCACGAGCTCGTCGCAGGGCGCCTGGAGCACGACAAGCTGAACGAGGAGTGGACGGTCGCCATGCGCGGACGGCCCCAGGAGGACGGGCTCGAGCGCTGGAGCGCCGGTACCCACCTGCCGTTCGGGTTCGGCTGCTCCCTGGGGATCCACCGTCCGCTCCACGACGCGATCAACGGTTTCGACGAGGAAATGTTCCCGGCCGGCGAGGACGTCGACTACTGCTGGCGCGCGCAGTACCAGGGGGCAGAGCTTCACTTCGTGCCCGACGCAGTGACCCATTACCGGCTTCGCGGAAACTGGTCGACCATCTACCGCCAGGGGCGTAACTACGGGATCGGCGACGTTCTTCTGTATCGGAAGCACCGCCGCCTCGGCCTACCGGAGATTCCGCACGGGAGACGGAGGGCTGCGCGGGCCTGGCTCGGGATCGGAAAACAGCTGCTGCTCGCGCCGAGCCGGGTTCACCGCGGGCTGTTCCTCTGGAACCTGGGCTGGCGAACAGGGATGCTCCAGGCCGGCCTCACAAACCGGGCTCGCTGAGCGGCTGGCCTCGTGACGGACTCCGGCGCCGGCTCCCGCCTCACCGTCCGCCTCGCGGCGAACACCATCGTGCAGGCGGTTGGGAGCCTGGTCGCCTCCGTCATCGGGTTTTTCACCTTCGTGGCGATGACGCGCGGGCTGGGTCCCGAGGCTTTCGGCGATTTCACCGCCGCGACCGTCTACCTCTTCATCCCCGTCGTGCTCGCGGATGTCGGACTGTCCGCGGCGCTGCTGCGGGAGATCTCGGCGGACCCCGAGCGAGCCGGGCCCGCTATGGGCGCGTCGCTCCCTCTGCGAGTGCTTGTATCCGGGATCGCGATCGTCGTAGCC
Organism: Gaiellaceae bacterium; assembly: GCA_046714355.1. GTDB lineage: Bacteria > Actinomycetota > Thermoleophilia > Gaiellales > Gaiellaceae > JACDAN01. The sequence continues at coordinate 199 of JBKKAR010000084.1, read as the reverse complement.
GTGGGCGTGGGAATTGCGGTGCCGTTCAACGAGCAGACGAAGGTCGCGATCCTGATCAGCTCGGCCGGGGCCTTCCTCACACTCATGACGCTGAGTCTCCAGCCGGTGCTTCAGGCCCAGCTGAGGATGCACTGGGTGGTGAGCGCGACGCTCGCCGGCCGCCTCGCGACCCTCGCTCTCACCCTCGGCGCGCTCGCCG
>JBKKAR010000083.1:0-3616 GCA_046714355.1 Gaiellaceae bacterium | reverse complement strand
CTCACCGGACAGAGCGCGGTAGAGTCGCTCTCATGGCGAGCTTCCCCAGCAAGCTGAACGAGCAGGTCGGGCACGAGTTCGCGGCCTCGCAGCAGTACGTTGCGATCGCGGTCTACTACGACGCGGAGACGCTGCCTCTGCTCGCCGCCCACTTCTACCGGCAGGCGCTCGAGGAGCGGAACCACGCGATGATGATCGTCCAGTTCCTCCTGGACTCCGATCACGCGGTCGAGATCCCGGCCGCGGAGGCGCCACAGACCACGTTCGCGGACGCCCGGGCGCCGGTCGCCCTCGGCCTCGAGCAGGAGAAGCGGGTGACCGAGCAGATCGCTGCGCTGGCCGCTCTGGCGCGCGAGGAGGGAGATCTCGTCGGCGAGCAGTTCCTGCACTGGTTTCTCCAGGAGCAACGCGAGGAGGTTTCCTCGATGTCGCACCTCCTCGCGACCGTCGAGCGGGCTGCGGACAACCTGCTGCTGGTCGAGGAGCAGCTCGCGCGGACGGGCCGCGTGGAGAGTCCGCTCGGGGCGGGAGCACCTCCCGCGGCCGGCGGCGCGCTCTAGCGCAGCTGCTCGCGGAGGCTCTCCGCGAAGGCTTCCATGTCGAGCTCCTCGCCCGTGACGTCGGCGAGCAGCTCGTCCGCGTTCAGCCGGTGGCCCTCGCCCCAGAGCTCCCGAAGGAGGCTGCCGGCCTCGCGGTTCGCGAACCAGTCATAGCCGAAGCGCTCGCGGAAGTGGTTGCGGAGCTGAGTCTGGAGGGCCCAGGACCGGAGGTAGCCGGTGACGTAGAAGCTCGCGTCGATGTCGCCGAGATAATCCGTCGGGCTGGGCTCGATCTTCAAAGCGTCGCCGAGCAGCTCCACGTATCGGGACGACATGGCCTTCTCATCCAGCTCGGTGGCCGCGTGGAACTCGAGCTCGTAGAGAAGCTTGGCAGCGTAGCGCCGCAGGAGGTACAGCGAGCCGGTGGCCGCCTCCGCCGCGAACTCCTCCGGTCGCGGGAAGTCGAGTCGGCGCGAGAGCCAGCGGGGCTCGAGCAGGAAGTGCTCCATCAGCGTCGCCCAGGCCTCGGTGACCGAGACGTCGCCGAGCCGCTTCGCCTCGACCGGCAGGTCCGGGGAGACGTGAGCGTAGTGCTCCGTGTGCCCCGCCTCGTGGAAGAGCGCCCGCCAGTCGTCAGCGCCGCCCATCGGCTGGATCACGAGGACGACCCGGCCCGGGACCTCGATCGGAGCACAGAACGCGCGTGGGCTCTTCTTCGGGCGCTGCTCGATGTCGAGCTCGACGTTCTGCTGCGAGCGCAGGTCGATGCCGAGGTCGGCGAGTGAGACCTCGAGGGCCGGCATCATCTTCTCCGCCGGAAAGGCCTCGTCCCAGCCCGCCGCGCGGAAGACGCGCGCGACGTCCCAGCGTTGCGCCTCGGCGAGACCGACGCCGGCGCGCGCGCGGAAGAGCTTGTCAGCCGTGCGTTCGTACAGCTCCTCCGTCGACTGGAGGACCGCGCGACACTGGTCGGCGAGCTCGTCGAGCTTGAACCCGAAGCGCCGGTAGAGGTCTGCGTAGGTTGGCGACCCGAGCCGGGGAACGGCGTCGGTTAGCTTCGCGTACGCGTCGGCGTGGATCGGGTTGATGTGCTCCTCTGTGAGGCGGTTTCGAGCGTCTTCAAGGCGCTGTCGCCTCGCGCGGTCCTCTTCGTTGGCAACCGTCGGCCGGATCATCCGGTAGCCGACCGTCTCGCCGTCGACGGTCGTCTCGAGCTGGGCCTCGAGGGTGGCGCTGCGCTCGGCGTGCTCGCGCGTCAGCGCCCCGAGGTAGTTCTCGGACGCGAAGCGCCAGAGCTCCGAGATGCCGCGGTCGCCGTTTACGTTCTCCCCGAGGGCCTGTGCCTGGTCGAGGGTCGACAGCTCGGGATACCGCTCGTAGAGCGCCTTGAGGTCGAGCGTGTCCTTGTGGCCGGCGTAGTGGAGGTAGTACTCCTGATCCAGCTCCGCGATGAAGCGGTCGATGCGGTCGCGGTACGTGTCCAGCTCTTGAACGGTCGGGGGCGCGCTTGCCACTAGTGCCTCTTCAAGTGACGCTGCCGCACTTCTGGGTCGCGGGCCAGAAGCCGGCGTGTGTTGCTTGGAGAGGCACCCCCTTAGGATAGTCGGGTGCGCGAGATCACCGTCCGTAGTGAGCGGCGCACGCAGTTGCTCGAGATCACACGCGAGGTAGAAGAGGCGATCGGCGACGCGGACGCCGCCGCCGCGCTCGTCTTCGTCCCCCACACGACGGCGGGCGTGACGATCAACGAGCACGCGGATCCGGCGGTCGCCCGGGACTTCGAGCTCGCACTGGAGCGCATGGTCGGCGACGGCTGGGGCTGGGAGCACGTCGAGGCGGGGGAGGAGAATGCCCCGTCGCACCTCCGCGCCGCGCTCATGGGCCCGCAGGTCGTCGTCCCGGTCCAGGACGGCAAGCTCGCCCTCGGTACGTGGCAGGGGATTTTCTTCTGCGAGTGTGACGGGCCGCGGGACCGGAAGGTCCTGGTGACTCCGCTCTCGTGATCGAGGTCGAGCGGCTCACCAAGCGGTTCGGGAAGACCATCGCGGTCGAAGACCTCAGCTTCAAGGTTGCGCCAGCCAGGGTGACCGGCTTCCTCGGCCCGAACGGCGCCGGCAAGACGACGACGCTGAAGGTGATCCTGGGTCTGGCGCGCGCGACGTCCGGGCAGGCGACGATCGCGGGGCGGCCGTACCGCGAGCTGGACACGCCGGCGCGGCGAGTCGGCGCCGTCCTCGAGACCTCGAACTACCACCCCGGCCGCTCCGGACGGAACCACCTCCGCGTCCTCGCGGCGTCAGCAGGCATCCCGAGGGCTCGTGTCGAGGAGGTGCTCGAGCTCGTGGCCATGAAGGACTCGGCCAGGCGGCGGGTCAAGGGCTACTCGTTGGGGATGCGCCAGCGGCTCGGCCTCGCCACGGCGCTGCTGGGCGACCCCGAGGTGCTGGTGCTCGACGAGCCCGCGAACGGCCTCGACCCCGCCGGCATCCGCTGGCTCCGGGACCTCCTGCGCTCGCTCGCCGGGCAAGGACGCACCGTCCTGGTTTCGAGCCACCTGCTCGCCGAGATGGAGCAGATCGCCGACGACGTGATCGTCATCCACCGCGGCAAGTTCGTCGCGCAGGCCTCCACGGCCGACCTAGCGGCCCGGGCGACAACCAGGGTCCGAGTCCGGAGCCCGCAGGCCGACCGTCTCGGTGAGCTGCTCGGTGCCGAGGGCGCGACGGCGGAGATGCTCGACGGCGGCGTCCTCGAGATCCGGGAGATGCCGTCCGACAGGATCGGAGAGCTCGCAGCGGCGAACGGCGTCGTCCTCCACGAGCTCGTTCCTGAGACGGCGACGCTCGAAGAGACGTTCCTCGAGCTCACGAAGGGAGAGACCACCTCGTGAGGCTCGTCCTCGCCGAGCTCCTGAAGATTCGAACGGCGCCGTGGACGACCGTGACGCTCGTGCTGGCGCTTCTGGCGATCGTCGGCCTCGGCGCTGCCGGGACGTCCAACGACGCGGAGAGCGGCTTCTCCGTGTCCCCGGAGTCCGACATCGTCGACATCGCCGGAATCGCGACGATCTTCACGCT
>JBKKAR010000082.1:0-4824 GCA_046714355.1 Gaiellaceae bacterium | reverse complement strand
GCTCGTAGCCGGGCACCGGGGCGACGCCTTTTCCACCTCGGCGGGTTCCGAGCCGCGAGCTGCTCTTGACGGACCCGCCCGGGCCGAGCGCTCCGGCGGCTGGTTGCGAGGTCAGCGGCGTGAGTTTCACATCAAGCCTCTAGGCATCTGGCCGTTCGTCGTCGCCGGGATCATCTTCGCCTACCTCGTCGTCTCGAACCTCCTCCACCTTCGGATGGCCCGGCATCAAGAACACGCGCGGCGTGTCGTCGAGAAGCTGAGCGATGCGCGCGAACACGAACGCGCCGAACGAGAGGCGCGCGGGTCTTAACGAGATCCTTCGCGAACGGCAGACTGCGGATCAGGTCGAGCGGTAGCAAGCACAATCACTGGGCTCCGCGAGGTCGTGAAGGCTGCGAGAGAGGCCGGCGCGACCGGCGTGTGGGCGAACGTGCTCAACCTGCGGCCGGGAACGCGCGAGTATTTCCTCGAGCGCGTCGCGGAGGACTTCCCGGAGCAGCTGCCGCACTACCTCGAGCTGTACGAGGGCCGCGCGTACCTCCCGAGCGCCGAGACGAACCCGCTGCGGCAGCAGGTCGCCGCCCTTTCCAGGGAGCTCGGCGTGCGCGATCGCCGCAAGGTGCGGCTCGACGGAACCCAACACGACGAGCAGCTGACGCTCGCCGTCTGACGCCGTGCCGGGGATGCGGCGCGGGGTTCAAACAGGAGTTTCCGCCTGCCACCTAGAATTCGTCGCCCGTGGCTGAGGACAAAAGCGGTGACGACCGCCCAGAGATCACCTGCCTGATCGTCGACGACCACGAGGTCGTCCGCGAAGGGCTCCGGTTGTCCCTCTCCCGCGCGCCACACATCCGCGTGATCGGAGAGGCCTCTGACGGGGCGGCCGCTGTCTCGCTCGCGGAGCGGCGGAAGCCGAACGTGGTGATCATGGACGTCCGCATGCCCGGCATGGACGGGCTCGAGGCGACGAAGCACCTGACGGAGCGCGTGCCCGAGACGGCAGTTCTGATCTTCACGGCGTACAGCGAACGCAGCTTGCTCAGCCGGGGTCTGGAGTCCGGCGCCAAGGGCTACATCCTCAAAGAGGCGCCGCACGGGAGCCTCGTCAAAGCGATCGAGAAGGTCGCGGCCGGGGACGGGTACGTCGACCCCGCGCTGATGCCGGCGTTCCTCCCGGGCAAGGGCGACGACATGCTGACCGGGCGCGAGCGGGAGATCCTCCAGCTCCTCGCGGACGGCATGTCCAACGCGGACGTCGCGGCCCGTCTCTTCATCAGCCAGGAGACCGTCAAGAGTCACGTGCGCCACATCCTCACGAAGCTCGAGGCGGACACGCGGACGCACGCGGTGGCGATTGCGCTTCGCGAAGCGATCATCGACTAGAGCGGCTCTGCTCGTCGCGGTCGTCGCGGCGGCCGCACTCCTCGCGCTGGCCGGACTCGCCGCCGGGTCGCCCGTGGTCACCTTCAGCGGACTCGCGGCGGCGATCGTCGCGGCTGCTGCGCTCTCGATCTACCTGCTCCAGCGGCAGGAGCAGGAGGCCGAGCGGGTACGGCTCTCGGACCAGCTGATCGCCGCCGAGCAGGACGAGCGGCGGCGGCTCGCGCTCTTCCTTCACGACGTGCCCGTGCAGGCCATGTCCGGGATCGCCCTGATGCTGGACGGCGTCGTCGACGCGATCGACCGGGGCCGCGTCGAGGACGCGAAGGAGATCCTCGGAAAGGCGGTCGACCTGCAGCGCGAGACGATCCGTGAGCTGCGAAACCTCTCGTTCGCGCTCGAGCCGGTCGTCCTGCGCGATCAGGGGTTCGAGGCCGCCGTGCAGGCGCTTGCCGACCAGGTCGGGGTGACGCACCGGGTCCGGGTCGACCTGGACGTGGACGCGGCCGACGCGCTCGCCGACCGGGCGCAAATCGTCCTCTACCAGATGATCCGCGAGTCGCTCGATGCCGCGATCCGGCGAGGACCGCCGACGCGGATCTCGGTAGTGATCGGCGAGACGAATGGCGGGGCCGTCGAGACGTTGATCACCGACGACGGATCCGGGGAGCGGCGGCGACGGGTCTTCGAGGCGCTCGAGGAGCGGGCGCGCACGCTGCAGGGCCGCGTGGACGTCGACCGGAGCTCGGACGAGGGCGGCACGGCGGTGCGAATCACATTGCCGCCCTATACGGCGCGGGGTTAGGGTGGCCCTAATGTCGACGCCCGAGAAGTACCTGCTCTTCGTCTGGAAGACGACCGGGTACGAGCTCCGCGAGCGGGACGGCGAGGTTCCGGGGATCGGGAGCGTGGTCGACCTCGACGACGGTCTCCGCCAGGAAGTGAACCGCGTCTCGCCGTCTCCCCTCCCGGGCGACAACCGCCGCTGCGCATACCTCCAGCCCGTCATGGGCTAAGGACTGGACAAGGGCTTCCCGCTCGCCTACGGAGCGGGGAAGTGACCTTCCGCTCGAGTTCGTCCATGGGATGGGGATGCAGCCTTCGCCGCGTCCCCATCCCATGCTGCTCGACAGAGTACGGACGTCAGTCCTCAGCAGAACGTCAGTTTTCCGATCCTGGAGCCCCAATTGTCGTCGTCGATGGTCGGGACGTACTCGTTGACGATCCATGCTGTGCGATTCGCGGGGCAGCCGGGGTACGAGGAGGGGTCGAAGCTGACGGCCGAGTAGTCGCCCCACCTTTCAGTGTTGGGTTGACTCTGTTCCGGGTCGGTCGGGTCGTAAGTTCGTCGGTGTTCTACCCGGCGACGCCGAGAGTTAAACTCGGCTCGCCTAGAGGCAGCTAGCCAGGGCGAGCATTCGTTTGAGGCCTGTCGCCCCAGGTCAAGCGATGACTACTTGTCGATGAGCCTGCGTGGCGGACCGAGCAAAGCCCGTTCCGCGGCGAGCTAGCTGAGCGCAGTCTCGGCGGCCACGCGGCCCAGAACAAGGGCCGTCGCGAGACCGCTCGACCAGCCTCCCGTCGAGATGCCGCCGGCGTCGACCCCGGCGGCGTAGAGGCCGTCGATCGGAGTCTGGTCGGCGCGCAGCACCTGCGCTCGCTCGTCGACCCGGATGCCGCCGAGCGTCTGAGTGACTGCGACGCGGACGAGGACCGAGATGCGACCGTCCTCCTCGCGCACCGGCGCGCCGGCCTCGCGAGCGGTTTCGATCATCTCGCGGACCGTTCGCTCCCGAACCCGCTCGCCGAGCGCGCCGGCCTCGACCGTGTACCAGGCGCGGCCGCCCGGCCAGCGGGCGATCTGCTGGACGAGATCGATCTCCGACCAGCTCGGCTCGCCCTCGAAGCGCTCCGCGCCGTCGTACGAGGTCACCGAGGCATACCGGCCGTAGAGCTGCGTGAGCCTGACGAAGTCCTCCTCCTCGATGTCGACGGCGGCCATCGCGCGGCCGTAGAACTCGCCGAGGTCCCCGGCGGTCGCCGCTCCTCGCCGGCGGGCGAGATCGAGGCCGTCGCCCTCGCTCCACCGGTTGGCGCGGAGCATCAATCCCTGCTCGCGGGCCAGCCGGACCGGAAAGCCGCCGGTGGCGAGGATCGTGGGGTCGTCCGTGCTGAGGCGCCGACTCGGCGGCGCCGACCGAGGCCGTGCCGGCTCTGCCGGCATGGCCGGTGGCATCTCGCCGAGCCGGACGTCCCGGCCGAGCACGTCCACGAGCTGTCGCGGATCAAACCGAGCGCCGACCGTGAGCGCGTTGCCGGTCTCGCGGGTGAGAAGCTCGACGCCGAGGGACTCGAGCCAGTCGAGGGCCTCGTCGAACCGTTCGACGATCAGCCGCTGAAGCGCGGGGTCGCCGCCGGGGCACTGCTCGCGAAAGACCTCGAGCGAGCGGTAGCGCCACACGAAACCGCTGGAGAGGAGCATCGAGCCCCCGACGCGTGAGCCTTTCTCGTACACGACTGGCTCGGCGCCCAGCTCGCGTGCCCGGGCGGCGGCGACCAGGCCGGCCATGCCGGCCCCGGCAATGGTCAGCTTCGTTATGTCAGCGAGAACGTCGGTTTGTGCTCGACATACTCGAGCCGGACGCGCTCGGGCAGCCAGACGAAGACGGCGAGCGTGTTCGGAGCGTCCACGAAGTCCTGCACCTCGATGTCGCGCTCCACGGCGCCTGCCCGATGGCCTTCGGCCGAGTCGACGAGGACCGCGAGGTGGTTCAGCACCGGCTGCTCCGGATCCCCGGGGTCGCCCTCGTGGAACTCGACGTAGGCGCCGGAAACCTCGACCCGAGGCTCTCCGCCCGCGCCCGGTTCGGCCTGCTGGAAGCCGTAGTCGCGGTACCGGGCGGCCGTCGTCTCCGGATCCGCGGAGAAGAGCGCGACGTGGTCGAGGTCGTAGTCGGTGTCCGTCTCTCCTTCGACGAGCCCGAGCCTGACCCCGTCGGCGGCGTCGAAGAAGGCGCGCCCGCCCTCCCGCTCCACGTCGCCAGGGACCTGCTCGAGTGCGGCATCCAGGTCATTCACCCGGAGCGCGACGTGCTTGAGCGCGCCTTGCTCGCGCGGCGCCTCCGCGTCGAACAGCGTGAGCTTGCCTCGACGCGCGTCGGAGCCGACGAGCGTGAACCGATCCGTCCGCTCGATGACGTGCATCCCTAGATGCGAGGTGGCGAAGTCGGCGACGGAGTCCCGGTCGCCCAGCCAGTACGCCACGTGGTCGAGAGTCTTCGGTCGCACGCAGCCGGGAAGGATAGTGACCCGGCCCCGTGTGACCGTTGAGAAGGACTACTCCAGCGGAGGGTTCTGCACGTTGTGCTCGGTCGCGTACGCGTCGACCAGCGGGTTCACGGCCTCCGGGCCCTCGCCGTAGGCGTAGTTGATCTTGATGAACGG
>JBKKAR010000081.1:0-8502 GCA_046714355.1 Gaiellaceae bacterium | reverse complement strand
CACTCCCCTTCGGTGCGGGATGCTCTCATCGCGGCCGACCCCGTCTCCCCTGTGACAGGGGAGGAGATCGCGGCCGGAACGGGAATCACGACCGGCCGTCATTCCCCGCTTGGAGGTTCAGCACCATGCAGGCGCATCCCCCCGTTGTCTTCCTCGTCGCCGTCCTGATCGCCTTCGTCGCACTCGTCGCGGTGCTCGTTCCACTGTTCGCACAGATCGCGCAGTTGAGCACCCCGTAGGCCGCTGCCCCAGAGTGCGCGGTCGGCAGGCCGTGGCGGAACCGGCGGGGAGTAGCTTGCTCCTTCCCCCTCCGAGCCGTTCCCCCGACGCGCTAGCCCCTCTCCGGGCTAGAGCCAACGCTTGAGGCGGAAGAAGCCGAACATCCCGACGATCGTCGAGAGCATCAGCGCGACCACGATCCAGAATCCAAGGTGTGTTCCCTCGCCTGGAAACTGGACGTTCATGCCGAAGATGCCCGAGATCAGCGTCAGCGGTAGCACGATCACGCTGAAGACGGTCAGCACGCGCAGGACGTCGTTCTGCCGGTGGGAGATCACCGACTCGTTCGTCGATTCGAGGCCGTCGACGACCTCTTTGTAGTTGTCGAGCTGATCCCAGATCCGCTCGGCGGCGTCGCCGATGTCGTCGAAGTAGAGATCGAGCTCCTCGGGAAGGAACTTGTCGATCCGGCGCTCGAGTGCCCGGAGCGTCGAGCGGCCGGGCTTGATCACCTTGCGGTACGAGATGATCTCCTGCTTCACGTTCGAGATGTCCCGGACGATGTCCTCGGCGTAGCCCTCGAACATGTCGTCCTCGATCGAGTCGAGCTTGTGCCCGATCTTGTCGAGGATCGGGAAGCAGTAGTCGAACAGGTCGTCGAGCACCTCGTACAGCAGCCGCCCCGTGCCCTTGGCGAACAGCTGCTCGCGCAGAACGTCGTCGTTCTCGCAGCGTGCGAACAGGCGGGTGACGGGGAGCAGCTCGCGGTTCGGGATCGTGACGAGGTAGTCGGGCCCGATGAAGACGTCGAGCTCGGCGGCGTTCAGCCGCTGGATCGTCTTGTCGTAGACCGGGAAGTGGAGGACGATGAAGAGGTAGCCGTCCTCCTCGTAGTCGTCGACCTTCGGGCGCTGGCGCTTGGAGACGATGTCCTCGACGTCGAGCGGATGCCAGCCGAAACGATCGGAGAGCATATTGGCCGTCTCGAGGTCGGGCCCGAGGACGTTGACCCAGGTGAGCCCGCTAGCGCTGAGCTCGCGAACGGGCGAGGTGCGCGCGGCAACGGCCGCCGTTCCGCGGCCGCGGGTCCTGCGTGTGATCCGGGGCAGGCTCGGCATTGGTACTTAGTGGGTCATCGATCGCGAATACCATCTTCGTGATTGTAGCCACCATGCCTGCCTCGGCTACCCCTCGCGGCGCGAGCACTTAGCCTGGATCCAGGCTTACCCTGGATCCACCGTTTTGCGCGATCAGGAGACCGGGCCGGCCGCGGCGAAGGACGGCCAGGCGAGCACCGTCTCGCGCCAGCGGCTGATGTTCGTGTACTGCGCCAGGTCGAGCCCCGTCTTCGTCGTGCGGAAGAGGATCGGAGCAGCAGCAACGTCGGCGACCGTGAACCGGCCGAGCGCAAAGCCCGACGGGTCGAGAATCTCGTCGAGGAGCTGGAGCGTCGGCGTGATCGCTGCGACCGCCGCGGGCAGTTCGTCGGGGCGAGGGTCGCCTCCGAGCATCCCCTTCCCGAGCACGAAGCCGAGAGCGGGGGATTCATGCCGGAAGAATGCGGGCCGGAATGTGAGCGCCCAGCGGTCGAGGAACTCGTCGACCGTGGCCCGGGCACGCAGGTCGGCGGGATAGAGGTCGTCACGCCGCTCCCGGGCGGCGAGGTAGCGGAGGATGGCGTGCGATTCGGCGAGGACGATGCCGCCGTCGTCGAGCGCGGGAATGCCGCCGACGGGGTTCACGGCGAGGTACCAGGAAGGACGGGGCAGGTCGAACGGGACGGTGCGCCGTTCGTAGCCGAGCCCGACCTCGGCGAGCATGAAGCGCACCTTGAGAGCGTTCGAGGAGACCGGGTTGTCGTACAGCAGGAGAGCCACGGCAGCGACGAGGCTATCAGTACACTGGCCGGTCGAGCGCCCGTAGCTCAGGGGATAGAGCGCGCGCCTCCGGAGCGCGAGGTCGGAGGTTCGAATCCTCCCAGGCGCATGACCCGCCGCCGCACTATCCGAGTAGCGCGAAGTCCAACTGAGACGTGCCACGATGAGACGTGGGTGGCACTAAGGACAACTTCGTGGCAGAATCAGTAGGTGATGGCAGAGCAAGGGGCGATCGAGGTCACGATCGGACGACAGGGAAGGCTGGTCGTACCTGCTCTGCTCCGACGACAGCTTGGCATCGAGACGGGCGACGTCCTCGTTGCGAGGGCCGAAGACGATCGACTCGTGCTCGAGCCCCGACAAACGGTCCTCGCGCGGCTTCGCAGGCGCTACGCGGACGTCCCGGCCGACGTCAGCCTCGCCGACGACCTGATCGCGCAACGCCGCGAGGAGTCGGTGCGCGAACAAGGCGCGTGAGCGAAGCCCGCGCCTGCGTCCTGGACGCTTCGGCTCTCCTCGCGATGCTGCACAGCGAGTCGGGCGCAGAGATTGTCGAGGCTGCCATCGATCAGGGGGCGATCTCGACGGTCAACTGGTCAGAGGTCTATCAGCGCTCGGTTGGACGCGGTGTCGATGTGGCCGGCCTCCGCAACGACGTAGAGGCGCTCGGGGTCGAGATCGTGCCGTTCACGGTGGATGATGCCGAGCAGGCGGCGGAGCTCTGGCCTCCTACCCGTCATATCGGCCTGTCGCTTGGCGACCGCGCGTGCTTGGCGCTCGCCCGCCGGCTCGGTCTCCCTGCCCTGACGGCGGATCGATCATGGCTTGGCGAGGATCTCGGCATCGACATCGTGCCGATCCGCTGAACGCGGGCGTGAGTCGAGGGCGTTTTTGGATGCAGCGATAGGCGTCATCTAGCACAACATGGTGTATAGTGGTGTCGTGGGCAGGACTCAGATTTACCTCGGCGAGGAGGAGCTCGAGCTCCTCGACCGCGTGGCACGCGCCACCGGCGCTTCCCGTTCGGAGCTGATCCGGCGCGCAGTCCGGAGCGCGTTTGGGGAGAAGACCAAGGCCGAGAAGCTACGGGCCCTCGGTGCGAGCGCCGGCTCGTGGCGCGACCGGCGCTTCACCGGAGCTGAGTACGTGTCCACGATCCGCGGTGATCTCAACGAGCGTCTGCGCCGACTCGGCCTCGAGTGAAGCTCCTCGACACCACGGTCGCGATCGACCATCTGCGCGGCGCGGACTCTGCGGTCGAGCTCCTGAGACGACTCGTTGACGAGGAGGAGACCGTCCTCGCCAGCGAGGTCGTCCGCTTTGAACTCGTCGCAGGCGTGCGAGACGACGAGCTCGAGGCGCTCGAGCAGTTCTTCTCGGCGCTTTCGTGGGTCCCTGTCGACGAGGGCGTGTCGCGAACCGCCGGCTTGCTGGCGCGCAAGCACCGAGGGGCCTACAGCGGAATCGACGATGCCGACTATCTCATGGCCGCAACCGCCCTCGTCCTGGACGCCGAGCTGCTCACGACCAACGTGCGCCACTTCCCGATGCTCGCCGGTCTCCGCTCGCCCTATTGACGCTCTATCGCTCCTTGTGGCCGAGCTCGAGGAGGGAGTTCCCCGTCGTGAAGAGCGCGGACGACTGGAGCGTCAGACCTGCGGACTCCGCCAGCCGCCGGAACTCGTCCAGCGTCCGCTGGCGGCCGCCGCTGAGCGTGAGCATGAAGAGGTCGAAGCTCGCCTCGTTGGCCGCCGGCCGTTCGGAGACGACTCCTTCGACGAGCAAGATCCGCGCGCCGTCGCCGCCCGCCTCGACGCACCGGGCGAGGATCCGTGCGGCGCCGTCGTCGGGCCAGCCGTGCACGATCTGCGAGAGGACGTATGCGTCGCCGCTCGGGAGCGGGTCGTCGAAGAAGTTTCCGGCGACGATCTCGAGGCGCTCCGTCGGCTCTGCCGTCTCGACGACGCGGGGAAGGTCGAACAATGTGCCGCGCAGATGCGGATGTGCGGCGAGGAGCGTCCTCAGCAGCCGGCCGGTGCCGCCGCCGACGTCGACGACGTGCTCGACGGGGCTCCAGTCGTATCCAGCGGCGATTTTCCTGTGCGTTGGCGTGCACCTGAGCGGCCATCAGCGCGTCGAACGACGCCGCGCTGCCTGTGCGGGCGAGCTCGTCGTCGTACCAGGCTTCGTCGCGGCCGGGCGAGCCCGTGCGAACAGCCTCGAGCAGGCGCGTCCACGACTCAGCCCAGATCCCGGGCGCGTCGTCGAGGTCGAGCCACGGCCGCCAGCCGGCCTCGTCCAAGAGCAGCTCCGAGAGCTCGGTGTTGGCGTAGGCGCCGTTCTCCTCGGCGAAGACGCCGCGGGCGACGAGGTACCGCAAGAGTCGGTGCAACGCATCGGGATCGGCGTCTGCACGCTCGGCCAGGTCCTCCAGTCGGCTTGCTCCTGCCTCCACGTGATCGGCGAGCCGCAGCGTCGCTGCGATCGACACGGCCCAGGGCGCCGCGAAGTCGCTGAGCTCGCGGAGCCGGGCCCGGGCGGCGTCAGAGCTCACGGGGCGAGACTAGCGGGGAAGAATGTGGGGGTAGAGTCCTCGACGTGAGGCTCTCGGCCCGAATCGTCTCGCTCGAGCTCGCCGAGCCGTTCGTGATCGCCCGCGGAACGGAGACCGAGGCCGAGGTCGTTTGGGTGGAGATCGAGCACGAGGGCGAGCGCGGCTACGGCGAGGCGGCCCCGATCGAGCGGTACGAGGAGTCGGCCGAGTCGGCGCTGGCCTACGTCGAAGAGGTCGCGGACCTGCTGGGCGACGACCCCTTCGCGTTCGAGGAGATCGAGGCGCGGCTGCCCCGACGCGAGTTCGCCGCCCGTTCGGCGATCGATGCGGCGCTCCACGACCTCTGCGGGAAGCTCACCGGGCTTCCGGTGTGGCGTTTCCTCGGGCTCGAGCAAGCCGGTCCGCCGACCTCCTGGACGGTCGGCCTCGGCGACCCCGACGAGATGGCGCGCAAGGCGGAGAAGGCCACCGAGTTCAAGAGCCTCAAGCTCAAGATCGGTGGTCGCGACGGGCTCGATATCGAGCGCGTTGCCGCCGTCCGCGCCGTCTGGGACCGACCGCTCCGCGTCGACGTGAACGAGTACTGGACGCTGGACGAGGCGCTCGACTCGATCCCGCGGCTCAAGGAGCTCGGCGTCGACTACGTCGAGCAGCCGCTTCCCGCCGGCGATCCGGGCGGCCCGGGGCTGAAGAGCGCCTCACCGCTCCCGCTCTACGTGGACGAGGACTGCCACACGCTCTCCGACGTCGTGGCCTGCGCGGAGCGGGCTCACGGCATCAACATCAAGCTCGCGAAGTCGGGCGGGATCCGAGAGGCGATCCGCATGGCTCACGCCGCCCGCGCGCTCGACCTCGGCGTCATGCTCGGCTGCATGGTCGAGTCGGGTCTCGGGATCGCCGCCGGCGCCTCCATCGCGAGCCTGTGCGACCACGTCGACCTCGACGGGAACATCCTCATCGCCGAGGATCCCTGGCCTGGCGTGCAATTCGTCGACGGCGTCCAGCTTCCGCCGGCTTCGCGGGGGCTGGGGGTCCAAGCAGCCGGCGGATCCCAACGCCAGTAGCACCCCGGCGAGGCTGGTCCGGAAGGTGGGATAGCAGGCGCGGCTGGTCGATAGCGGGGGGCGTTGACAGCTGTTGACTTAGGATTAGGCGGGATGTATGTCGCCCTCAATGCGACGGTTGTTCGTCTTGCTTTCTGTCGTCGCCACCTTGATGGCATTCCCAGCGAACGCGGGCGCGACCCATGAATTCGCCTGGTTCTGGCACTGGGGATACAACAGCGTCACCCCGGGGGTCAACTTCGTTGTTACATCAGGCTGGAACTATTGGAAAGACCACTACCTCGACAAGCAGAATGGCGGGACGATCCTCCACGGCTTCATTCAGACGAACGATGTCGCCTGCTACGACTCTCCGAGCGGAGGACCGGTGTACCACTTTCATAAGAGGACAGACCTAGGCTGCGCTCCCTACCTGAAAAACTTCGTGCATTACTACTCCGGCAATAGCTCATACCTCTACTTCGATTCCGTCGCGTGATGTCGACCCGCCTGATCGTCGTTGCCGTGACAGCCGTGGCCATCGCCTTGGCAGGTGGGCTGATCGCAGCCAACTTGGCCGGCGGCAGCACCGCCCCACCGTCGCTCGAACGCTTGAGCAACCTCGGGGCAACGCGCGTATCGCCACTGCCCGGTGACGAGCAAGCGCTCAGCAAGACGGGTGGCGCGGGCGCCGACATCAGAGTCCTGGCCACCCGCGGAGGGCGAAGCCTCTACCGGGTTGGGACCGACTGTTACGGCGTAGGTCCCAACTCGGGTACCGACTACCGCTTTGGCCAGCTTTCCTGCGATCCTGCTTTTCCCTCCAAGGATCACCCCGTCCTGGACTTCACGGTCTTCCGCGGGAAGCTCGTCAACGGCAGGATCGCGAGCCACGTTGTCTGGAGAAGCGAGGGGTTTGCGGCCGATGGCGTCACCTCCATCGGTTTCAGGAACGATGCGGGTGAGATCGTCGGGGAGACCCCGGTTGGTGGCAACACTTACAGCCACTCTTCGATACCGCTCGGCTCCTTGCGAGCGCTGGTGGCATTGGACGCTTCTGGCGCGGTCGTCGACACGCACCCACTGCCCTAAGACATCAACTAAGCAGCTGCCGATCTCGCCGCCGCGGCGAGCCCGGTTACTCGCGGACTTCGCTGGCGCTGGACCCTTCGCCGTAGGCTTTCGCTGTGTCTTCCGGCAAGCGCTATCTAGTTCTCGCTGAGGGAAACTCCGGCGACCCGCACTACGGGAAGACGATGCGGGGCATCGTCCACTACGCCCCGGACCCGGTCGTCGCCATCCTCGACTCGGAGCGGGCGGGGGAGACCTATCGCGAGATCCCGATCGTCGGTTCCGTCGAGGAGGCGCTCGCGTACGAGCCGACCGTCGCAACCGTGGGCGTCGCCACCCAGGGCGGACGCTTCCCGCCCGCCTGGCGCGAGCTCCTCAAAGCGTCGATCCGAGCCGGGCTGGACGTCGAGAACGGCCTGCACGAGTTCATCAGCGAGGACCCGGAGCTGGCGGAGCTCGCGCGCGCGCGCGGCGTGGAGCTCCGCGACCTGCGCAAGCCACCGCCGGATCTGAGCGTCCCGACCGGGGAGAACCTCCAGGTGCCGGCGAAGATCGTCCTCACCGTCGGCTCCGACTGCGCGATCGGGAAGAAGACCGTCGCCGTCGAGCTCGACCTCGCCGCCAGGAAGCGCGGGCTTCCCTCCGTCTTCGTCCCGACGGGGCAGACCGGCATCGCCATCGCGGGCTGGGGGATCGCCGTCGATGCCGTCGTGGCGGACTTTCTCGCGGGCGCCGCGGAGCGCCTCGTGGTCGAGGGCTCGGCGCGGGGCGGTGAGCTTCTCTGGGTCGAGGGGCAGGGATCGCTGGCCCATCCGGCGTATTCAGGGGTCACGATGGGCCTGATCCACGGAAGCGCACCGCATGCGTTCGTGTTCGTCCACAAGGCGGGGGCGACGCACGTCGAGGGATACCCGGACCACCCGCTGCCGGGGCTCCGCGACCTGATCGACCTCCACGAGCGCTCCTCGCTGCAACTGCGGCCGGCCCGCGTCGCGGCGATCGCGCTCCACACCGGGGCGCTCAAGGAAGGCGAGGCGCGAGCCGAGATTCAGCGAGTCGGGGAGGAGACGGGTCTGCCCACGGACGATCCCGTGCGGTTCGGCGCCGATCGCGTCCTCGACGCCGTCCTAAAGGCCGTGCAACACTGATGCGGTTTCGCTGAGGAATGAAGGGGTTTCGGATGAGAAAACCTGTCGCTCTGCTCGCCTGTGCCCTCGGGGCGCTCGCGCTGGCCGCGCCTGCGATGGCGGACGTCGTGGTCGGCGTCGCCGACGACCGCGGCAAGCTGTCGGCCGACGGAGGCGCCGCGCTCCTTGCCGACATGCGCGAGATCGGCCTGACCGAGAACAGGATCACGGTCGCCTGGGATCCGGATCAGCCGACCACGATTCGGGAAAAAGACGCCCTCGACCGCTACATCGCGAACGCGACGGCCGCCGGGATCCGCGTCTCGATGGTGATCGCTCCGAGCCGGGCTCGCGCACTCTTCGGCTCCGCCTCGGCCACCGGGCAGTTCGTCAGCTTCGTCGCCGCAGTCGCCCGGGCGTATCCGCAGGTGAAGGACATCGCCGTCGGAAACGAGCCCAACCAGCCGCGCTTCTGGCAGCCCCAGTTCAGCTCGAGCGGCGCCGGCCTCGCTTGCACCTCGTACCAGCGTGTCCTCGCGGAGAGCTACGACGCGCTCAAGGCGGTCGACAGCTCGATCACGGTGGTCGGCGTCTCGCTGTCGCCGCGCGGG
>JBKKAR010000080.1:0-44076 GCA_046714355.1 Gaiellaceae bacterium | reverse complement strand
GAGATCGGCTTCTTCTCCTGCGCCCGCCCAGAGGGCTAGTGCCTCTAGCGCCCCGAGAAGCGGGGCTCGCGCTTCTCGAGGAAAGCGGCGACGCCCTCGTGGAAGTCGTCCGTCTTCGTCGCGGCGGACTGGAGCTGAGCCTCGAGCTCGAGCTGCTCCTCGAGGGTTGACCCGCCGGCTCGGTCGAACAGCCGCTTCGTCATCCCGATCCCTCGGGTCGGCATCGCGGCCAGCTGAGCGGCGAGGTCTCCGACGCGCGCCGCGAGACCGTCGGCCTCGACGACCTCGGAGACCAGGCCCCAAGCGTGAGCTTCGGCGGCGGTCAGACGCCGGCCTGAGGTCATCCACTCGAAGGCGCGGGCCGGGCCGAGCAGGCGCGCGATGAAATAGGTGCCGCCGGAGTCCGGGACGAGCCCGATGTTGATGAAGGCCGGAACGAAGGTGGCGGCGTCGGCGACGATCCGGATGTCGCACGCGCACGCGATCGACAGGCCAGCGCCGGCGGCGGCGCCGTTGACGGCGGCGATGACCGGCTTCTCGAGCGCGCGCAGCGCGAGGACGTTCGGGTGGTAGTTCGACCGGAGCCGGTCGCCGATGTCGCCGGGCGCCTCCCGGAACTCGGTCAGATCCTGGCCGACGCAGAATCCGCGCCCGGCGCCCGTTAGGACGAGCGCGCGGACTTCCGGGTTGCGCGCCTCCTTGAGGGCGGCAGCCAAGGCTTCGTGCATCGCGCCGTTGAAGGCGTTGAGGACGTTGGGCCGGTTGAGCGTGATCGTCAGGACGGCGCCGTCCCGGGTGGTCTCGACTTCGGCCATTGACGCAATCTTGGCGCATCCGCGCCACACACCCGCGCGCCGATCGCCGGTAGCGTCAACTCTGGGTCGCTTCCCCGGGTGGGTGGGGCGAACAACGAGGCGCCCGTCCTCGCTCGACGCAGCTTCGACCCGCGGAGCTACCTTGGGCTCCGTGGCGAACCTCAAGCTTGTGCGCGCCGCGCAGCACGACGCGAACCAGCCGCCTGCTCGGCCGCCGCTCCCGACCGACGCCGAGGCGCTCGACGCCTACTCCCGGGTCGTCCGCGGTCGCGGGGTGGGGTCTCGGTCTCGCGGTCCCGATCAACGAGGCGACCCGCATGATCGTCGCCGCGCTGATGAAGGACGGGCGCTTTCGCCGCGCCTACATCGGCGTGGTTGGTGGCTCTCGGCCGCTGCCACCGCGGCTGGCGAGCCGGCTTGGTCGCCGGTCCGCCGTCGAGGTGGTCGAAGTCGCGCCGGACAGTCCGGCCGAGCGCGCAGGCCTCCGCGCCGAGGATCTGGTCATCGCGCTCGACGGAACGATGATCGAGAACGTGGACGACCTCCAGCGTCTGATGGTCGGAGAGCTCATCGGCTCGACCACCACGGCCACGGTCTTCCGGAACGGCGGCGAGCTCTCGTTGCCGCTCCGCCCCGAGGAGCTCGAGGCCTAAGAGACTCCAACATAATGACGCTTCGTCGCCGGGGTGCGATGGGCGGGGCGAGCGCGGCCCGGCGGCACAAGGCTCATTGTGTTGGAGCCTCTAACTCCTCAGCGGCCCTTGAAGTCGGGGCGGCGCTTCTCGACGAACGCCCGCAGCCCCTCCTTAGCGTCATCTGACGCGAAAGCAAGGTAGAGAAGCCTCCGTTCGTACTCGAGCCCCAGGGAGAGCGGACCCTCGAAAGCGCGGTCGACGGCCTCCTTCGCGAGGCGCGTGGCGACCGGTCCCTTCTCCGCGATCTCCCGCGCGACCCGCTTCGCCTCGTCCAGCCAGGCCTCCCGCGCGACGACGCGCGACACGAGACCCCCGTCCAGCGCCTCCCGCGCCGAGAGGAACCGGCCACTGAGGATCACGTCCATCGCGACCGCCTTGCCGACGGCGCGCGTCAGCCGCTGGGTACCGCCGGCGCCCGGAATGATCCCGAGCCCCGTCTCCGGCTGACCGAACTTCGCCGTCTCCGAAGCGACGATCAGGTCGCACGACATGGCGAGCTCGCAGCCCCCGCCGAGACAGAAACCGGAGACGGCGGCGACGAGCGGCGTCCACAGCTCCCGGATTGCATCCCAGCGCTCGACGCGCCGCTGGTAGTAGAGCTCGATCGCCGAGGCCTCAGCCAACTGGCCGATGTCGGCGCCGGCCGCGAACGCCCGCTCCGACCCGCCCAGGACGATGCAGCGCACACCCTCGTCTCGGTCCAGCTCCACGAGGCGCTCCACGAGCTCTTCCATCAGCTCGTCCGAAAGCGCGTTCAGCTGCTTCGGCCGGTTCAGCAGAACGACGGCGACGGCCTCGTCCCGCTCGACCAGGACCAGAGGCTCGCTCATTTCTTCAGGAACTTCTCGATCGCGGCCTTCGGCTCCTCGGTCGCCATCGAGAGGGCTAGCCAGTCGCGAGCGTGGTTGATCGTCTCGTGCCACGCGAGGTCGCGCCAGAAGTTGAGGTGCTGTTTCGCGTAGCGCGTCGTCTGCGGAAGCTTGCGCGCGAGGTTCTCGACCACCGCGGCGAGCTTCGTGTCGAGCTCGGCGGCCGGGACCGCCCAGTTCACGAGACCCCACTCCTCGGCCTTCCTCGCCGGGATCTCCTCGCACATGAGGACGATTTCGCGCGCCCGCCGGTCGCCGACGAGGATCGTCAGCCACTGCGTCGCACCGCCGGCCGGGACCGACCCATGCTCGGGGCCGACATGCCGGATGAAGGCGTCGTCGACCATGACCGCCAGGTCGCAAGCCATCTGGAACTCGTTGCCGCCGCCGACCGCAATCCCGTTGACGCGGGCGACGGTCGGCTTGCCGATCTCACGCAGCCGGTCGTGCGCATCCTTGAAGGCGCCGAACCACTTCCAGTACTCCGTCGGCTTGCCCAGGTAGTCCTCGGCCCAGGTGCGCAGGTCGGCCCCGACGCAGAACGCGCGCCCGGCCCCGGTGAGGACGACGACCCGGATCTCGTCGTCCCACGATGCGTCCTCGCAGGCCCGCGCCAGCTCCCGAAGAGTCTGGAAGTCGAAGGCGTTCAGGACCTCCGGCCGGTTGAAGGTGATCGTCGCGCGGGGGGGCGCCTTCTCGTAGACGATCTTCTCGAAGCCGAGCTCGTCCGGCGAGACGGGCCGCGGGTATGTCGGCTCAGCCATTAGTGGCCCGTCCGACGGCATTGGCGGATGCCTGGCGCGCGAAAAGCAAGTCGGGGAAGGACGCAGGGAGCCCGCGTATCGAGAGATACGGGGGCGACTGAGGACGCAGCCCGGCGCCGCTTTGCAGCCGCCAGGGGCCGCCGGATGTCGTCGGGCGGGTCACTCAACGTCCGCGAACTGAACGTGGAACCGGCCGCCCATCTCCATCGCGTCCTTGCCGGTGGCCATGAACTCCTCCGTGCGGGCCGCGGACTTGAAGGCGTCAATGTCTGAGAACTCCCACTCCGCGTAGTACGGGAACTTCGGCTCGCCCATCGGGGCGCCGAACACCGGGCCGTGCCTGAACGTCCCGCCGGGGACCTTCCGGCAGAGCTCCGCGTGCTGCTCGTACCGCTCGGGCTCCGGCTTCTCCTCGTACAGGACGAACACGCGAACCATGCGCTCTCCTTTTTTCGAGTTCCCGGGGACAGGATGAATCCTGTCCCCGGTGTGCATTCATGGACGCGCGTGAGCGTATAGCTTCGCCCCGTGTCGAGCGGAACCGCAGTGGCGGTCGCCCTGTGCGCGATCGGAGGCCTGGCGGGCGCCATTCAGGCGGCCGTGATGGGCGAGCTCGGAGAGCGCGTCGGCGTCGCACCCGCGCTGGCATTCGCCGTCGCCGTCTCGCTCGTCTTCGCCCTCGGACTGCTCCTCGTCTGGGAGCAGAGCTTCAGCGGCATTCGCGCCGCCGCCCAGCAGCCATGGTGGCTCTGGCTCGGCGGCGTTATGAGCGTCTTCATCGTTCTGAGCATCACGCTGGCGACCCCCCGGATCGGCGTCGCCGCGACGATCGGCATCGTTATCGCGGGAAACCTGGTGGCGGCGGCGCTAATCGACCAGTACGGCCTCTTCGGACAGGAGCAGGTTGCGCTCACCGCGGTGCGGATGCTCGGACTGGCGCTCCTCGCCGCTGGCGCCGCGCTCTCGCTCGTCCGCTAGAAACAAGCTGCAGATCTAGCCCTCGTGCACCCCATGCCGGATGGTCTGCCACGACTGCCAGGTGATGCGGAGGATGACGAGCGTGATCGCGAGCCCGATCAGTGGATCAGCGACTTCGGCCCCGAGCGCCACGAGGACCGCGCTCGCCACGACGCCGAGTGAGACGAAGCCGTCTGTCCGAGCGTGGTAGCCGTCAGCGACTAGCGCGGGACTGTCGAGCCGGTGTCCCGCGCGTAGCCGCACCCGGGCAGCGATCTCGTTTCCGATGAAGCCGGCCACGCCCGCTGCCGCGAGCAACCAGAGGTGAGAGAGGTTCTGCGGGTCGATCAGTCGCAGGATCGTCTCGTAGAGAGCGACGCAAGCGCTCACGAGAATCGCCAGCACGACCGCATAACCCGCCCAGCGCTCGCCGGTCGCGCTCCGTAGGAGAAAGGCGATCCCCAGCGGCACGGCCGTAAGCGCGTCGCCGAAGTTGTGAATCAGATCGGCCAGGAGCGCCACGCTGTCGCTCAGGACGAAGATCGCGACCTGCACTAGGGCGGTAGCGCCCAGTACGGCGAAGCTGATTAGCACCGCGCGTATGCCTGCCCGCGAGCGCACGATGGAGCGGTCTACGAGGCCGTGACTGTGACCGTGGCCGCGCGCGTGTGAGTGAGCATCGCCGCCAGGCACCCTCGCCAACCCCTTTTAGAAGACGATGTCGTCGGGCTTGACCGGGACGCGGTTGAGATCCCGGCCGGTGGCGGCCCGCATCGCGGACATCACCGCCGCCGTCGAGACGACGGTCGGCGGCTCGCCCACGCCCTTCACGCCGTAGGGCGCGTCGGGCTCCGGATCCTCGATCAGCTCGGCGACGACCGGCGGCATGTCGAGCGTGGTCGGGATCAGATAGTCCGTGAAGCTCGCGTTCGTGATCAGGCCGTCGCGAGTCTGGATCTCCTCCATCAGCGCGAGCCCGAGGCCCTGCGCCGTCCCACCCTCGATCTGCCCGTAGACCGCCTGCGGGTTCACAGCCTTGCCGACATCCTGGGCCGTCCCGACCCAGACGACGCGCGTCAGCCCGAGCTCGACGTCCACCTCGACGACCACCCGCATCGCGGCGCACGCCAGAGCGACATGGGCGCGCTCGCTCGTCACCTGGCCGGTTTCGGGCTCCAGCGGGAAGGTCCTGGGATGACGGTAGATCCGCTCGAGGTCGATCTCCTCGCCGTCGTTGAGAACCCCGTCGCGCCGATCGAGTTCGTCCCGCGCCGCACGACAGGCGGCCTGCACCGCACCCGCCGCCATCCAGGTCATCCGCGATGCCGACGCGGAGCCGGCGGACCCGACCGACGCCGTCGTGTGCGGCGCCATCGAGACGTTCTCCAGCTCGAGCTCCGTGCGGGCCGTCTGGAGGATGACGTTCGTGACGCCCTGCCCGACTTCGGCTGCGGCGCAATGGATCTCGGCAACGAGCTCGCCGCCGGCGTCGGCAAAGACCCGCACCCGAGCCGCCGTGTAGTCGTCAAAGCCCTCTGAGTAGCCGATGTTCTTGAAGCCGACCGCGAAGCCGACTCCGCGCTTGACGCCGTCGCCCCGGGTCGTGTTGCCCGCGCCGCCGGGAAGCCGGATCGGGTCGCGCGGAAGCTCCTCCGCCTCGGGAACCGGAATCGCCGCCGCCCGCCGGATCACCTCGGCGACGGGCATCGAGCCGGTGATCTTCTGGCCGGTCGGTAGCTCGTCGCCCGACGCCAGCGCGTTGCGCAGTCTCAGCTCGACGGGATCCATCCCGAGCGCCGCAGCCAACTTGTCCATCTGGGCCTCGCCGGCGAAGCAGGTCTGGACGGCGCCGAATCCCCGCATCGCACCGCACGGCGGGTTGTTCGTGTAGACGCACGTGGACTCGATGAGCGCGTTCTCGATCGCGTACGGGCCGACGGCGAACGACGCGGCGTTCGAGGTCACTGCCGTCGAGCTCGAGGCATAGGCGCCCCCGTCCAGCAAGATCCGCATCCGGACGCAGACGAGCTTCCCGTCCCGGTTCGCACGGTGCTCGGCCCAGATCCGCGCCGGATGTCGGTGGACGTGGCCGAAGAAGGACTCCTCGCGGGTGTAGACGATCTTCACCGGCCGGCTCGTGTGGAGGGCGAGCATCGCACCGTGGAGCTGCATGGAGAGGTCCTCGCGGCCGCCGAACGCACCGCCGACCCCGGCGAGGTGAATCCGCACCTGCTCCTTCGGGAGGCCGAGGCAAGGTGCGACCTGGTCGCGGTCGACGTGCAGCCATTGGGTTGCGACGTAGATGTCGACGCCGCCCTCCCCGTCCGGGACGGCGAGGCCGGACTCCGGCCCGAGGAAAGCCTGATCCTGGATTCCGAGCTCGTAGTAGCCCTCGACGGAGACCTCGCCTTGCGCGTCGGGGTCGCCGCGTTCGATCCGCATGTCACGGACCACGTTCGGTCTCGGGTCGTCGCGATAGCCGTGCCCTTCCGTCCATTTCTGCGGATGGATCGGCTCCTGGTCGGCGGCTAGCTCAGGATCGATGACGAGGTCGAGCGGCTCGTACTCGACCTCGATCGCCGCGGCGGCGCGCCGGGCCTGCTCCGGATGC
This sequence comes from Gaiellaceae bacterium, assembly GCA_046714355.1. Lineage (GTDB taxonomy): Bacteria > Actinomycetota > Thermoleophilia > Gaiellales > Gaiellaceae > JACDAN01. Next base: position 37,365 of record JBKKAR010000080.1, on the reverse strand, counting down.
TCGGCGGCGACGAGCGCGACCGGCTCGCCGAAGTACCGGACCCTGTCGAAGGCGAGCACGGGTTGGTCGGTGAACTCGAGCCCGTAGCGCTTGTCGCCGGGGACGTCCTCGTGCGTCAGCACGGCGTGGACGCCTGCCATCCCGACCGCCTTCGAGATGTCGATCGAGACGATGCGAGCGTGCGCGTGCGGGCTGCGGAGCGTGTGGCCCCACAGCATCCCGGCGGCGAAGAGGTCGCTGGAGTAGGCGAACTCGCCGGTGACCTTCGGGATCCCGTCGACGCGCTTGACGGACTCCCCGACCCGGCCGAGCTCGAGCTTGCGAGTGCGCGCCGGGCTGCTCATGCCTGTCCAGCCGCCAACCGAACCGCGTCGAAGATCTTCTGGTAGCCGGTGCAGCGGCAGAGGTTGCCCGAGAGCGCTTCTCGGATCTCGTCGTCCGACGGCTGCGGCCTGTGCCGAAGCAAGTCGACGGTGGCGACGATCAGGCCCGGCGTGCAGAAACCGCACTGGACGGCGCCCGTCTCGACGAACGCCTCCTGCACCTTGTGCAGCTGTCCGTTCTCGGCGATCCCCTCGACCGTGACGATCTCGTGGCCGTCGGCCTGCGCGGCGAGGACGAGGCAGGCGCAGACCAGCTTGCCGTCGAGGAGGACCGAGCACGAGCCGCACTCGCCCTGCTCGCAGGCGTTCTTGGAGCCGGGGAGGCCCATCCGCTCACGGAGCGCGAAGAGCAGGCTCTCGCCCGGCCAGATCTCCGCCTCTTTCGGCTCGCCGTTGACGGTGACCGTGATGTTCACGAGAGACAGCGGTCGAGGGCGCGTGCCGTCAGGACGCGCAGCGCATGGCGGCGGTACTGGGCCGTCCCGCGCACGTCGTCGATCGGGCTCGCCGCCTGGACCACGAGCTCGGGAAACGCGTCACGTTCCTCGAGCGGCGCGGTCACCAAACCCGTGACCGGTCCGGCCGAGCCGAAGGACGCGCGTAGCTCCCCCCGCTCCCGGTCGGCGCTCAGCGCCAGCGAGCACACCGCGATCACCATCGCGTTTCGCGGCCCAACCTTCATGAAGGTCTGCGGCGCGCCGCTTGGCTGGACAAAGACCGCCGTGATCAGCTCGTCCGCCTCGAGGGCATTCCGCTTGGGGCCGACGAGGAAGTCGCGAGCCGGCATTCGCCGCGTGCCGCGCACACTGCTGAGCTCCACCTCCGCGTCCTCGATCAGCAGCGGCGGCAAGGCGTCGCCGGCCGGAGAAGCCGTCCCGAGGTTGCCGCCGAGCGTGCCGCGGTTCCGGATCTGCGGGGATCCGACGGTTCGCGAGGCCTCTGCGAGCGCCGGAAGCTCCGCCGCGAGCGGAGCGCGCATCGCCTCGTCGTAGGTCAGGCTCGCTCCGAGGCGGAGCGTCCCGTTCTCGCGCGACCAGCCTTTTAGCTCGGCGACCTCGTTCAGGTTCAGCAAGACCTCGGGACGAGCCCAGTCGAAGTTGAGCTCCACCATCACGTCGGTTCCGCCCTCGATGGGCACGGCGCCCGGATGCTCCGCGCGAAGGCCAAGCGCCTCCTCGAGCGAGCGCGGGGTCAGCACCTCCATGGGCGCAAGGCTAGTACGTTCTCCCTGCAATGCCTGAACTCAGCCGTCGCCTCGCAGTCGCCCGTGGGGACGAGCCGGCCGATCTCGTCATCCGGGGCGCGAAGGTCTTCTCGGCGTTCACGCGGGAGTGGCTGGACGGCGATCTCGCGATCGCCGACGGATACGTGGCCGGGCTCGGCGACTACGAAGGCGTCGAGGTGCTGGAGCTCTCGGGCCGCTACCTCGTCCCCGGGTTCATCGACGCGCACATGCACCTGGAGTCCTCGAAGCTCCTCGTCGACGAGTTTGCGCGCCTCGTGCTCCCGCTCGGCACCACCGCGGTCGTCGCGGACCCGCACGAGATCGCGAACGTCCTGGGGACGGACGGTGTCCACTGGCTCGCGGATCTCTGCGCCGACCTCCCGCTGGACGTGTTCTTCATGGCTCCGTCCTGCGTGCCGGCCTCGCAGTTCGAGTCGCCGCGCCGGCCGCTGCTGCCCGGCGATCTCGAGGGGCTCCTCCACCGAAAGCGAGTGCTCGGGCTCGCCGAGATGATGAACTTCCCCGGCGTCGTCTCCGGAAGCGACAGCGAGCTCGCGAAGCTCGCCCTCCCCGGCGCAACGCACGTCGACGGTCATGCGCCCTCCGTGCTGGGCAAGGCGCTGAACGCCTACGCCGCCGCCGGGATCCGCTCCGACCACGAGGTGAGCACGATCGAGGAGGGGCGGGAACGGCTGCGCGCCGGGATGTGGGTGCTGATCCGGGAGGCCTCCGGCGCCCGCAACCTCCACGCGCTCCTGCCGCTCGTCCATGAGTTCGGGCCGCACCGACTCGCCTTCTGCACCGATGACCGGGAGCCGGAGCACATCGCCGAGGAGGGTCACGTCAACTCGATGGTTCGCGAGGCGGTCGCGGCAGGTGTGGCCCCGGAGGACGCGCTCGTGATGGCCTCGTTCAACCCGGCGCAGTGGCATGGGCTGCGCGACTTCGGGGCGCTGGCGCCCGGCTACCAGGCCGACGTGCTCGTGCTGCCCGACCTCGAGCGATTCCAGCCCGAGCTCGTGCTCAAGGCCGGCAAGCCGGTCGAGGAGATCCCGCATCCCGAGGTACCGGAGTGGGTGCGTCATACCGTCCGGATCCGGCCGCTCTCCACCAACGACTTCGTCGTGCCCTGGGAAGGCGCCGGGCGAGCTCGGGTGATCGGGATCGTCCCCGATCAGATCGTCACCGAGTCGCTCACGGACGAGCCCCTCGTCGACGGCGCGAAGGCGGTGTCCGACCCCGAGCGCGACCTGCTGAAGATCGCGGTCGTGGAGCGCCATCTCGGGACCGGCCGGGTCGGGCTCGGTTTCGTCCGCGGCTTCGGGCTCCGGTCGGGGGCTCTCGCGTCGACGGTCGCCCACGACGCCCACAACGTGGTTGTGATCGGCGTGAAGGACGACGACATGCTGCGGGCGGTGCGCCGACTTTCCGACACCGGCGGCGGCGTGGTCGTCGTCGACAGCGGCATCGTCAAGGCCGAGCTGAAGCTCCCCATCGCCGGGCTGCTCTCGGACGCCGGACTCGACGAAGTGATCGCGTCGAGCCGAGCTTGCGTGGAGGCCGCGCGCGCTCTCGGCTGCGAGCTCCCCTCGCCCTTCCAGACCATGGCCTTCCTCGCCCTGTCCGTGATCCCGAGCCTGAAGATCACGGATCGCGGCCTCGTGGATGTCGACCGCTTCGAGCTCGTCCCGTTGCGGGCGTGACGACGCTTCTCCGCAACGCCCACGTCGTCGTCATGGACGACGAGGGGACGGAGCACGAAGACGGCTGGGTGCTGCTGGCTGATTGCCTTGTCGCGCAGGTCGGACGCGGGCCTCAACCGGACGCCGACGAGACGATCGACCTCGGCGGCGCAGTCGTCACCCCCGGCCTCGTCAACACCCACCACCACCTGTACCAGACGCTCACTCGGGCCCAGGCGCAGCAGGCTGACCTCTTCACGTGGTTGAAAACGCTCTATCCGATCTGGGCCCGTCTCGACGGCGAAGCCGAGTACGCCGCCGCCCGAACCGGGCTCGCCGAGCTCATGCTCTCGGGCTGCACGACGGCGTTCGACCACCACTACGTCTTCCCGAAAGGCCAGCCGGATGTGATGGATGCGCTGCTCCAGGCGGCCTCCGATCTCGGCGCCCACCTCGTCGTCGGCCGCGGCTCGATGGATCTCGGCGAGTCGCAGGGCGGCCTCCCGCCCGACGACCTCGTCGAGGACCGGGAGACGATCCTCGAGGAGACCGAGGCGCTGATCGAACGCGGAGTCGAGGTCGCCGTCTCGCCGTGCTCGCCGTTCTCGGTAACGCGCGAGTTGATGGTTGAGTCCGCGGAACTGGCCCGGAAGCACGGCGTCCCGCTCCACACTCACCTGGCCGAGACGGTCGAGGAAGATGCCTACTGCCAGAAGCTCTACGGGTGCACGCCGGTCGATTATCTCGAGCAGGTGGGCTGGCTCGCGGACGACGTCTGGTGCGCGCACTGCGTCCACCTGTCGGACGAGGACGTCCGCCGGTTCGGTGAGCTCGGCGTGGGCGTCGCGCACTGCCCCACCTCGAACCTCCGGCTCGGCGCAGGGGTCGCGCCGGTTCGGGAGCTCATCGATGCCGGCGCACCGGTCGGCCTCGGCGTCGACGGGTCGGCGTCGAACGAGCGCAGCGACATCTTCCTCGAGGTCAAGCAGGCGCTGCTGGTCGCCCGCGGCCGTCGCGGTCCGCTCGCGATGACGACGCGTGACGCGCTCCGGCTCGCCACCCGCGGCGGAGCCGACGTCCTGCGTCGTGACGACATCGGCTCGCTGGAGGCGGGGAAGCGGGGCGACGTCGCGGTCTGGCGGACGGACGTACTCGAGCTGGCCGGCGCCGCCGACCCGGTTGCCGGGCTCGTCCTCTCGGCGCCCCACAGGGTCGACCGCCTCTTCATTGGCGGCGACGAAGTCGTCCACGACGGGCACCTCGTGAAAGCGTCCGAGGAGGACATCGCTCGCGAGCAGCGCACGCAGGCGAGAAGATTCCTCCCATGAGCGTCTCTCTCTCCACGCACGTCCTCGACACCGGCCGCGGCGCGCCGGCGCGCGGAGTACGCGTGGAGCTCTTCCGGGACGACGAGCAGGTCGGCGCCGGCGAGACGGACGACGACGGCCGGATCCCGGAGCTGGCAACCGGTCTCGGCGCCGGCGAGTACCGCATCGTCTTCCACCCGCCCTCGCCGTTTTTCCGGCGAGTCGAGTTCGAGATCTCGCTCGACGATGGCCACTATCACGTCCCGCTCCTCTTCTCGCCGTTCGGGTGCGCGAGCTACCGCGGCAGCTGACGAAGCCTGAGCTCGAGGAGCTCTTCAGCGGCCCGTCGCTGCTCGTCGACCTGCTCGCCGACGTCGACGAACCGCTCGAGCGCGCCGAAGACGTGGCGCTCTCCCTCGACGACCGCGAGCAGGCGGCGGCGCTCGCGACGCATCCTCGGATCGGCGAGCCCTCGCCGGAGCAACGCGGTGAGGACCCGGCCGTCATCACCGAGCTCGCGTACCTCAACCGGGTCTACGAGGAGAAGTTCAGCTTCCGGTTCGTCGTCTTCGTGGCGGGACGCTCGCGTGCCGAGCTCTTGCCGGTGCTGCGGGAGCGATTGAAGCGTTCGCGGGACGAAGAGCTCGAGACGGGCCTCCGCGAGCTCGTCGCAATCGCAAAGGATCGATGGCTCAAGCGCTGATCGACCCGTACTGGAACGACTGGCTCGACCTCCTGATCCGGTGGCTGCACGTCGTCGCCGGGATCGTCTGGATCGGAACGTCGTTCTACTTCGTCGCCCTCGACAACCATCTCGGGCGGCCGCGGGAGCAGCGCGACGTCGACGACGGAGTCGGCGGCGAGACGTGGGAGATCCACGGGGGCGGCTTCTATCGGATCTCGAAGTGGACGGTGGCGCCACGCGAGCTGCCGGAGCCGCTGCACTGGTTCAAGTGGGAGGCGTACGCGACCTGGCTGTCGGGCTTCGCGCTGCTCGTCGTCCTCTACTACTTCGACGCCGAGACCTACCTCGTCGACAAGTCCGTTCGGGACATCGAGCCGGCGGCGGCGATCATCCTCAGCCTGCTCGGTCTCGGGATCGCGTGGGTTCTCTACGACATCGCCTGCCGGGTCTTGCGAATCGAGGCTCTGATGGCGGTCTTCCTGCTCGGGCTCGTGGTCGCCTCCGCGTATGGCGCGAGCCAGATCTTCAGCGGCCGAGCCGCCTACCTCCAGGTCGGCGCGATGCTCGGGACGATCATGGCGGCCAACGTCCTCTTCAACATCATCCCGGCCCACTGGGATCTGATCCATGCGAAGGAGCGGGGGGAGGCGCCGGACCCCGCGCCCGGCCTCGAGGCCAAGCGCCGGTCGGTGCACAACAACTACCTGACCCTTCCGGTCGTCTTCGCGATGATCTCGAACCACTTCCCGTTCACGTACGGACATGACCAGGGCTGGCTGGTCCTCGTCGCCCTCGTCGTGATCGGGGCCTGGGTGCGCCACTACTTCAACCTCCGTCATACCGGCCGGACGGTGTGGTGGATCCCGGTGACGGCGGCCGTCGCCGTTATCGCTCTGGCGATCGCGATCAAGCCGGACGACGGGGGCGGGAGCGGCGCGCCGGCGAAGGCGGTCGGCGCGGAGGAAGCGCAGGCGATCGTCCGGCGGCGGTGCACCCCGTGTCACTCGCAGACGCCGACGCAGGAGGGGTTCGAGTCGTTCCCCGGCGGCGTCGCGTTCGACACGCTCGAGCAGATCGCGTCTCAGGCAGACACGATCAAGGCGCAGGCCGTCGACTCGAACGCGATGCCGCTCGGCAACGTCACGGAGATGACGGACGAGGAGCGCGAAGCGCTCGGCGCCTGGATCTCGTCGTTGGAGTAGGTTCCCGCCGTGCTCGAGATCCAGGCCGGCCCGTTCACATTCGTCGCGCGCTTCGAGGAGGAGCTGGCTCCCGAGACGGTGGAGGCGTTCCGCCGCATGCTCCCGCTCGACGACCGAATCATTCACTGCCGGTGGAGCGGCGAGTCGAACTGGATCCCCTGGGGCGACCGCGACCTCGGCATCGGCCCGGAGAATGCAACGAGCTACCCGCACCCGGGCGAGATCGCGCTCTACCCGGGCCCGGTGAGCGAGACCGAGCTCCTCTTCCCCTACGGCTACTGCAACTTCGCGAGCAAGGCGGGCCAGCTGTGGGCCAACCACTTCGCCACCCTCGTCGAGGGGGCCGAGAACCTCCCCGCCCTAGGCAAGCTCACCCTCTGGGAGGGCGCGCAGCCGATCTCGTTCCGCGAGCGCTAGGTCTGTCTCTTTGGCCGTTGCGTTGCCAGTCGAGCCTTGACTAATAGACTTATCTAGACAGTGAGTTAAGGCACTTACCACTTTCCCTTAACTTAATAAGTTAAGTCAAAAAGCTCTACTACTTAACTTATTGCTACAATCTGTCTTATGCCAACGCTGGAGAATGACCTCGACAGCACCATAAAGGAGATTGTCCGCCTGCGGCAGACCGAGCGCCGAGCGGATGCGCTCGTCCGCGACGAGATCGCGTCCACTCGCGAGTTTCTCGAACACGCCGTGGGTCCTACTGTGCAACCTGCCGCCGCTGCCCGCTTACTTGGTATTAGCCAACCGGCTCTTCATCGATGGCTTGAGAAGGAAGAGATTGCGACTGTCACCACACGGGAGGGTCGTCGTGAGATCCCGCTACCCGAGCTCATCGGGCTACTTGAAGAAGTTGAGGAGGTTCGGAGGAAAGTCGGCGGCGGGCGGCCTCTCGCGCGTGTAATCAACGAACGCCGGCGCCGAGCGAGGGAGTCGGTCGACCTCGACCGACTGATTCCTCGACGACGAAAGAGGACTCATCGCGCAGCTGACGTGCATTCGCTCGCATATCACCGATTGGTAGCGGAGCGCCTTGATCCAGACGTGGTCGAAAAGGCACGCAGACGTCTTGAACGGTGGATTCGAGATGAGCGAATTCACCCTTCATGGGCCGCCGAGTGGAAGCGCGTCCTCTCAATGCCTCTGCATCGGATCGCGAAAGCGATAAGCGCCGATACCGAACGCGCCCGCGAACTTCGACAGACCTCGCCGTTCGCTGGAACCCTTAGTGAACACGAGCGACGCCAGCTGCACGAGGCGGTCGAGCAGCGCTTCGGATGAAACGCGCGGACTTTGAGCATGTGATCCGGGCCGCGGCAGACGTGGTCGATGACGAGGTCGTGGTTATTGGAAGCCAGGCCGTCCTGGGCTCCCACCCCAACGCTCCTGGTTCGCTATTGACGTCCTTGGAGCTAGACGTCTACCCGCTTACGAAACCCGAGCGCAGTCCCGATATCGACGGATCGCTTGGCGACGGCTCGCGCTTTCACGAAACGTACGGCTATTACGCGCAAGGCGTCGGGCCCGAAACCAATAAGGCGCCGACGGGATGGCAGGACCGCCTCGTCCGCGTCGAAGTTCCGGAACAGGGCAGAGGAAACGTGCGGCGGTGGCGTGGTGTCTAGAAACTCACGATCTCGTATTGGCGAAGATGGCGGCGGGCCGCGCACATGACTATGAGTTCGCTGAGACGGCCATTCGCGAACGTTTAGTCGAGGTCGATGAGTTGGAGCGGCGTGTTGACCTCATGCCGGACGAACATCGCGACGTCACGCGAGAGCGCCTCGACGGACTGCTTTCCAAGATCCAACGGTCTGGCGAGCCGCCTATCTCGTAGAGGCCAGTCGGCGTAGCGTCGCGGTCAGAACATCAACCGCGAGTGCGACGTCCTCGTCGCTCGAGTGCTCGTCCGGCGAGTGGCTCGCGCCGCCGTTCAGGCTTCGGACGAAGAGCATCCCGGCTTCGACTCCCGCGGCCGCCAGGACGCCCGCGTCGTGGCCCGCCCCGGAAGGCAGCTCCACCAAGAGCGCACCCACACCCTCGACCTCGTCACGCAAGACACCCTGAACGCGCTCCGACAGCGCCACCGACGGGATCACGTAGTGCGCGTCCTCGAGGCCAAGCTCGGCGACGAGCCGGTCGAGCCGCTCCTGATCCGGAGCCCGCGCGTCGACCGACAGCTGCACCCGCTCGGGGACGACGTTCACGGCGCCAGGCTGAACTTCGAGCTGTCCGACGGTTGCGACCGCGCCGTCGATCCCCGCTGCCACGTCGCGGACGCGCAGCACGTACTCCGCAGCCGCCGTCAGGGCGTCGCTCCGGGCGTCCATCGGCGTCGTCCCTGCGTGGTCGGCCTTGCCGCCGAACTCCTTGCCGGCCCGGACGATGCCCGCGATCGACGTCACGACACCGAGCGGAGCGCCTGCGCGCACCAACTTCGGCCCCTGCTCGACATGGAGCTCGACATAGGCGCCGGGCAGCGGCGCAACGTTCCGAACGCGCCACCTGCTGCCGTGACAGCCGGTCTCCTCGTCGCGGAAGACGACCACCCCGAGCGTCCGTTCGGACGGCCCGACGGTCACCACCGCCTCCAGCCCCGCGATCACGCCGAGTGCGCCGTCGAACTTGCCGCCGACCGGAACCGAGTCGAGGTGTGAGCCGGTCCAGACCTCCGGAAGATCCTGCCGCTCGCCGATCAGCCGGCCCACGATGTTGCCCCGGCCGTCCACCTCGACCTCGAGCCCAGCCTCCGCCATCCACCCGACGGCGAGGCGACACGCCTCGTCCTCCTCAGGGGTCCCGCCGACCCGATTTGCACCCTCGCCGTTCCCGATGTGGAAAACATCGTCCAGCCGCCGTTCTAGAGTCGTCATCGGCATCAGCACAGACCTGCGGAAAGGAAGGTTGTAATGAGCGATTTCGCCGCGACGTTCGAGCGCTCCGCGTTCGGTCGCCGATTCCGCTTCACGGAAAACGGCACCACGCCGGCGCGCGACACCGTCGCAGGGATGACGACCTTCATCGTCATGTCCTACATCATCTTCGTGAACCCGGCGATCCTGGGCTTCGCGGGGATCGAAGGGCTCGAGGAGGCCGGCCTGCCCTTCGACGCCGTCCTCACCTCGACGTGTCTCGTCGCCGGGGTGATGACGATCATCATGGGCCTCTACACGAACATGGCCTACGCGATCGCGCCGGGCCTCGGCCTCAATGCCATCGTCGCCTTCACGCTCGTCGCGAACGAGCAGCTGAGCTTCCCAGAGGCGATGGGCCTGGTCGTCGTCGAGGGCCTCGCCATCACGCTCCTCGTCCTCATCGGTCTGCGCGAGGCAATCATGAGGGCGATCCCGCTGGAGCTGAAGAAGGCGATCGCGATCGGCATCGGCCTCTTCATCGCCTTCATCGGGCTGACCAACTCGGGCCTCGTGATCCGCGGAGCGGGCACGCCCGTCGACCTCGCGGAGTTCACGACCTGGCCTGTGATCATCACGATCGTCGGGATCGTCATCACGCTCGGGCTGCGTGCTGCCGGCTTCCCGGGCGACCTGTTCGTCGGAATCATCCTCACGACCGTCTTCGCGACGATCGTCAACTACGCAGCGGACGTGTATCCACGGAACCTCGGCTACGCCCGCTGGCCGGACGACATCTTCGACGCGCCGAACTTCAGCCTCGTCGGCGAGTTCAGCTTCGGCGCGTTCACGACCTTGCCGTTCATCGCAGCCCTCGCCTTCGCGTTCTCGCTCTTCCTCGCCGACTTCTTCGACACGATGGGAACCCTGGTCGGCGTCGGCAAGCAGGCGGGATACGTGGACGAACACGGCGACATACCGGAGATCCGGAAGCCGCTGCTCGTCGACTCGGTGGCGGCGGCGGCGGGTGGAGCCGTCTCCGCGTCGTCGGCCACGACCTACATCGAATCCGCGTCCGGCGTCGCCGTCGGCGGGCGCACCGGCTGGGTGAGCGTCGTCACCGGCTCGCTGTTCTTCCCGTTCATGTTCATCGCGCCGCTGATCGGCATGGTGCCGCCGCAAGCGACGGCGCCCGCGCTGCTGATCGTGGCCTGGCTGATGATCAGCGTCCTCACCGAGGTCGAGGAGGAGGCCGAGAGGGCGGAGACCGGCGGAATGCCGGCAACGACCCCAACGACGGGGCAGCCCGCGGCGACGACAGGGGCTCACCGCTATGTCGCCGGAATCAACTTCCACGACCTGGCGCTCGGCTTCTCGGCCGCGATCATGATCATGCTGATGCCGTTCTCGTTCTCGATCACGGACGGCATCGCGGCAGGGTTCATCGTCTACGTCCTCGTCCGCGTCTTCCAGGGCGCCTGGGCGATGGTGCACCCGCTCATGTGGGCTGCGGCGATCGCGTTCGCGATCTATTTCGCGATCCCGATCATGCAGCAGGAGTTCAGCTGGATTTGAGTCCTGCGTCCTCCAGGGCGGCTGCTACGAGCGCGTCGTAGCGGCCGCCCTCGAGGTCACCGAGCGGATCTCGCGTGTACGCAAGGAGCTGCCCGTAGGGCAGCGAGAACGCGGCTCGCATGGCAAGCAGGCGTCGTCGCTCCGGCGTCCCCTGGTCGCCCAGGACCCGCGACGCCGCCCGAAGCTTCTTGATCTGCTGGATCCGGCCGGGCAACCAGCGCGTCAGCAGCAGGAGCGCGGGCAGCGCGAAGGTGACGAACCCGAGCAGGTTGGCGAGGTCGTGGGCTCCGTCCTCTCCCTGCTCGCCGAGCTGAACGACCTCGCCGCCCGATCCCTCGCCGGCCGACCGCAGACCGTCCGCGATGTCGCCACCGACGATGGGCGTGCCGTCGACCGCGTCCGCCGCCGATTCGAACCCGCCCTGGACGGCTCCGCCCGTGGCCTGCACGCCCTCGCCGAGGACGGCGAGCCGATCGACCGCGTCATGGACCTTCAGGCCGGCCCACGCGAAGATGACGAGCAGCGCAATCGACGCGAGATCGGCGACCAGCGCGCGGGATCGCGGACCGCGCAGCTCCGGATAAAGGCGCACGCTCTGCTCATACCCGCTCGCGCAATCTCCCGAGCATCGCCCAGCCGACGAGCGGCCCGAGCGCCGAGAGCGCGAAGGCGATCTGCCACGACGTCGCCTCGACGAGCGCCGCGAACGTGACCGGCACGAAGACGCCGATCGCGCTGAGCGTCGTCTGCTGGAAGCCGATCGCGGCGCCGCTCCTGGCCCGGCCGGCGAGCTCGGCGGCGGCCGTCAACGAGAGGCCGTTCCAGGCCATCGAGATTGCGCCCGCCACGATCAGGACGGCGATCAGGATCTCCACCCCGTTCCGAGCGACGAGCGCAGTGGTCAGCAGGCCGGCGGCGCTCGCGAGGCCCACCCACCGGAGCGGCCGCAACCTGTTCCCGAGGCGATCGGACAACCGGCCGGCGCCGATCCGGGTGACAATCGCCCCGATCTGAGTCGCGGCGAGCACGGCCGCGGCCCGGGCCTCGGAGACGCCGTGCTCGTCGTGCAGGAACAGGACGACGAACGACATGATCGGCACCTGGGCGAAGAGGTAGAGGGCGCTCGCGACGGACAGCGTCCAGATGCGGCGGTCTCGCAGCGTCCAAGGCACCGCGTCGCCGTCGAGCCCGGCGTCCCGGGCAGGCGGCTCCCGGATGACGAGCGCGGCGACAACGGCTCCTCCGAGACAGAGCACGCCCAACAAGCCGAACGCGGCCTCCAACCCTCCGATCTGTTCGGCAAGCGGAAGCGTCAACGCGCCGATCCCTCCACCGACCGGGATGGCGGTCTGCCGGATCCCGAGCGCGAAGCCACGCTCCTCCACCGGAAACCACTGCATGACGGCGCGCCCGCTCGCCGCGTTGACGCTCGCGCCGGTCGCACTCGCCAGGAAGAGCAGGGCGACGAGCGTCGTGAAGTCGTTCGCCCAGCCCGCGGCGGCGGCGAGGAGGCCGCACACGGCAAGACCGGCTGCCAGTACGAGCCGCTCTCCAAACCGGTCTGCGAGCAGACCCCAGCCGAGCAGCGTGAGGATCGGCCCTACCCAGAGACACGCGAACGCGATGCCGACCTGGGAGATCGTCAGGCCGAACTCGTCCCTCAGCGCCGGGGCGAGGACCGGCAGGCCGATGAAGACGGCCGACAGGCTGGCCTGGGCAGCGGTGCCCGCCGCCAGCACCGCCCACCGGTAGCGCACGCGCTAGAGCTGGAAGGGGTTGAACGGCTTCGGCGAGGTCGAGACGATCACGCTCTTCGTCTCGAGGTACAGCTCGAGCGTTTCGAGCCCGAGCTCCCTGCCGAAGCCGGACTGTTTGTAGCCGCCGAACGGGATCCCCGGGAACGCGGTGTACGGCATGTTGATCCCGACCGTCCCGGCCTTGATCCGACGCGCCAGCCGGTGGCCCTTGGCAGGATCACCCGTCCACACCGTCGCCATCAGCCCGTAGCGGGAGTCGTTCGCGATCCGCACGGCATCCTTCTCGTCCTCGAACGGGATCACGGTGACAACGGGACCGAAGATCTCCTCCTGCGCGACGGTCATCGAGTTGTCCACCTTCGCGAGCACGGTCGGCGGGTAGAAGGCGCCGCTTCCGTCCACCGGCTCGCCGCCTGTCACGACCTCGGCGCCCTCTTCGGCTCCTTTCTCGACGAAGCCGTGCACCTTCGAGCGATGCTCCTGGGAGACGAGCGAGCCGACCTGCGTCTCGGGCTGAAGCGGGTCGCCGACCTTCAGCGACTTCGCGCCCTCGGCGAAGCGGGTGACGAACTCGTCGTAGAGCGGCGCCTCGACCAGGACCCGCGAGCGGGCCTCGCAGCTCTGGCCGGCCGAGTAGAAGATCGACCACACCGAGCTGGGAATCGCATCGTCGAGGTTCGCGTCGGCGAAGACGACGTTTGGGCTCTTGCCGCCAAGCTCGAGGGTCAGGCGCTTGATCGAGTCGGAGCCGAGCCGCATGATCTCCGCGCCTGTTTCCGTCGAGCCTGTGAAGGCGATCTTGTCCACGCCGGGGTGCTTGACGAGATGCGCGCCGATCGTCTTGCCCTCGCCCGGAACGACGTTGATCGCGCCCGGCGGGAAGCCGACCTCGGAGGCGAGCTCCGCCATGCGGAGGGCAGTCAAGGGCGTCGCCGAATCGGGCTTGAGGACGACCGAGCAGCCCGCAGCCAAGGCGGGGGCCAGCTTCCAGGTCGTCATCATCAGCGGGTAGTTCCACGGGACGATCTGGCCGGCCACGCCGACCGGCTCCTTCAGCGAGTAGAAGAGGAGTGAGCCGCCAATCGGATTCGAGCGGCCGCTGATCGACCCGATCGCCGAGGCGTAGAACCGGAAGTTCTCGACCCCTTGCGCGAGCTCCGCCTTCACGGACGAGATCGCCTTGCCGACGTTCCGTACCTCGAGCTCCGCCAGTTCCTTGCGGTTCGCCTGAATCGCGTCGGCGAGGGCGTGCAGGAGGCGGGAGCGCTCGGTCGGCGGCGTCCTGCCCCAGTCGCCGTCGAGGGCGGAACGTGCAGCGTCGACCGCCCGATCGACGTCCTGCTCGGAAGCGAAAGCGACCCGAGCGAGCGGCTCGCCGGTCGCCGGCTCGGTCAGCTCGGTGCTGCCGCCGTCCGCCGGCTCGGTCGACTCGCCGTTGATGAAGAGGAGGTACTCGCGTTCTGTTGCGACCGCCATGCGCCGGACGATATCGGGTTTCCCGCGCGGCTCCGGCCGCCCGCTAGCCCAGGTCGGCCGGCGTCAGCTGCTCCGTGAGCAGCCGCTTGAACCGCCGCGAATCGCCGTCGACCCAGTCGCGGCAGAGCCGGTAGCCGTCCGCGTAGGTCGTCACGTAGGAGCGCCACATCGGGTCGGTGATGAAGCGGTAGCCCTGCTTGGCGCGGCGCTCGGACATGAGGCCCCAGTGCCGAAGGTAGTCGAGCGCCTCGCCTACGGAGGCGCCGTTTTCGTGAAGCATCAGCGCGACGTTGCCCGAGACGCCGTCGAGCGGCTTCCGCGCCGCCTTGACCGCACGGGCAACGTCGGCGTCGTAGGCGATCCCATGTCGCTCGAGATGCTCGGTGGTGAACGCGTCCTCGTCCTCGAGCAGGATCTCGAGCCCGAGCTCAGCAATGCCCTCGGCGATCAGCGACTCGGGTGTCCCGATCATCAGAATTCCGGCCTCTGCGGAACCGCGTTCGCGGTGCAGGAGCTGTTCCTTCCAGCTGTGCTCGGTCTGGTGGCCCGGATAGAGCTCGTGCGCCATCAACTCGGTGACGAAGTTCGGCGCCATCGGGATGTCGGCGTTCACCGCGATCCGGCTCCGGAGGCCTCCCTGGTAGTAGTTGTAGGCGGCCCACGGCTCGTCCGAGACGAGCTCGATCACGGCTGACTCTCCGTCGGGCAGGCCCACGAGCTCGGCCGTTCTGGCGCGGAGGTCGGCGGAGATCCCCTCGAGCAGCGGCTCGAGGTGCTCGGTCGGGATCGGATCACCTTCCCGCCAGGTCTGGTACCGGTCGCCGAGCGATCCGCCCGGTGGAAGCACGTCGTCGAGCGCGCGGTGCGTGGCCTCGAGTTGCTCCTCGGGCGTGCGGCGCGGACGCACGCCGTAGCAGCGCTCGACCTCGTCGGCATACGGGAGCTCCTCGCCCGCAAGCTTGCGCGCGACGGTCTCGAGGCCGACGAGCTGCGAGCGGAGCCAACGGCGGCGCTGCTCCTCGAGAGCCCCCTCGTCCAGCTCCGTGATCAGGCGGTCGGCGTCCTCGGCTAGAGCGGCCGGCTCTCGTAAGGGCTCGGCGCCGACGCGCTCCTTGACGGACGGGTCACCGTAGTACGAGTCGACTAGACCGTCGAAATGCCGTCCCAGCCGAAGCGCGAGCTCGACGTACGCCTCGGGGACGGTCATCGCTCGAAGAGCGCTGCCTGTCCCTGGCCGACTCCGACGCAGAGCGTCGCGAGCCCGTAACGGCCCCCGCGCCGGCGCAGCTCGTGGAGCAAGGTCACCACAAGGCGCGCGCCGCTCATCCCCAGTGGATGGCCGATCGCGATCGCGCCGCCCTTCACGTTGACCTTCTTCGGATCCAGTCCGAGCTCTCGGATCACGACCAGGCTTTGGGACGCAAAGGCCTCGTTCAGCTCGACAAGGTCGAGGTCGACGACGCCGATGCCCGCCCGCTCGAGCAGCTTCCGCACCGCAGGGATCGGGCCGATGCCCATCACCCGGGGATCCACGCCGGCAACCGCGCTCGCGACGAATGCGCCCAGCGGCTCGGCGCCAAGCTCGCGCGCCTTCTCCTCGCTGGCGATCACGAGCGCCGCCGCGCCGTCGTTCAGCCCGCTCGAGTTCCCGGCCGTGACCGTGCCACCTTTGCGAAACGCGGGCCGGAGCGATCCGAGCTTCTCCAGGCTCGTGTCGGGCCTTGGATGCTCGTCCCGATCGACGCCGTTCACCGGCACCAGCTCTTCGGAGAAGTCGGCCGCCGCCCAGCGCTGCTGCGAGCGCAGCGCGAACTCGTCCTGCTCTTCACGGGAGACCTCCCAGCGCTCGGCGACGTTCTCCCCCGTCTCGCCCATCGACTCGAGCGGGAACATCTCCTCCAGCTTCGGGTTCGAGAAGCGCCAGCCGAGCGTCGAGTCGTACAGCTTCTGGTCACCACGCTGGAACGGCTTGTCCGGCTTCGCCATCACGAGCGGCGCGCGGGTCATGGACTCCACCCCTCCGGCGACGAAGAGGTCGCCGTCTCCCGCCGCCACCGCGTGACAGGCAGAGACGACCGCCGAGAGCCCCGATGCGCACAGCCGGTTGAGCGTGACCCCGGCGACGGACTCCGGCAGCCCGGCGAGCAGCGCAGCCATCCGCGCGACGTTGCGGTTGTCCTCCCCCGCCTGGTTCGCGGCGCCGAAGTAGACGTCCTCGATCTGGGCGGGCTCGACGCCGGCGCGCTCAACGGCCGCCGCGATCGCGGTCGCCGCAAGGTCGTCAGGGCGAACGCCGGCCAGCGCGCCGCCATAGCGTCCAACCGGGGTTCGTACGCCGGAAAGGATGACCGCACGGCTCACGCGTTGAGCGTATCGCTAGCGCGTCAGCGTCTGGATTGCGATCTACAATCGCCTCCGTGGCCTTTCGGGACTTCCTCCGCAATCCGTTCTCGTTCCTCTCCAGCCGCCCGTCGGGCGAGGACAGGATCGCGCAGTACGTGATCCGGGAGCACGAGCGCGGCCGGCCGCTCTCGGAGATTCTCGAGGATCCGTACATCAAGAACCGCACCACGCCGCACGAGCGGGCCCGCCTTCTAGACCGGCCGGAAGTCGTCCGCGCACTCGGCCACGACGTGGTCGAGTCCGCGAAGCCCTCCTAGAGTTCCCGCCCTACGCCTCGCTCGCGCGCCCGCTCGAGGGCGAGCGCCCCGATCGCGACGTCCCAGGCGGCGAGGCCGTTCGACTTGAAGAGAACAATGTCTTCGGGGTCCTGCCGGCCCTGCACCTCGCCGGCGACGACTTCCGCGAGCTCGTGGACTTCGAGCCAGTCGAGGATGCCCTGGTCGATCGGCTCGATCAGGTCACCCGACTCGAGCTTCGACTGCTCGATCGAATCGCAGCAGACGAAGGCGGCGCGCTCCAGGACGACGTTGTCGAGCTCGCGCGAGCGGCGGTCGTTCGCCCCGATGGCGCAGACCAGAGCGCCGGGCTCGAGCCACTCGCCGCGGAGGACGGGATCCCGCGAGGTTGTGGCGGTGACGACGATCTCCTGTCCTCCGGGGTCGCGGTGCGTCTCTCCCGCCTCGGCGCCGACGCGCTTGCAGAACGCCTCGAGCAGCTCCTCGGTCCGGCAGTACGCGACAACCCGCCTGATCGAAGGAACGGCCTCGCGGATGGATTGGACCTGGCTCTCGGCCTGCCGGCCGCAGCCCAGCACGCCGAGACTGGAGGCGCTTTCGCGCGCCAGATATTTCGCCGCTATCCCGCTCGCCGCCCCGGTCCGCAGCTGACCGAGCCTGTCCGCTTCGATGACAGCGGCGAGCTCGGCCTTGGCGAGGTCGAACAGGCAGACGACGAACGCTGTCCCCTGCGCCGTAGCGGCGTACGACTTGAGACCTGCGAGCCCGAGCTCGTGGTCGACGGCCGACATGAGAGCGAATGCGCCGCCCTCGAAGCGCTGGCGATAGCGAGGCCGGTTCTCGACCTGTCCGGCGGCGAGCCGCCGGAAGCAGCCCTCGACCGCCTCGAGCGCGTCGGCCGGCGTGAGCAGCTCGCCGACCTCGGCTTCGGTCAGGTAGAGCGGCATCTCAGAGGCGCTTGCGAAGCAGGCCGAACATCCCGCGGACGACCTCGCGCTGCAGTGTCTTTCCCTGCCGCGAACCAAGGAAGTCCGTGAGTGGGTCGCCGCTCGCTTCGGGCTCGGCCCGGCGCCGGCGCCTCGTGGCAGTCTCGGCCTCCGGCTCGGGTTCGGGGCCCTGCTGCTCGATCCGGGTCGCCAGCAGCTCCCGCGCGCTCTCGCGATCGACCTTCGTCCCGTACTTCGCGTTGAGCGGCGACGCCTTCGCGGCTCCGTCGACGTCGTCGGCAGGCGCCATGTGCGCGAGCGGCGCGCAAAGCTTGGTGTGGACGACCGGCGTCGGGACGCCGGCCTCCGAGAGGATCGTCACCGCCGCCTCTCCGGTTCCGAGCGACGTCAACAGCTCCTCGAGGTCGTAGAGCTCCGAGGTCGGAAAGGTCGAGACCGTCGCCTTCAGTGCCTTGGCGTCCTGCGGCGTGAACGCCCGTAGCGCGTGCTGGATCCGGTTGCCGAGCTGTGCGAGAACGTCAGCCGGAATGTCCTTCGGCGTCTGAGTGATGAAGAAGATTCCGACGCCCTTGGAGCGGATCAGACGGACCGTCTGCACGACGGAGTCGAGGAACCCATCGGTTGCATCCGTGAAGAGCAGGTGCGCTTCGTCGAAGAAGAAGACGAGCTTCGGCTTCGGGACGTCACCGACCTCCAGCAGCTGCTCGAAGAGCTCGGCGAGCAACCACATGAGCACCGTCGAGAAGAGCTTCGGCTTGTCCTGGACGGCCGGGAGCTGGAGGCACGAGACGATCCCGCGGCCGTCCGGTGACGTCCGCAGCAGCTCGGCGATCTCGAACTGCGGCTCGCCGAAGAACTCGGTGCCGCCGCCGTCCTCCAGCTGGACGAGAGCACGAAGCAGAACGCCGATCGTCGCCGACGAGACACCGCCGATCCCCTTCAGCTCCGCCTTGCCCTCGTCCGAGTCGAAGAACGTGAGCAGCGCACGAAGGTCGGCGAGGTCGAGGATCGGCAGGCCCTTCTCGTCCGCGTACCGGAAGACGAGGGAGAGGCTCTGCTCCTGTGTCTCGTTCGCCTCGAGGATCTTGGCGAGGAGCAGCGGGCCGAAGTCCGAGACGGTTGCGCGCACCGGGACGCCCGGTCCGATGCCCCCGAGCGAGAGGTACTCCGCCGGGAAGCCGGTCGGCTTCCAGTCCTGGCCGAGCTCGGTCGCGCGCTTCTCCGCCGGCCCGCCCGTCTCGCCGGGATGGGCGATGCCGGAGACGTCGCCCTTCATGTCCGCCGCCACGACAGGAACGCCGGCCGCGGAGAGCTGCTCGGCGATGAGCTGCAACGTCCGCGTCTTACCGGATCCCGTCGCTCCGGCGATCAGCCCGTGGCGGTTGGAAGTCGCGAGCGGCAAGCGCACCACGGCGTCCTTGACGAGCTTCCCATCGTGGACGCCTCGGCCCAACTCGATCGACTCGCCTTCGAACTCGTAGGCGTCCGCGATCGTCTTGCCGAAGTCGGTCATGGGCGCAGGAACCTACCTGGGGTCGCGGCTACACTGCGCCGCTGAGCGCCCGTAGCTCAGGGGATAGAGCGCTGCCCTGCGGAGGCAGAGGTCGCACGTTCGAATCGTGCCGGGCGCATCTCCGCGTACCTGTCCACAACGGCCAACTTGATTGGGCCGGCGGCCGGCGCGACACTCTCGGGTGTCGTGTCTCGGCGAACGCTCCGCATCGTCTTCGTCGTCGTAGCGATCGTCGTGCTGCTCTGGATCGTCGGCTACGTCCTCTTCAACAACGGCGATTCGGCACCCGGCAGCGGAACGGGGGACACGGTCACCGCGCCGACGCCCTAGCCCCGTCCACGGTCAACTCGGCCTCGGCGGGAACCTCGATCCGCACGTACGCGAGCGCGAGACCAGGCACCGAGCTCGTGATCCGGCCGACCGCCTTCTCGCCGAGGAAGACCTCGGTCTCCGGATCGGGCGCGCCCTCGACATCCAGCACGCGGAGCTCCCGGTTCGCCTTGCCGCGATGGTGCAGCCGGGCGATCGGCTCCTGTCCGGGGTAGCAGCCCTTCGTGAAGCTGACGTGCGTCTTGGTGAGGCCCGCCTCGGCCGGCAGGACGCGGTCGTCGATCTCGCGTCCCCAGCGCGGCCGGCACGCGAGGATCCGCAGGCGCTCGAGCTCCTCCTCGGCGGCCGGCTCGCTCGGCGGCGCGGCGTCGAGCAACTCGACCGCCGGAAGCCCGTAGTCGCGATTCGGGATCCCATCGGCGTCGCCGAAAACGACGACCGATGTGTGTTCCTCCGGCTCGATCTCGCACTTCGCCGCGAAGCGGGCACGGGTGAGGGTGGCCCGGACCGCGTCGCCCAGCCCCGGCTCGGTGAGGAGCAGGAAGTCGCCGTCGCCTCTCCGCACCACGACGAGCGGAGCGATCACGCGACCCTTCGGAGTCAAGAGGAGCGCCTCGCACGGAGCGTTCGCGACCTCGTTCGAGAGCATGCGCTCGAGGAAGTCGGCTGCGTCGGGCCCGCGGACAACCACGTAGTCGCGCGGGCGAAGCGCGGCAGCGGGCGTGAGAGTCTCCATCGAATCAGTGCCCCTTCAGGTGGTGAAGCCCGTTCTCTGCCGCGCGAAAGGCAAGCGAGGCCCGGATGCAGGGAGCGTTCATATCCAGAGGATATGGGCGCGACTGAGGACGGCGTCTCGCGCGGCCTTGCAGCCGGTCAGAGGACTGGCATTCACTGCCTGGAGGGGCACTAGTGTAGGAAGCGATGTTCCGCTCGCGCGCCATGCGAAAGGTGGAGGAGGCCGGCTACGACCCGGCGCGGCTCCCCCCCGGCCAGTACCTGACCGAGAAGTGGCCGGTGCTCCACGCCGGGACGGTACCGAGCACCGACCTCGCGACGTGGGACTTCCGCGTCTCCGGCGAGGTCGAGAACCCGATCACGCTCTCTTGGGAGGAGTTCACTGGGCTGCCGATCCGGGAGATCACGATCGACATCCACTGCGTCACGCGGTGGAGCCGCTTCGACACAGGGTTCAGGGGCGTCCACTGGAGCACGATCGCCGAGCTCGCGCGGCCGAAACCGGGCGCCCGCTACGTCCTCGCGCACGCCGAACAGGATTTCACCGCCAACGTCCCCCTCCGAGCGCTCGAGGACGAGGAGGCGCTCCTGGCCTACGAGGCCGACGGCGAGCCGTTGACGCCGGATCACGGCTGGCCGCTACGCCTCGTGATCCCGAAGCGCTACTTCTGGAAGAGCGCCAAGTGGCTGCGCGGGATCGAGTTGCTCGGCCGCGACAAGCCCGGCTTCTGGGAGCGCCTCGGCTACCACAACGAGGCGGACTACTGGAAAGAGGAGCGCTACGGCTTTTGACGCGGAGAGGGCGCCTTGCGGCGCCCTCTCGCTCAATCGATCAGCTCGCTGCTACGCCCTGTAGTAGAGCCAGGCGTCCTGCATTCGTGCGACCTGGCCCTTCGTGAACTGGTTGTAACAGGCGTCGTACGAGTAATCCATGTAGTTGTGGATCGAGTCGAGCCCCGGCTCCGAGCAGCTGTCCTGCCCGACCGGGCACCCGTTCGTCGCGATCCGCTGTGGCGGTGTGTCGTCGACGTAGTCGCCCCAGTTGTTGCAGGCCCCGTTGAAGACGTGGTGCAACAGGAACCAGTGGCCCGCCTCGTGCGTGGCCGTGTGGCCGAGGTCGTACCGCCCGGCGTACCGGCTCGACGCACCCGGCATCGACTCCCAGTCGACCACGATCCCGTCGAGGTACTGCCGAGAGTCCGGCAGCCCCGGGAAGTACGCCCAGCCGAGGTACGCGCCGGCGGTGGTGGCGTACAGGTTGAGCGCATTCCAGCCACCCTGATGGAGCGCCGTCTTCATGTCGCGCTCCTCCTTGGTGCCCGGCCCCGCAAGGTGCCACGCGGCGTTGTTCGTGCGCGTGACGCCCACGAGCTTGAACGAGAAGCCCGTAGCCGCCCCGCCGTAGAACCCGGCAAACGCGGCGTTCAGAACATTCATCTGGTCGTCGATGATCGTCTGCGAGATGTTCCCGACGCCGCCGGCATGGACGACGTGGAAGTAGACCGGAACGGAGGCGCGGAACGACTTGCCGCCTTTCCCCTTCGCGCGCGCGGGCAGCTCCTCGACGGTCTGGTTGAGCGCCGGTTCGCGCGCCACATCGCCACGAGCTGACGCTGCGACCGACTCGAGCCCGTCAGCCCGTCGAAGACGGTCGACGCGCACGCCGACCCGGAATTCGAGCTTGCCCCTGCTGCTGCCGGCGTGGCGGTCGCGGCAGCATAGAGGCCGACGGCCAGCGTGATCAAGATCACAACCCGCAAAGGCGCAAGCCGCTGAGGTGCCTTCTCCATGTACTTCCCCCTGTAAGTGGTTAACCCCGTCGAGGAAACGATATCGCGGTATTCCTGAAACGAGAAGGGTTCACTCGAAAAGGGCATGCGCGCGCGCCGCGGCACGCCGATACCGGAGAGCAACCCACCTCCCCCACCCCTCAGAGGCGGCCCTTCGCGGGCCGCTTCAAATTGAGAGACAAGAGACCGGCTCCCCAGCCGGTCTCTTTCTTTGTGCAGGTTGGCCCGAAACGACGAAGGGCCGGCGTGAGCCGGCCCTTCGCTTGCAGCGGTGAGCCCGAGGGCTCGTTACATCATCCCGCCCATGTCCGGCATTCCGGCGCCGGCGCCAACCGGATGCTTCTCCGGCGCCTCGGCGACGATCGCCTCGGTGGTCAGGATGTTCTTCGCGATCGACGCGGCGTTCTGGAGCGCCGAGCGGGTGACCATCGTCGGGTCGATGATCCCGGCCTTGACGAGGTCCTCGACCTCGCCGGTGTCGACGTTCAAGCCATGCCCTGGAGGGGCATTGCGGACCTTGTCGACAACGACCGAGCCCTCGAGGCCCGCGTTCGCGGCGAGCTGGCGGATCGGCTCCTCCAGTGCCCGCACGATGATGTTCGCGCCGGTGCGGTCGTCGCCCTCGAGCTTGTCGAGCTTGATCGACTCGGCGCCGTTCAGAAGCGCGACGCCACCGCCGGGGACGATGCCCTCCTCGAGGGCGGCCCGGGTGGCCTGCACGGCGTCCTCGACGCGGTGCTTCTTCTCCTTCATCTCGGTCTCGGTCGCAGCGCCGACCTTGATGACGGCAACGCCGCCGGCCAGCTTCGCGAGCCGCTCCTGGAGCTTCTCGCGGTCGAAGTCGGAGTCGGTGTTCTCGATCTCCGCCTTCAGCTGCTTGATCCGACCCTTGATGCCGTCGGCGTCACCGGCGCCGTCGATGATCGTCGTCGAGTCCTTGTCGACGACGATCCGGCGGGCACGGCCCAGCTGCGCGATCTTCGTGTTCTCGAGCTTGAGGCCCATCTCCTCGGTGATCACCTCGGCGCCCGAGAGGATCGCGATGTCCTCGAGCATCCGCTTGCGGCGATCGCCGAAGCCCGGAGCCTTCACCGCAACAGCGGTGAACGTGCCCCGCAGCTTGTTGACGACGATGGTGGCGAGAGACTCGCCCTCCACGTCCTCGGCGACGATCAGCAGCGGCCGACCGGCCTGGATGACCTGCTCGAGCGCCGGGAGAAGGTCCTTGACGGCCCCGATCTTCTGGTTGGCGACCAGGATGTACGGGTCGTCGAGCACGGCCTCCATGCGCTCGGGGTCGGTGATCATGTACGGCGAGAGGTAGCCCTTGTCGAACTGCATGCCCTCGGTGAACTCGAGCTCGAGGCCGAAGGTCTGGCCCTCCTCGACGTTCACGACGCCGTCCTTGCCGACCTTGTCGATCGCCTCGGCGATGATGTCCCCAATCTCGCGCTCGCGCGACGAGATGGATGCGACCCGGGCGATGTCCTCCTTGCCCGAGATCTCCTTGGACTGCTTCTTGAGGTTCTCGACGACCGACTCGACCGCCGTCTCGATGCCGCGCTTGATGCCCATCGGGTTCGCGCCGGCGGCGACGTTCTTCAGGCCCTCGCGGACGATTGCCTGAGCGAGAACGGTCGCGGTGGTCGTCCCGTCGCCTGCGACGTCGTTCGTCGCCGTGGCGACCTCGCGGACGAGCTGGGCGCCCTGGTTCTCGAAGACGTCCTCGACCTCGATCTCACGCGCGATCGTGACGCCGTCGTTCGTGATTGTGGGGGCGCCGAACTTCTTGTCCAGGACTACGTACCGGCCCTTGGGGCCGAGCGTGACCTTGACCGCATCGGCGAGGATGTTGACGCCTCGCTCGAGTGAGCGACGCGCCTCCTCACTGAACTTCAGTTCCTTGTGTGCCATTCAGATTCCTCCGTCGTTTCGGTGAGTCAGGCGGAAGCGCCCGCCAGCTCTTTCTTCTTGCCGGCGGACTTCGAGCCGGCGCCCGCTACCTTCGCGAGCACGTCCGACTCGCGCAGGATCAGGTACTCGTCGGCGCCGACCTTGATCTCGGTGCCTCCGTACTTGGAAAAGACGATCTCGTCGCCTTCGGCGACTTCCATCCCGACGAAGTTCCCGTCCTCGTCGCGTGTTCCAGGCCCGACCGCGAGGACGCTGCCGCGCTGCGGCTTCTCCTTCGCCGTGTCGGGCAGCACGATGCCGCTCACCGTCTGCTCCTCTTCTTCGAGGACCTCGACGATGAGGCGGTCACCAAGCGGCTTCAAGTTCATCAACCGACCTCCTGTTGAAGGACTTTGTGACAGTTTCTGGCACTCAGGGGGGCAGAGTGCCGAGACATTCTATCGGGGATTCGCGAGGCTGCGCAACTTCCGGCAGGTCTTTCTGTTACAAAGCTCCCGGCCATGGCGCGCGAGTTCTCAGCCGGGGGCGTCGTCGTCCGCCGGTTCCGCGGCAGATGGTGGCTCGCTGCGGTCAGGCCGGGCGGGCGCCCGGAGGGCGTCTGGGCTCTTCCCAAGGGGAACGTCGGCCCCGGCGAGCCGCCGGAGTCGACCGCCGTCCGCGAAGTGGCCGAGGAGACCGGCGTCGAGTCGGTCTCGACCGGGAAGCTCGGCGACGTGCGGTACGTCTACACGCGCGGCGGCAAGCGCATCTTCAAGATCGTGAGCTTCTATCTCCTGCGCTACCGCGGCGGACGGATCGGAGACCTCCCAGCGCAGTTCCGCCACGAGGTCGACGATGTCCGCTGGCTCCCCCTCGAGGAGGCTCCCGGCCTCCTCAGCTACAAGGGCGAGCGCGAGATGGCCGAAAAGGCGCTGGCCGTGCTGAACGGCGAGGCCGTATGATCCGCCGGCCGCAGTGCCCGAACCGATGTACGCCCTGAACTTCTACTCCCCGATCGTGGCCGACCAGCTGCGGACTCGCCGCAAGACGGCGACCATTCGTCTGGGCGACAAGTCGGGCAAGTACAGGAAGGGCATGATCGTCCAGGTGCTGGCTGGGGCGCGCTACAGCCCACGCGACAAGATCTTCGATGCCGTCATCGACAAGGTCGAGGTCAAGACGATCGCGGAGCTCTCGCCGCGCGAAATCGAGCACGACAACCCCGAGATCCGCCGTCCCGAGGACATGCAGGACTTCCTCGGCCAGCTCTACAACCGCGAGGTGTCCTCCCAGGACACCGTCACGGTGATCCGCTTCTCCGAAATCAAGAGCTCCTAGCGCGTTCTGCGGAACGTGGCGGTCCAGTCGGTCCTGAGCCTTCCCGTCAGGATTGGCCCCCTGCGTCCCGGCGAAGGCGGCCGGCACGTCGTCTTCAAGAAGATCTCGAAGTCACTCGATTCCGCCGGGTCGACGCAGTAGCGGGCGCTGAACGCAACGCGGAGAGTCTTTGCTCGGCGATTCTCGAACGTGCCGCCGAGCACCGGCTTGTACGTCCCCAGGCCGAAAACCGCGCTGAGGAAGAAGTTGCGGAGGTCGAAGAGCCGGATGTCGCAGATGCTTGGCCTGCGCTCGATCCAGGGGGTTGTGACGGGAACGTGCAGCGCGACCTTCCGGTAGTCCCTCATCAGCGCCACGCCGGCACGCGGGAGGAGCGCGTTCGTGCCGCTGCAGTTGCTCCTGAGCTCCGGACGGACGTTCCGGCACTCGCCAATAGGAGGCAGCAAGGCCTGGTAGGCCCGCGTCTCTCTGCCTGTGAGCGGAACCACGCGCCCCCAGGCGCCTTGAGAAAGGGCCTGAAACTCCCTGGACGAACCGCCCCTCGGAGGCGGGGCGATCACCTTCACCGGCCTCGAGGTCCCGAACGTTTCTGACTGCTCGCCATGCCCCTTGTACGAGCACAGTCCCGCGGAGTCCTGGAGCGTCCATTCGAAATGCTGTGTGCCCGTGATCGTGACAAGGAACCGAGGAGCCCGAGACTGGGCGCTCTCAATCGAGGCTGCTGCGAGGAGCGCTCCGAAGACCGCTGCACACAAGCACAAACCAACTCGCCTCATCGCGCCCTCTTTTCCCGATTTCGATCCTTCCGAATCGGGGTGCCGAAGAGGTCGCGCGGCCGGATCTCGTCGCCGCAGGCCTCGCACTCGACCGTAAAGGCAGAGGTGAACCGCGCGTTGCACGAGGGACAGCGCCAGCGCATCTCGCCCTCGCACTGAGGGCAGGCCGCCGGTAGCTCAGGCTCCCACTCCTCGAAGTAGCGCTGCGCGAACCCGCAGGAGAGGCAGACGGCGACCCAGTCACCGAGCGTCTTGCGCCGCTCCTCCTTCAGCCATTCGCTCGCCTTGCCCACTAGCGATTCTGGAGCGTGTCGAGCCCGACGGCGAGGGCGATCCCCAGCCGGCGGTCGATCTTCCTGTCACGATCGCCGGAGAGGTCGAGGATGTACTGGTCGCGCAGCTTGAACTTCCGGTCCATGCCGCCGACCACCTCGCCGTCGACGAGGATCTCGAAGTTGTAGGGGATCGGCACGTAGCCGCCGATGTACGGGACGAAGTCAACGATGCGTCTGCCGATCGCGGCCGCCGTCGATCGCTCGCGTGCCAGCGCGACGTCTTCCTCGTCCGGCCCGCCGACATGCCAGGTCGACCGGATGAGCGATTCCTTGAACTTGTGCGAGAGCACGCCGATCCGCTGGTCTCCATCGAGCACGTCGTAGCGGGAGCCACCGAAGTCGAGCATCGAGCGCGCCTTCAGCCGGAAGAGCTCCTGCGACTCCCCCTCGTCGGCGTAGAAGCGGATGTCCTCCTTGATCGCGAGCTTCTTCTGTCGTACGTAGGCGACGGGCGGGCCCGCCGGCGTCTCCCCGATCGCGAGCGGCGTGACGCGGTAGAGGTTCGCCATGGGCCGGATCACCTGGTCGACGAGGAAGCGGTCGTAATCGAAGGCCATGCCCGGGACCCTAGTCGTTAGAGTTTCCGCCCTATGGCGATCGCCCGGGAAGCCGAGCCCGTCTCCTCCCTGCGCGAGATCCGCGACGCGGGCCTCGACCGTGAGGACCTTTTCGGGATCTATCGCAGCATGCTGCTCACACGCGGCGTCGAGGAGCGCGGCCACATCCTCTACCGCCAGGGGAAGATTCCCGGCTCGTTCTACACCGGTCGGGGCAACGAGGCCTCGTCGGTCGGCGTCGCCACGGCAATGGGCCCCGACGACGTCGGCTGCCCGCTGCACCGTGACATGGGTGTCCACGTCACACGCGGCGTCGAGCCCTGGCGGATCTTCGCGCAGTACATGGGCCGGGAAGACGGCCCGACGCGCGGGCGGGACGGCAACGTCCACATGGCCGATTCGCAGCTCGGGCTGCTGGCGATGGTCAGCCACCTCCCGGCGATGCTGCCGGTCGGGGTCGGCTGCGCGCTCGCCTTCCGGATTCGCGAGGAGCGCCGCGTCGCCGTCTCCTGGTTCGGTGAGGGAGCGTCGGCCCGCGGAGACACGCACGAGGGCATGAACTTCGCCGGCGTCCGACGGCTTCCGGTCGTGTTCATCTGCGACAACAACCAGTGGGCCTACTCGACGCCGACGCACCTGGAGTACGCCTGCGAGACGCTCGCCGACCGGGCTCAGGCCTACGGCTTCGAGGGCGTCGTCGTCGACGGGACCGACGTCCTCGCCGTCTACCGCGAAACGAAGCGGGCGGTCGAAAAGGCGCGGGACGGCGGCGGCCCGACGCTGATCGAGTCGATGACGCTGCGCATGGAGGGCCATGCCGTCCACGACGACGCGTTCTACGTCCCGAAGGAGCTTTTCGAGGAGTGGGCCAAGCGCGACCCGATCGAGCGGTTCCGCAGCTGGTTGCGTGACAACGCAGAGATGACGGACGAGGAGGAGGACGAGATCGCGGGCGGGGTCAAGCGGACGCTGAACCAGGCGCTCGAGCGCGCCGAGACGTCACCGCTCCCTGATCCCTCCACCGTCACAGAGAGGGTGTTCGCCCGGCCCGAGGACCTCGACACGCCGCACCACAAGTAATGGCCGAGCTGACCTACCTCCAGGCGATCTCCGACGGCCTCCGCCAGGAGATGCGGCGCGACGACCGCGTCTTCGTGATCGGCGAGGATGTCGGCGTCTACGGCGGAGCCTTCAAAGTCACCCTCGGCTTCCAGGAGGAGTTCGGCCCCTGGCGCGTCCTCGACGCGCCGCTCTCCGAGACCGCGATCGTCGCCGGCTGCACGGGCGCCGCGATCATGGGCATGCGCCCCGTCGCGGAGATGCAGTTCGCCGACTTCATCTCCTGCGCCTGGGATCACCTGGTCACAGTCGCTGCGAAGCAGTTCTACCGGGCCGGAACGCCCGTGCCGATCGTCGTCCGGCTCCCGTCGGGCGGCGGCTTCTCCGGCGGGCCGTTCCACTCCCAGAACCCCGAGAGCTCGTTTGCGCACATCCCCGGCCTGAAGATCGTCTGCCCGGCGACGCCGGAAGACGCGAAGGGGCTCCTGATCAGCGCGATCGAGGATCCGAACCCGGTCCTCTACTTCGAGCACAAGCACCTCTACCGGCGGATCAAGGCAGAGGTTCCGGAGGAGCGCTACACGACACCGTTCGGCAAGGCGCGCGTTCACCGCGAGGGCGAGGACATCACGCTCGTCACCTGGGGCGCGATGGTCTACACGGCTGACGAGGCGGCGAAGGAGCTGGAGCAGGAGGATGTGTCCGTCGAGATCCTCGACCTCCGCACGATCGTCCCTTGGGACCGGCAGGCCGTGCTCGAGAGCGCGCAGAAAACGTCCAAGGTCGTCGTGCTGCACGAGGACACGCGGACGGGCGGCTTCGGTGCGGAGATCGCCGCGACGATCGCCGAGGAGGCGTTCGAGCACCTCGATGCGCCCGTCAAGCGCATCACCGCGCCCGACACTCCGGTGCCGTTCTCGCCGCCGCTCGAGAAGGCGTTCATCCCGCAGGTCGACGACGTAGCCAAAGGACTGCGGGAACTCGCTGAGTATTAGGTGGTGCACTGATGGCTACCCCAACCGCTGTCGACGTCGTGATGCCCCAGATGGGCGTGTCAGTCTCCGAGGGCACGATCACGAAGTGGCTCAAGCAGGAGGGCGAGGAGATCCAGGCCGACGAGCCGCTGCTCGAGATCTCGACCGACAAGGTCGACACCGAGGTTCCAAGCCCGGGGTCCGGCATCGTGCAGCAGATCCTCGTGCCGGAGGGTGAGACCGTCGAGGTCGGCACGCGTCTCGCCGTCATCGGCGCACCGGGCGCCGCTCCCGACGCCCAGGAGGAGCAGGCACCGCCCGAGCCGGCGACCGCGGAGGCCGCAGCCGAGGCGGGAGCCGTTTCGGGAGCAGAGTCGCCCGCGCCCGCAGCCCCGGAGCCGGTCACCGCCGACACCGGAACAGAGTCCAGCGACGCGAACGGCGACGGCAAGAGCTTCGTCTCGCCGGTCGTCGCGCGGATCGCGGGCGAGCACGGCGTGGATCTCTCGCAGATCCAGGGCACCGGCCGCGGGGGCCGGGTGACGAAGAAGGACATCCTCGGCTTCATCGAGTCCGGTGGCCAGGCCGATCAGGCGCCGGCGCCCGCCCCATCCGCTCCGCCGCCCGAGCCGCAACCGGAAGCGGCAGCGCCCGCACCCCCGGCGGAGGCACCCGCGCAGCCCGAGGCACCGGCTCCAGCGCCGCCCGCCGCTCCACCCGCTCCCGCCCCGGTCTCAGCACAACCCGCAGCACCCGCCCCCGAGGTTCAGGAGGGCGAGAGCGAAGAGCCGATGACCGCGATGCGGAAGGGCATCGCCGAGCACATGCGGCGCTCGCTTGACACCTCCGCGCATGTCACGAGCGCGATCGAGATCGACCTGTCCCGCGTCGTGGCGATCCGCGAGAAGCTCAAGCCCGAATTCCAGAAGAGCTACGGCGTCAACCCGACCTACCTGATCTTCGTCGCCCGCGCGGTGACCGAGACGCTGCGCGAGTACCCGTGGATCAACGGCGAGATCCGCGGCGACAAGATCGTCTCGCGCAACTACGTCAACCTCGGCTTCGCGGTCGAGCTCACGGACGGCAAGGGCCTGATCGTCCCGGTCGTGAAGCACGCCGAGGGCCTGAACCTGCTTGGGATGGCCAAGGCCGTCACGGACATCGCCGAGCGCGCCCGTAACAAGCAGCTGACGCCCGACGAAGTCCAGGGCGGCACGTTCACGATCACGAACCCGGGCGGCTACGGAACATTCCACGGGACGCCGGTGATCAGCCAACCGCAGGCCGCGATCCTCGGCACCTATGCGCTTGTCAAGCGCCCGTGGGTGATCCAGGACGAGCTCGGCAAGGACGTGATCGCGATCCGCCCGATCATGAACATCACGCTGACCTACGACCACCGCCTCGTCGACGGCGCGCTCGCCGGCCGGTTCCTCCAGTCGCTCCGGCAGAAGCTGGAGACCTGGGGCGAGTCGGACTACTAGTGCCCCTTCAGGAGCACTAGTTGCGCGGCAGCTGCTTCTGCGGCGGCGTCCAGTTCGAGGTGTCCGGCCCGTTCCTTAGCGCGTCTTTCTGCCACTGCGCGACCTGCAAGAAGATCTCGGGTGGCGTGGGAACCGCAAACGGACGAGCGCGCACGGAGGACATCCGGGTGCTCGAGGGCCGAAAGCTGATCGAGACCTTCCAGCCGCACGAAGGGAGCGCAAAGAGCTTCTGCCGCGCCTGCGGATCGAACCTCTTCGGTGGCGGGTGGCCCGAGGCCGAACAGGTGAGCGTCCGGCTCAGCGCGATCGACGAAGGACTGGAGCAGCGACCGGAGTCGCACATCTTCGTCCAATCGGTCGCAGCCTGGGAGACGCTGCCGAACGACGATCTCCCGCGCTACGAGATCCGAGGGTCCTGATGACGCGAGACGCCTACGTCCTCAACCTCGGCCAAGTGCCCTACCTCGAGGCCTGGGAGCTCCAGCGCTCCCTTGCCGGAGCCGTGTCGCAGCGAGCGATCCCGGACACGGTCGTCCTGCTCGAGCACCCGCCGGTGATCACCCTCGGGCGCCGCACCGAGGAGGCTGAGCTGCATGTCCCGGAGGGAGCCGACGTCGAGATCGTCGAGACGGACAGGGGCGGGAAGTCGACGTATCACGGGCCGGGACAGCTCGTCTGCTACCCCATCCTCGACCTCACCCGCCACGGACGGGACGTCAAGCGCTACTGCCGCGACCTCGAGGAGGCGCTGATCCGCACGATCGGGGCGGTCGGCGTCGAGGCGACGCGAATAGAGGGCCTGACCGGGATCTGGCTGGAGCGGCCTCCGCGCAAGATCGCCTCGATCGGGGTTCATATCTCGAAGTGGGTGACCACGCACGGCTACGCGCTGAACGTGGATCTGGATCCGGCACCGTTCACCAACTGGATCACCGCTTGCGGGCTCGAGGACGCCGCGTTCACGACGCTGGCGCGCGAGCTCGAGCGGCCGGTGCCCGTCGACGAGGTGAGGCCGCACGCCGTCGCCGCGCTGGAGGAGGTCTTCGGGCTGGACCTCGAAGAGCTGCCCGCCGACGAGCGCCACCGGATGCGCGGACAGCCCCTGCAGGCGCAACTCGCGGCTCGCCGATGAGATGGGCAGGCATCATCGCCGGACTGCTCGCAGCCCTGGCTCTCCTTTCCGGGTGCGGTGGCGACAGTCCGCCGACCAAGCAGGAGTACATCGAGCAAGCGGCGCCGATTCTCAAACTGTTTGCTCAGGATCTCGCCCGCCACATCCCGCGAATCAGGCAGGCCCCTACTCCGGTGCTGGCCGACGCGCGGATCGTGTACCTGCGCGAGCGGATCACGAACTCTGCCGATGCCCTCGAGCAAGTGGAAACTCCGACGGAGATACGACCGGAGCATCAGAGTCTTGTCCTCGCGATCCGAAAACTGTCGCGTTTGATCGGTTCCTACGAGCGTCAGCCCGGCGGGCGTCGGCCCAAGAACCTTGCGACTATGCAGGTGCAGCTGCAACGGTCCCGGGCCGCGAAGGCTCTGTCTTCGGCCCTTGCAGCTTTTGACAAAAAAGGCTACGACCTCACCAGCCGACCCTAGACTCACCAGGATGCAACAATCCCTGCCCGTAACTGATCCCCCGCGGCGCCCTCCGTGGATGAAGGTTCGGGCGCCGAGCCAGGACTCGCAGTACTTCGACGTCAAAGAGCTGATCCACGGCGCGAGCCTGCACACCGTTTGCGAAGAGGCGCGCTGCCCCAACATCTCGGAGTGCTGGGGGCGGGGGACGGCGACGTTCCAGATCCTCGGAGACACCTGCACCCGCGCCTGCCGTTACTGCTATGTCCACTCGGGGAAACCGGAGCACCCCCCGGATCCGCTCGAGCCGCTTCGGCTCGCGAACGCCGCCGCGCAGATGAAGCTCCACCACGTCGTCGTCACCTCCGTCGACCGGGACGACCTTCCCGACCGCGGCGCCGGTCACTTCGCCGCCACGATCCGAGCCCTGAAGCACAAGCTCCCGGCCGCGGGCGTCGAGGTGCTGACACCGGACTTCCTGGGGGTCGAGGAACGGGCGCTTCGCACGGTCCTCGCCGAGCGGCCCGAGGTCTTCAATCACAACATCGAGACCGTCCGCCGCCTCCACGCCCGGATGCGCGGGGCGAAGGCCTCGTTCGACAAGGCGCTCTGGCTGCTTCGACGCGCCAAGGAGCTCGCCGACTATCCCGTCATGACGAAGTCCGGGATCATCGTCGGGCTGGGGGAGAGGAACGACGAGGTCGTCGAGACCATGCGCGACTTGCGGGCGAACGGCGTCGACGTCGTCACGATCGGCCAGTACCTCCAGCCGTCGAAGAAGCACGCGAAGATCGCTCGCTGGGTCCACCCGGACGAGTTCCGCTGGTTCCGCGAGCAGGGCGAGGCGCTGGGGTTCGGCTCCGTCTTCAGCGGCCCGCTCGTCCGCTCGAGCTATCGGGCGGACGAGCAGCGTCACGCGGCCGAGACCGGCCGCGGCGTTCTCGCCTACTAGGACCGCTAGATCACGAAACAGGAGGAGGGGCTGCAGTTGCAGCCCCTCCTCCGAGTCGTATCAGGCGAGGTTCAGCCGCCAGGTGCTGAGCCCGTGCGTGGCGCCGTACAGAATGCGCTCGCTCGGGAGGATCTCCAGGCTCGTCACCTCGACGTTCGGCAGGCCCGGCGCGGACTTCGTCCACGTCGTGGTGCCGTTCGCGAGGCGCAAGACGCCGAAGTCTGTCGCAGCGTAGAGATCGCCCGTGACGTCGTCACGGACGAGGTCGTTGACCGGCATGTCGCCGAAGTCGTACGACCGGTCGACCCACACGGAAGTGCCAGTCGCCGGGTTGTACGTGATCTCGACGATGTGCGCGGGCGTGCCCGGCGTGTTCACGCCGTAACCGCTGTACGAGATCCACGCGTGGTTACCGTTCGACGGGTCCACGTGGATGCTCGAGACGAAGCGGCCCGGATCGATGGCCGTGTCGTCGTCCAGACGCGTCCACGTGACCGCACTAGCCGGGTCCGCGCCGACGTTCTTCGTGATGAAGACACGACCCCTCGACGTTCCGGCCCAGGCCGACGACGAGTCGGCTGCGGTCCGCTCGACCGCGGCGACGTTGCCGCCTGCCCGATCACCCCATGCGGCGTCGGTCAACCGGACTGGGCCGAGCTCGGCCCAGTCTCCACAGACGACGGTGAAATCGCCTGTCCACGTGTTGCAGTGCTGCTGGGCCTCCGCCATGGTCATCGTGCCGAGGCCGTGGGTCTTCGTCCGATACGCCGTGCGAGCGGTGCCTGCGAACATCCAGCCGCTGTTCACCGGGTCGCTGATGATCGGCGAGTAGAAGTTCGAGCCGCCATGCCCGAAGAGCGGGTCGGCGACCCAGATCCACGTGGCGATGTTGCCGCCTTCGAAGTTGACCTCGGGCGACACGTCGAAGAACGAGTGGAAACGGAAGTCCGGAAGAGCGACGTCAAAGCCCGGCCAGCCGCCGTCGCCGATCATCGTGTTCTCCCACTTCACGGGGTTCCCCGGCGTCTCCCAAGTGCCGTTGTCCTGCGTCCCGCCCGTGAGCAGCTGCGGGTTGTGCGGGCTGGCCTTCACCTTGATCCACTGCAGCGTCGACAGGCCGTCGTTGATGCCCGCGAGCCTCGACGGGATCGCCGAGAGCATCTGCTGGCAGCGAGCCTTGTCGACGGGGTTCAACCCGCGATTCGGGTCATCGCACCAGGACGAGCGATCGACGAGGTCGCCGCTCGACCGCATGACGCCGCCGTCGTTCGTCTCGAAGAACTGGAGCGGGTTGTTCGGATTCGTGACGATCGCGTGCTGATCCGGATGCAACCCGTTCGGGTGCAGCGAATCGGTCCCGTCGAACGTCATGTCCGTTCCGCTCACACCCGCGTCGGTAGAGAGGATCACGCCTCGCTTGTTGGCGATGTTCTCACCGTACGAGTACGAGCCGCCCGCGTAGACCATGTCGGGATGGCCCTTGGGCGTGTAGACGAACATGTCGTACCAGCACTGACCTCCGCACAGGTTGAACGTCGCGTAGCCCGGCGACGCCGTGCTCGGACTCGTGAGGTCTGCGAAGACCGGTGCGCCGGTCGAGACGTCGTCGCTACGGAAGAGCCGCGAGTACGGGTTACCGATGTTGCCCTCGTACACATACATGCGGGTCTTGCCGTTGGCGATCTTCGTCACGTCGATGGCCGCGCGGGTCTGGATCACGGCGGCATTCAAGGACGGCTTGATTTGCGTCCACGTGGCGCCGCCGTCGGACGACCGCCAGACGCCGCGTGCGTACGAAGACGCGTAGAGGATCTCCGGGTTCGTCGGGTCGAGCTTCACGTGGCGGACGCCGCGGGGCGAGCAGGTCGCCCCGTTCTGGAACTCCGCGAGAGACCCGGTGCAGTCGGCTGCATTCGCGGAGCCGTTGTGGACGAAGTTCCACGTGGCACCGCCGTTCGTCGACTTGTACAGGCCCCACTTCGCCGCGCCCGGCACCGGCCGGGTCACGCCGACGCAACAGGACTCGGACATGCCGCGCAGCGCTGTCGTCGTTCCCGCATAGATCGTGTTCGGGCTGCCCGGCTTGATCACGATCGCGCCGACGCCCTTTCCGGCCAGCGGGTTACCGGTGTCGGTTGCGGAGCCGCCGAGCGGCCCTGTCCACGACTGGCCGCCGTCCGTCGACTTGTAGATGCCGACGCCGGCCACGCAGCCGGAGCCGCAGATGTTCGCCTCGCCCGTGCCGACGTAGACCGTCTTTCCCGAGGAATCGTTCGGGTCAATCGTGACGGCGCCGGCGGAGTTGATTCCGAGCGGGCCTCCGAGGTACTCCCAGTGCGGTGTTCCCGCGAGACCGTTCCTCGTCGTCCAGATCCCGCCGCCCGCAGGCGTGATGTAGAGCCTGCAGTTACCCGGATTGCAGGTATCGCTGATCGCGATCGACGTCGTACGGCCACCTGCCACATAGGCGTTCGGCACGTACAGGAACGAGTTGAGGAACTCCGAGTCGGGATACAGCGCCCGGCTCGGGCCCACCGAGACCCAGGTGCCTTTCGTGCCCTTGCCCCTCGGGAACGGTCGTCCCTTCGAGGCGGTGAACGCACTGCGGGCGCCGGCCGCTTCGGCAAGCGAGATGGTGTCGGCCGGATAGGCCCGCTGGACGTACGCAGCATCAGCCGCCCCGCCGGGTCCTTCGCTGGCCATGCCGCCGTTACCCGGTACGGCCTGCTTCAGTTTGGCGAGATGCCCCGCCAAGGCGGTAGGCATCCCTTCGGCCTCGACAGCAGGCCCCGCCGGCGCTGCCCCGTTCAGGACGAACGCCGAGAACCCGACGATCATCGTCGAGGCGAGGACGCCGGCCGCTACGGACCAGCGCCTCACAACTCTTCGTCGCATACTCCCCTCCCCATTTGCCGAGCATCTTCGTCGGACGCTCGATTCGTCTTCGAGGCTTCACTCCAGCCGGTGCACAAGCTCCGCATTCAGGCTTCTGTCGGCTCGAACCGCCGCTTCGGCAAGCTGTGCCCGGAGATGCTACGGCATCCGGAGCAGAAAGCGATAAACCTCCTTTGCCACCTTCAGCGCAGGATCTTGCACAATCGACGGACTGATATCAACCGAGAATAGATATAGATATCAGCGCGGATATCCAGCAGCTCCATATCGCCAACTATATCCTGGGCGTTTGGCATACTCTTGGATCCGTGATCAGAAGCGCATTACTCGCGTGCCTGGTCGCCTCTGCCTGCGCCGGCCTGGCGACAGGCGCGACGAGCGCCCGGCCCGCGGTCGCCCTCGCCGACACCACGCCGCTCACGGTGAACGGGTTTGGGTTCAAGCCTTCGGAGATCGTGGTCGTCCGCGTTGGCGTGCGCGGCAGCCCACAACGCTCCAAGCGCATCACTGCTGGCAGACGCGGCGGATTCGTTGCACGATTTCGAACGCTGGAGATCGGCCGCTGCAGCTTTTACTTCGTGCGCGCCACCGGCTCACTGGGGAGTCGTGCATCAATCACCGTGCACCCGATCACGTGCGGGCCGGCGCCCTAGAAGGAGACCTGAAACCGGGATGACGCTCGTCGTACTCATCGTCCTTTTCTTCGGCCTCCCTTCTATGACGCTGAGCCCCGGCGACGACTCGCCGTCTGTTCCGGCGCCGACGAAGAGCGATGGCCGCGCGCGGCTGGCGATGACCAGCATGCAGCCGCTGACCGTCGCCGGCCGAGGATTCAAGCCTGGCGAGATGATCCGGATCACGGGCGATGTGACGAAGCGGGTTCGGGCCTCGCGCGCCGGCATCTTCACGGTCCGCTTCCCCGTGGCCCAGCGCTGCGGGTTGAGCATCGTCGCAATCGGATCCAGGGGCAGCCGGGCCGGCCTCAACTTCTCGCAGCTGCTCTGCGCCGCGCCTTGACGAGAAGGGCCGCCCGGAGGCGGCCCTTCTCAACTCTGCGAACTAGATCTCTCTAGTCGTCGTCTCCGTGTCCGCCGGTATCACCGGGGCACGGAGTGACGAGAAACGCTTCCTCCTCGCTCTCGCTGACCGAGTCACTGTGGTCGCTCTTGAGCGGATGGAAGTAATCGATGAACATGTCTGCCTGCTCGCAGGCCGGGTTCCGTCCGGCCTGGAACGAGGTCGGAGCGCCGGAACCGCGCCCATTCCTTGCGTCGGTCCAGATCGCAACCGCTTCCCGGGCCTCCCCGTGATTCTGAAGCTGCGGGAAGTTCGGATAGCTGACCTGGTCGTAGTCGCCCATGAAGAGGCCCGCGCGGAACGAGTAATCCATGTTGGACGGCACGTCCGAGAGGACCTGGTTGGCGAA
>JBKKAR010000079.1:0-5897 GCA_046714355.1 Gaiellaceae bacterium | reverse complement strand
ACGAGGCGGTTGCGACGTTCTCGCCGATCCAACGCCGGGCGGCGGAGCAGCACCCGGGCATGTTCGTGCGCACCCCTGAGTGGTGGCGCTCCAAGCGCCTGCCCGATCCAGAGTGGGCCAGGGGCGGGGGCGGCGAGATGGTTCGGATGCTGCTCGAGCTGGACGGCGAGCCGGCCGGCTACGCGCTCTACCGGCTCCACTGGGCGCATGACCAGGGCGTACCCACGGGATTCGTGAACGTGATCGAGGCGGTGGGCGTTTCGCCGGAAGCCATACGCGAGCTCTGGCGGTTCCTGCTCGACACCGACTGGATGGATCAGGCCAAGGCCGAGCTGCTGCCGCTCGACCACGAGCTCCAACTGTTGGTGGCCGAGCCGCGCCGGTTGAACTTCTCGCAGCGCGATGGGCTCTGGGTGCGGATCGTCGACGTCGAGGCCGCGTTGAACGCCCGGACGTTCAAGCCGGGCGAACCGGTGGTGCTCGAGGTCGTGGACGAGCTCTGCTCCTGGAACGCCGGCCGCTGGCTCGTCGGCCCCGACGGAGCAGAGCGCACCGATGCATCGGTGGAGATCTCGCTTCCCGTGACCTCGCTCGGCTCCGTCTACCTCGGCGGCTTCGGTTTGGGCGAGCTCGCCCGTGCGGGGCGGGTCGAGGAGCTTGCGGACGGCGCGCTCGATCGGGCCGACACGCTCTTCCGCACCGACCGTTATCCGTGGTGCCCCGAGATCTTCTGAGCGCCTGACGAAAACGCCCGTCCCGCGCGTTACACCGTGAAGCGGCACTTCTCGCGGCGCTCGTCACGGTGGTCCTGTGGGCTTCTGCGTTCGTCGGCATCCGCGCTGCGGGCGAGGAGCTTTCCCCCGGCGCGCTGAGCCTCGGCCGGCTCGCGGTGGGGAGCGCGTTGCTCGGTGTCTTCGTCCTCGCGCAACGGGGTCGCTTGCCAGGGAGGCGGGAGTGGCCGCTCCTCGTCGTCTGCGGCGTGCTCTGGTTCGGCCTCTACAACCTCGCGCTGAACGAGGCCGAGCGCCGGGTGGACGCCGGAACGGCGGCGATGCTCGTCAACGTCGGGCCGATCCTGATCGCGATCCTCGCCGGCTATCTGCTGAAGGAGGGTTTCCCGCGGAAGCTGTTGATCGGGTGCGCGATCGCCTTCGTCGGTGTCGTAACCATCGGCCTTGCGACGTCGGAGAGGGGAGTGTCCGCCGGGTGGGGCGCTGTCCTCTGTGTGGCCGCCTCAGCGTTGTACGCGGGCGGTGTCGTCGCGCAGAAGCCGCTGCTCTCGCGTGCGTCGGCGCTCCACGTGACCTGGTTGGCCTGCACGATCGGCCTCGTTGTCTGCCTCCCCTTCGCGCCTAGTCTCTTCGACGAGCTGGGGCGCGCCGACGGAAGCTCGATCGCCTGGATGGTCTATCTCGGCGCCTTTCCGACCGCGATCGGCTTCATGACCTGGGCGTACGCGCTCTCGAGGACGACCGCGGGGCGCATGGGGGCGACGACGTACCTCGTCCCGCCGCTCGCCATCCTGATGGGGTGGGCGCTGCTCGGCGAGACGCCGGAGCGGCTTGCCTTGGCCGGCGGCGCGCTCTGCCTCGCCGGCGTCGTGGTGGCCCGCCGCTGAATCCGAACGTTTGCTCGTGGAGTACGACCTTCGGATGAAGAGGACGCTGTTGCTCTTGGCGGTCTTCGCGGCCGGGCTGGCGCTGGCCCTCGGCGGGTGCGGTGGGAATGGCGAGGACAGACCCGCCGGGACGAACAGCACCACGACGAGCGACGGATACGGCTACTGAAGGTGGCTAGAATGAGCCGCCAGAGGGCGGTTAGCTCAGTTGGGAGAGCACCAGCTCGACAAGCTGGGGGTCACTGGTTCGAGCCCAGTACCGCCCACCTCGGAGAGGCGCTGGAAACAGCGCCTTTTCTATTGGCCGCTTCGCCCCGTCCTCGACGGAGCGATCAGGACGTGTGCTGGACGGGGCTCGCATCCTCCGAGAGGATCGGAGAGGGCCTGAATCCCCAGACGGTGAGGTAGATGCCAAGCGACAGCTCCCACACGAACTCAGGGATTGTCGCGATGCCCTGGGGTGGGGAGCCTGCGTCGAAGAGGTTGAACATCACGCCGATCCCCGAAAGGCAGATCAGAGGACCTCCGATGAGCCCCAGCACGGCCATGGGCCGTGGCACCAAGCCGGACTGGTACATCAGGTAGCCCAGCATCAGCCCGTTCCCTACGCCGACGACGAAGCCGGGCCCGAGCAGGAAGGTCCAATCCTTGATCGCGGCGAGCGACTCGGCGTACGCGCCGAGCGAGCCGGTGTCCCCGCCCGCAGCATCCTGTCGCAACGTCACGACCGCAAGGACGGCGAGGACGCCGACGGCGATGAAGACGCATTCGACGATACGAGCCGTGACATAGCCGAGAGCGAGGGTTTCGTTCTGCCGCTTGAGGATCGGGAACAGGACGACGGCGGTGCCGATGTTCGCGATGATGAGGAGCAGCTCCAGGAACGCTCCCAAGAAAATGCGGTTGTCGGAGCCGGCGCCGGCGATGTAGCCGGCGGGGTCGTCGAGAACAGGTTGAAAGAGAACAAGTGCTGCGATCGCGGTGATGAAGGTGATGAGAAAAAGCACCCCCGCAACGAGCGCGGTCTTTCTGCTGGAGGTCACGTGGACTCCTGTGGTCGCGTCACCGAAGCGTTGATTTTCATCGCTTCCGTTGGTCGATTTCAACTGACAAGCGCCAGAGGAGGGTCCGGTCGCGAGCGGGGGTAGGGTCGCCAGAAAGTGGTTCGCCCGACGCGGCTGTCATGAGTGGGCCGTCTGGCGACAGCCGCTGCCGCTCTGTATCGGCTGTCCCGGTCAGCGTGGGGCGTCGCCTCCGGCGACACGCTCGGGGAACATTGCTGAATCCTCGCCCAGGAGAGGGTTCTTGCCCTACCACCTACTCGCGCGGTCAGACCAGAGCGGACGCGGTGGCTGGCCGACGCTGGCGCTCCGCACGCAGCAGCGCGACGCCGAGCGCGACCCACGCGCCCTCGAATACGAACAGACCGATGTCGTGGATCAGATCGATTGGCTCGTCATCGAGGGTGATGGCGACGAGGATGCCCGCCGCTCCGACGAGCGGCAGCACCCAGGCGCGCCCGAGGCTGTCGCGGAGCCCGGGCGCGATCAGCAGATGACCGACGAAGAGCAGCAGGAAGCCGAGAGCAAAGAGCACGAAGTTCCCCGGGATGTCACCCGTCAGGATCACCGTGACAAGCGCCTGCACGGCGAAGAGGCCGAGAAACACAGTCCCGGCGACGCAGACGCGCCACCCGATCCGGCCGATCCTCCTGCTGACGAGGCGCCCCAGGCGCCAGATCGCGACGACGAGTGCCACGACTCCGAGCGTCCCAAGCAAGGGCCAGAGCACGTTCAGAACGGTCGGTTCGGACCCGAAGGCCAGCTCTCCGCCCTGTCCCGCGAAGATCAACGCGCCGGCGAGGATCGCCGAGACCTCGGCCAGCGAGTCGGAACGCGACGACATCCCAGTTTGGAAGCGTAGGTCGCGGGCATTGCGAAAGCGACGCAAGGGCTCGGGGCGTTCTGGCCCATTGATCCGTGGTACTCAGGTCGTACGGGCCTGCGCTCAGGGGAAGAGCTCGGCCGAGTTCAAGGAGCGGATCGGCCGCGTCGTGAGGCACGCGACGGAATTCGAGCCGACGGAGCACGCCACGCTGGTGAAGGTCACGGGCGGGACGGTGCAGCGCTTTCGCCGCCGGCCGAGATCGAGCCGATTCACGCGCCGACTCTGAGCTTCTGGAGACTCCGTATCCGCGGGTTGCGACGGGCCGACTGCACGAGCCTGAGCAGCGACGCTACGGGTCGAGTTGGGTTTCAGGGTCTATGAGGTATTGGCGCGCGAACGCGATCGCCATGCTGCCCTCGCCGACGGCGGCGGCGACGCGCTTGACTGGGCTGGATCGGATGTCCCCGCAGGCGAAGATGCCCGGAACGCTCGTCTCGAGGAGGTAAGGGTCGCGATCGAGCTCCCAGCGTCCCGCGCCGCGCACGTCGGAGCCGGTGAGCACATAGCCGTGGCGATCGAGTGCGATCTCCGGCGGCAGCCACCCTGTCTCGGCATCCGCTCCGATGAAGAGGAAGAGCCCGCCCGACTCGAGCCGGGTCGTCTCGGCGGTCGCGCCGCTACGGACGTCGATCGCCTCGAGCGAGACGTCACCGTGGGCAGCTACTACCTCGGTCCGGGTGATCGCGCGGATGTTCGACCGGGTCGCGAGCTGGTCGAAGAGATAGCGCGACATGCTCTTCTCGAGAAACTCGCCCCGGTAGAGGATGGTCACGCTCCTCGCGTGATTGGCGAAGAACATGGCCGCCTGCCCTGCCGAGTTGCCCGCACCCACGATGTGGACGTCCAAGCCGTGGGTGTTCGGCGCCTCACTGCGCGCCGCACCGTACGAGATGCCCTTACCCGCGAGCCGGTCGAATCCCGCGATCGACAGGCGCCGCCACGCGACACCACACGCGAGGATGATCGTTGGCGCCCGCAGGACGTCGCCGCCGTCGAGGTGCACATCGCGCGTCGCCGGGTCGATCCGCGTCGTCGACCGGGTGACGAGGATCTCGGCACCGAGTCTCCGCGCCTGCTGCAGCGCACGGCTCGCCAGCTCGTCCCCAGACACACCGGACGGGAAGCCGAGGTAGTTCTCGATCCGAGTCGAGGTGCCGGCCTGGCCGCCGGGCGCTTCCCGCTCAATCACGATCGTGCGCCGGCCCTCCGATGCCGCATGCACGGCGGCGGCCAGGCCCGCGGGGCCGGCGCCGACGATCACTACGTCGTACTCCGCGGCGACCGGCTCGGTCGCGAGGTCCAGCAGCTCGGCCACCCGGCGGAGCTGCGGTCGCGTCACGGTCTTGCCGTTGACGACGCGAATCGTCGGGCAATCTCCGTCGGTGGGCAAGGGGCCGCCCCACTGCTCCGCCGCATCCGGCGCGTCCGGGATGAGCCACCTGAACGTAATCTGGTTGCGGTCGAGGAAGCGTCGCAACTCCGCGCAAGACGCGTCCCAGCGATGACCGACCACGATCGCACGCGGCGGAGGCGGTTCGGCGGCGATCCCCTGCAGCCCGCCGGATCCGCCCATCCGGTTGCTTGCCAGCTTGCCAATTTCCTTTCCGACGTCGGGCGCCACGGCCGCGACAGCGTGGTAGTCGTGAGCCTCGAGCCGCATGACCCGCGAGGTCTCCGCCGCGCGAAACCCGACCGGGAACACCGTCCCAAGAGCGATGGGCACCTCCCCGAAGATGTCGCCCGGGCGGCGCTCGCCGACGACGCGCTCGATCCCGTCGACCAGCTTGATCGCCTCGATCCGACCCTCGAGCACTGCGAAGAGCGCGCGCTCGCCGCCCTCGTGCACCGCGTACTCGCCCGGCACGAGGCTGATGTCCGCCACCGCCCGAGAGAGCCGTTCGCGCTCGGCTGGGCCAAGGGCCGCAAAGATGCTGACCCCACCGATCTCGTCCGTCGTCACCATGATCCGGCACCCACGACGCCGGAGGCTCGACGCCGCCCGATGGCGGACACGTGCAAGCCGGAGACGGCCGGAGCACAGTCGCGTCCAGGGCGGGTTACCACGCCGACAACGCTATCCCGTCGCATCCGTCCCCGCACGTCGCGTAGCGCTGCTCCACAGTCCCCACAATAGGAGGGGCCCAGGCAGGCAGACGCGGCGCTCCTTGTGGTCGCGCGCTCGCGGGCGTAACCGTCGTCAGAGCGGCTTTGCGAGGAAGGCAAGTGTGTCGTTGACCTCGACCGCCCGGCCTCTTAGCGTGATCGTCCCCAGTACATGAACCGGTCCGCCGCCAACATCTTGGTAGCCGATCCCCTCATACAGTTTTCGCGC
>JBKKAR010000078.1:0-22911 GCA_046714355.1 Gaiellaceae bacterium | reverse complement strand
ATTTGAGCCCGACCCTCAGCAAGCTGAGAGTCAGGTCTCGGCGTTTCACGCACGCTGTTGAGTTTTCAAAGACCGTCGCTGCCTGACGACGCAAAAAAGCCTCCGACTCGCACCAGAGGCCCCAGGGAGATCCGAACTTGCGCTCGTATCCTTCCTTTAGGGCACTCCAGACGTCGAGGACAGGGACTTCCAGCGCCGCCCGTCCGGGCAGCCCGCCTATGCTACCAACGCCTAGGGCGCTGTCAAGCGCGCATATCGACGTTTTCCGGCTTGAACAAGGGCGTCCACGAGGGACTCGCCCGGAACGTCCAGCTCGGCCACGACCTCGCCGTTGACCCGCACGCCGCCCTGGCCGATCAGGCGCCTGGCCTCGCTCGTCGTCAGGCCGAACGCCGAAGCCAGCACTGCCGGGAGATGCACGGTGTCCCCTGCCGGCAACTCGACCTTCGGAATCTCCTCTTCATCCGGGGGCCTCCCCTCCCGCACGACGCGGGTGAAGTGCTCCTCGGCGACTCGAGCGGCCTCCTCCCCGTGCGATCGCTCGGCGATGAAGCGCGCAAGCCGGAGCTTCGCCTCGAGCGGGTCGCCGTCGGGCGCGGGCTGTTCCAGCACGAGGCGGTACCACTGCTCGAGGAGCGAGTCGGAAATGCGCATCGCCTTCCCGAACTGCTCTTCGGGCGGCTCCTTGAGTCCGATGTAGTTGCCGCGGGAGGCACTCATCCCCTGGCCGTCCCAGCTGACGAGGTACTCGACGGTCAGCGCGACCTGCGGGTCGAGGCCGTAGGCCGCCATCACCTCGCGGCCCATCAGGAGGTTGTAGAGCTGGTCGGTGCCGCCAAGCTCGACGTCGGCTTCCACCGCGACCGAGTCGTACGCCTGCATGAGCGGGTACAGAAGCTCGGACACCGAAATCGGGCTCCCTTCTCCGAACCGCTTCGCGAAGTCGTCGCGTTCGAGGAGCCTGGCGACTGTCGCGATCCGCGTCAGCCGGAGGATCTCGGCGAAATCGAGCTTCGCGAGCCACTCACCGTTGAAGCGGACCTCCGTGCGCTTCGGATCGATGATCGTCGACGCCTGTTCGAGGAAGCGATTCGCGTTCTGGTCGATCTCCTCGTCCGACAGGACCGGGCGCGCCGCCGACCGGCCGGAGGGGTCACCGATCCTCGTCGTGTAGTCGCCGACGATGAGGACGCCGGTGTGGCCCTCACGCTGAAAGGCGGCCATTCGCTGCAGTGGGATCCCGTTTCCGAGTGTGACGTCGGGCGCCGTCACGTCGATCCCGAACTTCACCCGGAGCGGCCGCCCCTCGGCGAGCTTCTTCTCGAGCGCGCCTTCGGGCAGCACGTTGACCGCGTTTCTCGTCAGGTCGGCGACTCCCATGTCCGGCTGGCGAGTCTAGACTCCCCGAGTCTTGCGTTTGCTCCGCCGCAGAGATCCCGCGGCGCCGGCCAAGAGGCGCAGGATCAGGAAGCTCCGC
The DNA here is from genome assembly GCA_046714355.1 of Gaiellaceae bacterium. GTDB lineage: Bacteria > Actinomycetota > Thermoleophilia > Gaiellales > Gaiellaceae > JACDAN01. The sequence continues at coordinate 21,434 of JBKKAR010000078.1, read as the reverse complement.
CTACTGGTCCTCACGTTCGCCCTCTCCGTGTTGGCGCTGTCGTCGTTCACGTTCGGTCTCGTGACCGCCGTAGCCAGCGAGGCACCCAAGTGCGACCCCGCCCGGCAACGACACCAGGTGAACACGAAGATCTACGACGCGAGCGGCAACCGGATCCTCGCCGTGCTTCGGGGGACCGAGAATCGTGTGCTCGTCGACTACAGCGAGATCTCGCCGCTCATGAAGCAGGCGATGGTGGCGATCGAAGACCGCCGGTACTTCGAGCACCGCGGCGTAGACATGAGGGCGATCGCGCGAGCACTCTGGGCGGACGTCAACTCGAAAGGGGTCGTCCAGGGTGGCTCGACAATCACTCAGCAGTTCATCAAGAACTCGTGCAGCGACAACACCCGCTCGATCGGCCGGAAGGTGCGCGAGGCGACGCTCGCCTGGGGCCTGGAGCAGCGGTGGTCGAAGAAAAAGATCCTCACCTCGTACCTGAACACGATCTACTTCGGAAACGGCGCCTACGGGGTCGACCAGGCGGCGCTCACCTACTTCGGCCATCACGCGAAGAAGATGGCGCTGTGGGAAGTCGCGCTCCTGGCGGGACTTCCGGCCGACCCGAGCCGCTACGACCCGGTCACGAATCCGAAGGCGGCCCGGGTGCGGCGCCGCACCGTCCTGCGGACGATGCTCAAACTCGGGGCGATCTCTCGCCAACAGCTCCGGAGAGCCGACCGCGAGCCGCTCCCGCAAGACGTCGAGTCGCCAGACACCCGCGGTCCCGGCGGGTACTTCGCGAACTACGTCACCCAGCAGCTCGTCGACCGGTACAAGACGCGCGGGGTTTTCGGCGGAGGTCTCACCGTTCGGACGACGCTCGACCTCGGGCTCCAGAAGATCGGCCATCGCGCCATCGCCCGCTGGCTGAAGGAGGAGGACGGCCCTGCTGCCGCGTTGGTTGCGGTCGACCCGCGGGACGGCTCGATCAAGGCGATGATCGGCGGGTCGAATTTCCGCGAGAGCCAGTTCAACCTCGCGGTTCAGGGTGAGCGGCAGTCGGGGTCGTCGTTCAAGCCGTTCGTCCTCGCAGCGGCGCTCGAGCAGGGAATCTCCCCGGAGACGACGTTCGTCTCGAAGCCGCAGACGATCTTCATCGGCGACAAGTACTGGCCGGTCTCGAACTACGAGGACTCGTACCTGGGATCCATCGATCTCGCGACGGCGACCGTGCACTCGGACAACGCCGTCTATGCGCAGCTGACCGCGCTCGTGGGGCCGAAGAACGTCCGGCGGGCCGCATACGAGCTCGGGATCACCAGCCGCCTGAACGATTACTTCGCAATCGGACTCGGAGCCGAGGCGGTCAATCCGCTCGAGATGGCGCGGGCGTTCTCGACCTTTGCCAACCGCGGTCGGCGCGTGGACGGGGCGATCTTCGGGAACCAGCCTCGCGCGATCGCGTCGGTTCACCGAGTCGGGCAACGGCGCCGGCAGAACGCCCCGGTCAACCGCCCCGTCCTCGACCCGGAGAAGGCCGACCTGATCAACGACATCCTCCAGAAGGTCGTGCGCCAGGGAACCGGGACGAAGGCAGCGCTGCCGGATCGACCGGTGGCCGGCAAGACCGGCACGACCGAGAACTACGGCGATGCGTGGTTCGTCGGGTACACCCCCCAGCTCGCCGTTGCCGTCTGGGTCGGTTACCCCAACAACCTCACGCCGATGCTGACGGAGTTCGACGGCGAGGCGGTCGCCGGCGGCACCTTCCCGGCGCTGATCTGGAAGTCGTTCATGCAGCCGGCGCTCGAGTACCTCGAGGAAGAACCGGCGTACTTCGACCCGCCGAGCCTTCCCTACCCGGAGCCGCGCAGCGTCGTGCAACGCGGCGGACGGATCCTGATCGACAACGGTCTCTGCAGAGAGGCGCGGAACGTCTGGTACTTCTCGGGCCAGGCGCCGAATCGAGAGGCTGCGTGCAAGCCAAACGAGGTCGAGGTCCCGCGCGTCGTCGGGACGACTCTCGCGGAGGCGAAGGAGCGGCTCGCGGCCCAGCCGCTCGAGTACGACGTGATCTACAAGCCGGCGAAGCCCGGCCAGCGGCTCGACCTGGTGCTCGGGCAGATCCCTGTCCGCGGCACCCTTTCCGCCTATGACGAGGTGACGCTGATCCTGGCGCGCCCGCGCCACGGCGTCGTTCCGAGCGTGATCGGCATGCAGGTGCCGATGGCGGTCAAACGGCTCGAGCGCCTCAAGCTGCAACCCGCGGTGGAGGGTGGAGCCGCCGTCGGGCGGGTCATTCGCCAGGATCCGCGGGGCGGCCGGGTCGCCGCCGCTCCCGGGATGTCGATCCGGCTGGTCGTAGCGGCCGGCTGAGGAACGGCGAGCCGGCGAGCCCGTAACGCCAGGGTCGATCGGCCGCCTTCGTGATGCCGATGCGCGGGCCGACGGCGATCTCGGGCTTGGTCTCTCGGTCGAGGAGCTCGAACGGCGGCTCGTCGAGAGCGTTGCCGTCGTGGTCCCCCGTGATGCCGAGCGACTGACAGAGCCTGCCGGGGCCCGCGCAGAACAGGCGAATGTTGTCGAGCCCGCGCCGCTCACGCATCGCGTCGACCCCGTGCGTCGGCTCGAGCGCTCGGATCAGGACGGCGCTCGCGACGTCCTCCCGCTCGCAGACGAAGTTCAGGCACCAGTGGATCCCGTACGAGCGGTACACGTACGCGTGGCCGGGCGGGCCGAACATCGAGGCGTTCCGGGCCGTCTTTCCCCGGTAGCCGTGCGCGGCGGGGTCCTCGTGGTCGTAGGCCTCGACCTCGACAATGGGGCCGCCGACGCCTTCCACGAGCAGCGTGACGCCGACGAGCTCCGACGCGACGTCGTGGACAGAGCGTGCGAAGAAGTCCTTCGAGAGCGTCACTCGTCCCGTGGCCTCCGGGCGTCGTAGCGGACAAGCGCCGGGATGGCAGCCGCGACGACCACAGTTCCGACGACACTGATCAGGCCGCCGGAGACGATCGACGCCCTCACGCTCGTGAGCGAGGCGACGATCCCGGCCTCGACGTTGCCGATCTCCGGTGCGCCCGCCACCTGAGCCAGCTCGATGCCCGAGAGCCTCCCGCGCATGGAGTCCGGGGTCACCGTGAGCAGGATGTTCGAGCGGAGGACCGCGCTGACGAAATCTGCCGCGCCGGCAATGCCGAGGAAGATCAGTGCGAACCAGAGCGCCTCCGCGAAGCCGACCAGGGCGATCGCGAGGCCCCAAACCGCCGCGGCGACACAGACGCCGAGCCCCTGGCGCCGCACGGTCATCATCCAGCCCGAGGTCAGGGACGCCACGAGGGCGCCGGCGAACGGCGCCGCGTAGAGCAGCCCCAGGATGCCGGCTCCGCCGCCGAGCTTCTCTGCGAAGGCGGGGAAGAGCGCCCGGGGCATGCCGAAGATCATCGCGTTCGTGTCCACGACGAAGATCCCGAGGAGCACCTTCTTCTTGCGGACATACCGGAACCCGTCGACGATCGACTGCAGGCTCGGCCGGTCGGCATCCGGGGCCGGCGGCACCGGGGGAAGCAGCCAGATGGCGAAGAGCGACGCGGCAAAGGTGGCGATGTCGATCGCGTAGGCGCCGCCGAGGCCGACGACCGCGAGCAGCTGGTCGTCGCGAACGAGCCCCGGCGTGAGAGCGTTCCGGGCCGGACGCTGGAATCCGTAGGCCGCCGTACCCAGCCCCTCGGCGACGAAGAGGAACCACACGCTCGGATTCGGGAGCAGCGCGTTGACCAGGAGCCCGCGCTCACGAGGACGAGCGCGATGTCGGAGAGCAGGAGCATTCGCCGGCGATCGAAGGCGTCCGCGACGGCGCCGCCGTAGATCGGGACGATCAGGAGCGGGACGAGCGCAGCGATCCCCAGCAAGCCGACGAGCAGCGTGGAGCGGGTCTGGTCGTACAGCTGGAACGGGATCGCGATGGTCGTGATCTGGCTGCCGATCGCCGAGATCCCCGTCCCGAGCCAGAGCCGGCGAAAGTCGCGCGACTCGCGCAACGGCCGGATGTCGACTGCGATGCGCGCGAAGAGGCCGCGCTCGGGCGGCTCCGGCCGGCCGATGTCCGTCACGCGCTAGAAGAGCTTTTCGTCGTCCTGGGGCCGGGCGGTCGACTCGAGCAAGCGCCGTGCCCGGCGGCCGAGGTCCGCGAGGTCGACCTTGCCACTCTCGGCACCTGCGGCGATCCGTTCGGCGAGCTCGAGCGCCTGGTCGATGATCTGCGTGCTCGCCGCGGCCTCCTGTCCCATCTCGTGCAGGATCGTCCGTTCCGTGCGCCCGGCGACGATCGGATCGGGCATGCCCTCGATCCAGACCCGGGTCCGCCGGCCGCCGCCGCGCTCGTCGCCGGTCAGCGGCTCGAGCGCATAGATCTTGTCTGCCCGGGCGTACTTCCCGAACCCGAGGAACACCATTCGGTTGTCGGGCGTCAGCGCTCCAGGCTCCCGCGCAGAGCGTCGACCACGTACTCCTGGTCGCCAGGGTCGATCCCGGGGAAGAACGGCAGCGCCATCGTCCGGCTCGAGATTTCCTCCGCGACCGGGCACAGGCCCTCGCCGAAGCCGAACGCCTCGCGCATGTAGCTCTGGAGGTGGATGCACGGGACGTACTCCGCGACGTCCACCCCACGTTCCCGGAGATCGGCCATCACACGCGCCCGGTCGATCTCCGGCGCCAGCTCCACGACGTACACGAACCAGGAGCGGCGATGGTCGGCGTCGTCGGCCGGCGCCAGCTCCACGCCGTCGACTGCGGCGAGCAGCTCCGCATATCGCGCAGCCGCCGCCGACCGGAGCTCGAGCGCCCGGTCGAGCTTCTCGAGCTGGGCGATGCCGATCGCTGCCTGGACGTCCGTCCACCGGTAGTTGAAGCCGAGTCGGACATGGTTGAACCAACCGCCGCCCTCGTACGAGCGGCCCTGATTCCGCAGGCTGCGGACCAGCTTCCACGTCTCCTCCGAATGCGTGACGACCACGCCGCCCTCGCCGGTGGCGAGCTGCTTGTTCGGGTAGAAGCCGAAGACCGCAGACGGGCCGTGGGAGCCGATCGGCTGCCCGCGGTACTCGGCGCCGAGCGCCTCCGCCGAGTCCTCGATCAGCGCGAGCCCGTGGCTCTCACAGAGCTCCATCAGCGGGGCGAGCTCGCAGGGGTAGCCGAACATGTCGACTGCGACGACGCCCTTGGTGCGCTCGGTGATCGCCGCCTCGACCGCGGCCGGATCCATGTTCCAGGTGCGCGGGTCGACGTCCACGAAGACGGGCGTCGCGCCCTCGAACAGGAAGCAATTGGCGGTCGCCGCGAAGGAGAGCGGCGAGGTGATCACCTCGTCGCCGGGACCGATCCCGGCGATACGCACGAGCAGATGGAGCCCGGCGGTCCCGCTCGAGACCGCGGCCGCGTACGGCGCGCCGACCCGTTCGGCGATCAACGCCTCGAACCGGTCGATCGTCGGTCCGAGCGAGAGTCGCCCGGACCGCAGCACCTCGAGGACGAGCTCCTCCTCCCGCTCGTCCATCCAGGGTCGGGCGAGTGGTATCCGCCGGGTGGCGGACTTCACGCCTGTGCGGGAGCGGGCGACGGGATCGTCGCGAACTCGAGCCAGTGCGACCAGCGCTCGCCGCCGCCGCGCACCGTGTCGAGATAGGCCTTCTGCAGCTTGAGCGTGACCTCGCCCGGAGGCCCGACCTCCTGGTCGTCCACCGAGCGGATCGGCGTCACCTCCGCAGCGGTCCCGGTCATGAAGATCTCGTCGGCGAGATAGAGGTCGGTGCGGATGAGGTTCTTCTCCTCGACCGTGTACCCGAGATCCTGCGCAATCTGGATCACCGAGTCGCGCGTGATCCCCGGGAGAATCGATGTGGAGAGCGGCGGCGTGGAGATCTTCCCGTCCTTGACGACGAAGACGTTCTCGCCCGAGCCGTCCGCGATGAAGCCGTCGTCGGTGAGGAGGATCGCCTCGTCGTAACCGGCCCGGTTGGCCTCCATGACCGCGAGCATCGAGTTCAGGTAGATGCCGGTCGCCTTGGCGGCGTGCGGGATCGTGTTCGCGCCGACGCGCTTCCAGCTCGAGATCTTGCAGCGGATGCCGTTCTTCATGCCGTCGTCGCCGAGGTAGGCGCCCCACGGCCAGCTCATGACCACGACCTCGACCGGGTTCCCCGCCGTCGAGACGCCGAGCTCGCCGTAGCCGTAGAAGGCGAACGGGCGGATGTAGCACTCCGGAAGCCCGTTGACGCCGATGACCTCGAGGCAGGCGTCGCGGATCTCGTCGACCGAGTACGGAAGGGCCATGTTGAGCAGACGGGCGGAAGCGTCGAGACGCTTGATGTGGTCGGTCAGCCGGAAGACGGCAGGGCCCTTGGGTGTTTCGTAGCAGCGGATCCCCTCGAACACGCCGGTGCCGTAGTGCAGGCCGTGTGCTCCGACGTGGATCTTGGCGTCCGCCCAGTCCACCAGCTCGCCGTTCATCCAGATCTTCTCGGTCTCGCGCATGCGCCTCCTCCGTTCCTACTCCGAAATGTTATGCGGCCTCTGCGACGGCGTCCATCGGTTCCGCCTTCGACAGGCGCACGAGGTCGCCCGGAGCGAGGGTCGCGAGATGCTTGGGCGAGCCGGCGCCGACCCAGACCCGCTCGTGCACGAGGATCTGGAGGTCGACGAAGACACGGGAGACGCGCGGCAGCGGAAAGGGCGCGACGGCCCCGGGCTCGAAGCCGGTTGCGGCTCGCACCTCGTCCGGCCCCGCAACCTGCGCCCTGCGGCAACCCGCGGCGCGCGCGACCTTCCGTGCGTCGGCGCGGCGATCGCCGGGGACGAGGACGACGACCGCGAAGCCGTCGCAATCGAAGACGAGGGACTTGACGATCTGTCCGAGCTTGCACCCGACCGCCCGCGCGGCGTCTTCCGCCGTGGGCGTGCCTGTCTCGAACTCCTCGATCCGCCCCTCGACGCCTGCCTCCCTGAGGAACGAGGCCACGCGTTCGACGGGCTCAGGCCAACGCCCCTCCACGCCGGAAGCGTACCGGCGGGCGAATCCGTTTCCCCGTCTTCGTCGTTGAAGGTTGCGGGAGACGACGTGACACCAGAAGAAGCGCGAATCGCGCGAACAGAATCGGTGTTCCGGCACGTGAACGAGCGGATCGCCGAGGCCACCGAGCAATTCGACTCCGACGACGCGGAGTTCGTCTGCGAATGCGCCGACGCGGACTGCCACGAACGCATCGAAGCGCCGCTCGGCGAGTACGAGGAAATTCGGGCCGAGGCGACGACGTTCCTCGTCACCGAGGGACATGAGGTTCCGGCGTACGAGCACGTCCGGAGCCGACGCCGTGGCTATCTCATCGTCGAGAAGGTCGGGAGCAGCCTCGCCAAGGCGGTGCGGCGCACCGATCCTCGCGCCGAGCCGGTCTAGAACCAGGTTCGGCGGCGGTACTCGGCGTACTCGGGGAAGCGCGCGAGCAGGTAGCGCTCCTCCAGTCTGGCCTTGCCGACCCAGAACAGGCCCAGGACCACGGTCAGCGCGAGGCCCCAGGCGGAGAAGACAAGCGAGAGCCCTCCCGCGAGCAGAATTCCGCCCACGTACATCGGGTGGCGGAGGAAGCCGTATGGGCCTCGATCGACGAAGGCGCCGCCGGGCTTGGGCTTCGGCAGGGGCGTGAGCGAGCCCCGCATCGCGGAGAAGGCCCACCAGGCGAGTGCGAGCCCTGCGACAGCTGGGACGACCCCGAGCCGCGAGACCGGCGGTCCGAAGAACCAGGAAGCCACGATCAGCGCAAGCAGGATCGTCTGGCCGACGACCCAGGCGAGGCCTCTATCCCAGAGCAATGAACCGCGCGTCGTCGAAGCCCTCTTGACGGAATCGCTCGACGAGGTCTGCGGGCGGCTCGCTGTCGACCGAGAGCGCCATCAGCGCCTTCCCGCCGCGGCGCGTCCGGGACACGGTCATGTTGGCGATGTTGACGCCGGCCTCCCCGAAGAGCGTCCCGACCCGTCCGATCACGCCCGGAATGTCGTCGTAGCGGAAGAAGACGAGCAGCGGCGCGAGCTCCATCTCCAGCTCGAAGCCGAGTGCGCTGACGAGCCAGATGCGGTTGTCTCGCCCGATCGTCGTCCCGGCGACGCGGAGCTCCTCGCCGTCAGCCGCCACCGCCACGCGCACCAGGTTCGTGAAGTCGCGGGACGAGCGCCTGCGCTGCTCGACGACCTCGATTCCGCGTTCCTGCGCGAGAAGCGGCGCGTTCACATAGTTGACGTGCTGCTCGAAGCGTCCCTGGAAGGCGCCGTTGAGCGCGGCCGCCGTCAGCAGGCGGGTGTCGAACTCCGACAGGTGTCCGTAGTACGTGAGCTCCACGCGCTCCGCCCGCCCTTTCGCGAGCTCCATCGCAAGGCGGCCGAGCTTCGCGGCGAGCGGGACGAAGGGGCCGAGGACGTCCAGATCCTCCCGTCCGATCGCGGGGATGTTGACGGCGTTCGTGACGAGGCCGCCCTCGAGCGCCGCGACGACCTGCTCCGCGACGATCACGCCGGCGCGATCCTGCGCCTCCTCGGTCGACGCGGCGAGGTGCGGGGTGACGACCACGTTGTCGAGCTCGAGCAGCGGGCCGGTGTACGGCTCTGTGGAGAAGACGTCGAGCGCGGCGCCGGCGAGCTGTCCGGAACGAAGAGCGTCCAGCAGTGCGTCCTCGTCCACGAGCTCGCCACGAGCCGCGTTGACGAGGCGTGTCCCCGGGCGCATCCGGGCGAGAGTGTCGGCGTTGACGAAACCCCGCGTCTCGTCGGAGAGCGGCAGGTGCAGGGTGAGGAAATCCGCGCCTCCGAGGACGTCGTCCGCGGTGTCGGCGCGCTCGACGCCGAGCTCGCGAAAGCGGTCTTTGGCGACGAACGGGTCGTGCGCGACGACGCGCATGCCGAGGCCCACGGCGCGTCGCGCCACCTGCTGCCCGATCCGCCCGAAGCCGAGAACGCCGAGCGTCTTGCCTTCGAGCTCGATTCCGCCGTACGACGAGCGCTCCCAGCGCCCTTGCTTCAGCGACGCATGGGCCTGCGGGATGTGCCGCGCGAGCGCGACGAGGAGTCCGACTGCGTGCTCGGCCGCCGAGACGACCGTCGACTCCGGCGCGTTCGCCACGACGATCCCTCGCCGGGTGGCCGCCTCGACGTCCACGTTGTCGACCCCCACTCCGGCGCGGCCGATCACCTTCAGCCGGTCGGCTCTCTCCAGGACCGCGGCCGTCAGCTTCGTCGCGGACCGGATGACGATCGCGTCGTAGTCGCCGATGCGCTCCTCGAGCGGCCCGTCGCCGTTCAGGTCGACGTCGAAGCGCTCCTGGAGGAGACGGATCCCGGCCTCCGCAATCGGCTCTTTGACAAGAACGCGGAGGCGGTCGGTCAATTGACGGGCCAGGGGTTCGTCACACCGGAGTGTGCTCGAACGCTTCCATGGCGCGGGTGACGGCGGCGCCGCGTTGGATGTCCGCTCCGGCCTCGGCGAGCACGAGCTCGACGCCTGCCAGCGCCGTCGTGATGTCGAAGATGTCGTAGTAGCCGATGTGGCCGATCCGGAACACGCGGCCTTTGAGCGGACCCTGGCCGGGAGCCAGGACAATCCCGAGCCGCTTGCGCAACGTCTGAACGAGCTCGCCGGAGTCCAGGCCGTCTGGAGCGAGGATCGCGGTGACTACGGCCGAACGGTCGTCGTCCGGCGAGAAGAGCTCGAGCCCCATGGCCTTCACGCCCTCGCGGCAAGCGCGCCCAAGTCGGGCATGCCGCTCGAAGGCCTGCTCGAGGCCCTCCTCGAGCAAAAGGCCGAGCGCCACTTCCAGGCCGGCGACGATCGAGACGGCCGGCGTGAAGGACGGGTCGAACCGTTCCTGCGCGTCCCGCGTCCGCTCCCAGTCGAAGTAGTAGCGCTGCCCCCCGCCCTCCGCGGTGGTCCGCATGCCGTCGGGCGAGACCGACACGGTGGCGAGACCGGGAGGCGTCATCAGCGCCTTCTGCGATCCCGAGATGACGGCGTCGAGGCTCCAGGCGTCGGTCTCGAGCGGGACGGCTCCGAGGCTCGAGACGGCGTCAACGACGACGAGCGCGCCGGCGTCCTTGGCGGCCGCGGCGAGTCCCTGGACATCGGCGACGACGCCCGTGGAGGTCTCCGAGTGGGTAAGGAAGACGACCTTCGCGCCGCCCAGGTCCCGAAGGCGACCGGCGAGATCGTCCGCAACCGGCGACTCACCCCACTCGTAGCGCACTTCGTCGACCTCCGCGCCGAAGGCGCGGGCCATGCTCCCCCAGCGCTCCCCGAAATGGCCGGCCGAGACGACAACGGCGCGGTCACCGGGAGCACAGAGGTTGACGATCGCCGACTCCATGCCAGCAGTCCCCGAGCCCGTGTACATCAAGACGTCGCGCTCGGTCCGGTAGACGAGCTTCAGCCGCTCGAGACAACTCTCGAGGATCGTCCGGAAGTCGGAGCTCCGGTGGTGGATGATCGGCCGGCTCATCGCCTCCAGCACCTGGTGAGGCACCGGGGTCGGGCCCGGCGTGAAGAGGTACCGCTTCTCCATCAGCCTGAGGCTAGCGGCGAGGGCGGATCACCGGGCGGTGGCCGCGGAAGGTCATCACCTGCTGGAAAGTCGGCCGGTTCGCGAAGCGCATCGTGTTCTTCATCACGCCGCCGGAGAATCGGATCCGTTCGGGCGTGGCGTCGGCGCGCCAGGCCGACGCGCTCGGGCCCTGGGCGGCCGCGAGTTCGGCGCCGGCGGCTTCCATTGCGTCCCAGAGCGAGGCTCTGCACGCGGCGAGGTCTCCGTTTCCGCAGTACCTGACGTTGAAGGGCTGCTTGACCGGCCGGCCCAGGAGAGTCCGGAGGTCCTTGTCCACGTAGCTGTACCAGCCGTTGTCGTAGGCGGAGCCTTGGTTGTTCGCGGCGTCGTCCCGGCTCTCGAGGGCGGCGAGCCGCTCGGTCAGCGGCCCCAGCACTGGCTTCAGCACTGCGTCGGCCAGCTTCGGCCAAGCGGCGTCCATGATCGCCGCGCCGGCTGCGTCGATCTTTGCATCGAGGTCGCGGTCGAGCCGGTTTCCCCCGGCGGCGCGCCAGGAGTGGACGAGCTGCAGCATCTTGGAAGCGCGGGGGCTCGGCGACGGGCCGCTGCTCAGGACGTCGGCGATCGTCGGCCAGACGCGGACGACGCGGAGATCCTGCGTCGCCGCCACGTTCATCGCTGCAACGGCGCTGGCAAGCGTGTGCTTCTTCCTCGCCGCCACTTGCGCCTTCAGGAGATCGACCCGCTGGACCGAGCCCCAGTTCCAGGTGTCGTCCGCCGCTGGATACTTCGGCCCCGGCCGGTTGTTCCAGCCAACGATGTACCCCCACTTCGGATTGATCCCCTGGGCGTGCTCACGGAACGGCGCGAACCCCTGCCACTCCTGAGTCCCTGTGCCACTCGACGGCAGCCCCCAATTCGTGGTCCCCGGACGACGCGGCAGCCGCCCGGCGGAGAAGAACGCGATGTCGCGGGCATCGGCATAGACCCAGTTGAACGAGAACTCGACCTGGTTCATCGCGCGCAGGAAGTCCTTCGCCGAGCGCACCTTGTTTTGGTTCAGGTCCTGGAAAGCGAAGACGCTGAGGATCTCGCGGCCGCTGTTCGAACGCTTGGACGAGATCGCCACGCGGACCCCGCCGGTCGTGGCATAGCCGAGCACCGGGCCGTGCACCGTCGTCCGGAAAGTGAGTGGTTTCCCGTCGAGCGTGCCGGCCGCGAAGGTCCCCATTGGTCGACAGGTGCCTTGGTGCAGGTAATGGGTGTCGTCGCCGCACCGCGTCTCGACGTAGTGGTCGATCACGTCCGAGTGCGACGACTGTGCGCTCCAGACGAAATCCTTTCCGCGACCGACGAGGATCGGGACGATCCCAGGGAAGGAGATGCCACGGGCGTCGATGTCGCCGCCGTGGAGATCGAGCTCCGTAAACGTCGCTGGGTAGGAGAACCCCACCTGGGGCCCGGAGACAAGAAGCGGGTGGCCTGTCGACGAGCGCCTGGCCGAGACCAGCACCGCGTTGCTCATGCTCAGTCGCAAGGGCGCGGAGACCGCCGTTCCGCCGGACGGCGAGAAGCTTCCGTCGTCGAGGATGACTCCTCCGGTGGGAGATTGGGGATTGAGCGCGCTGTACGTCTGTGCCGAGACGGTTGAGTCGGCATCCACGTGTTGCCGCAGGTCGTTGAACACTGTGCGTCCGCGCTCGGCACCGAGCCTCGTCTGGAGCGCCGAGAGGAAGAGCGACCGCCGGGTTTCGTCTCCCCCGCCCCGTCCGAACTGCGAGGCGATCAAGGCGGCAGCCGCGTACGTGTCGTTCCTCGTCCAGGGGTTGCCGCTGATGTTCTTCGACCGGAAGTAGGCGTTGATTCCGGCGGCATAGGCGTCGATGAGGCGAAGGGTCTCGCGCCCTCGCTTCCCCTGGCGCTGGAGGAGGCGCGTCTGTCCCGCCAGTAGCTGCTCGGTTTGCGCGGACGGCGTGAACGGGTGGCCGATCATCGCCAGCGGGTCAATGTTCGGCGCGTCGATCGCGGCCAGACGGCCGGGGCCGCGGAGCAGCTGGAGCAGGAGCCCGCGATCCTCGGCCGTCGCCCAACCGGCACCGAAGGCGACGTCCGCGTTCGTGCGCCCCTCGACGTGCGGGACGCCCCACGTGTCGCGCACGATCTTGACGCCGGCTCGCGGGCGCACTGTCTTGACGGCCCGAGTCCCCTTCAGGCCGAACCAGGCCGGCTTGAAGTAGCGGCGCAGATCCCGGTCTCCGACGTTGGCTCCACGGGGCGTCAGGGCGTCGAAGAGGCGGAGCTGATCGGTCGAGTTCCGGTCCATGTTCAGGTTGCCGGACTGGCCCGGCGCCAGGACGTTGAGGGCGACATCCGCGTAGTCCTCGCCGAGGATCGCGGGGGTTCCGGCGCCGCCGACGAGAAGCGCGAGCGCGGCGGTCAGGGCCACAAGTGCGAGACCCCTCATTGCGGCCAGCCTACTACCCTCGTCCGGATGGAAGCCCTCCTCGCTTTTGCGGCGGCGCTGCTCGCCCTGCGGCTGGCCGGGAGGCTCGCGGCGCGGTGGCGTGCCCGGCGCTCCCCGCACCTGCTCGCTTGGTCGGCCTCGCTCCTCGCCTACGCCGTCGCAGCGGCCGCGCTCGCCTGGGGTTCGGCCGGCGGCTGGAGCGACGCGGCGTTCCGCCTCTACTACCTCTTCGGCGGCTTGCTGACGGCGCCGCTGCTGGGCGCCGGCTCACTGCTGCTCTTCGGACGCCGCTGGGTGATCCCCGTCGTCCTCCTCTACACCGGTTTGGCGGCGGGAGCGGCGATCGCGGAGCCCCTCTCGATCCCCGTGCACGGGGACGAGATTCCCGAGGCGCAGGAGCATCTCGACTACTTCCCGCTCCGAATCCTCGCCATCGCCGGAAACGTCGCAGGGACCGCCGCCGTCCTCGCTGTGGCCGCGCTGTCGATCCGGCGTCAACCGCTCGGCATGGGCCTCATTCTGGCCGGTGTCGGGGTGGCCGCCGTGGGAAGCGCGGTCGCCGGCCTCGGAGTCGCGCAAACAGCGGCGTTCTTTGCGATCGCCGCACTCTTTCTTTACGGAGGTTTTACGATTTCCAGCGGAAAAACCCCCCTGCCGTTGCCTGACTAGGCGCATACCTGTGCTATCAATGTGCGCCGTGTGGGCGCCATGAGCGCCCGATAATCGGTGGAGCCGCCAGATGCTCTGGGCGCGAACTGCGGCACAGTTCTCGCGCCGGGAGCCGGCTCCGGCACCAAGGGGGTTCAGCTCCGTGCGCAGACAACTCGTCGGCTCAATCGCGCTCGCGGTCGTTTTTCTCGGCCTCACGGCCATCGGAGTGCCGACCGCAAATGCGCCGGAACAGGCGAACGCCATGCCGGACGGCCGGGCGGTCGTGCGCAAGATCAAGCGCTTCCAGCGGCTCACCTGGCGCTGGCAGCGGACCATGGGCGTCCCTCGCACGCGGAATCGTGGCCGGTATCTGCAGATCCGCGACCTCGAGTACCGCGTCCACGTTCTCCATCAGTGGCGGCGGAGGGCCGTTCGCGCGAAGCGCCGCGCGCACAACCCGCCGCACGAGAGCGCCTGGCGCTGTCTCCAGCGCTACGAGGGGTCCTGGACGGACGCTAACGACCCGTACTGGGGCGGCCTCCAGATGGACCGCACGTTCATGCAGCAGTACGCGCCGAGGCACCTTCTCCGGCGCGGCTGGGCCAACACGTGGACGCCCGTCGAGCAGATGTGGGTCGGCGAGCGCGCACTGCGGGCCGGTCGCGGCTTCTACCCGTGGCCGAACACGGCCCGCATGTGCGGCCTGATCTAGCTCGCTGCTCCCGACAGGTGGCGCTCGAGGTTGGCGATGCACGCTTCCCAGCCGTGAGCGTGCATGTCCCGGATGTTCTCGTCGGCGAATCCGCTATGGGTGAGCGAGACTTCCGTGGCGCCGCCGTCCTCCTTGAACTCGACGGTCACGAGCGAGCCCATGCTTCCGGCCATCTCGTCGGTATTGCTCTCCCAGCTCCACGTGTAGACGAGCCGCTCGGGCGGGTGGACTTCCTTGTACTCGCCCACGACCGTGTGCGTCTCGCCCTTCTCGGTGTCGCGCATCGAGAGGCGGTACGAGCCACCCGGCCGGAGATCGACCTCGGCCGCGGGCGTCTCCCACTCGGGGCCGGCCCTCCACCACTCGAGTAGGACCTCCGGGCTCGTCCAAGCTTCGAAGACACGCTCTCTCGGCGCCTCGAAGCGCCGATTTATCTGCAGGACGACGTCCTGAGCTTGCTGCGTCATGCCGTTCCTCCCTCCCCGTCGGCGAGATACCGCTCGACGGCGTCGAATTTCGCTTCCCACAGCTCGCGATGGCGTTCGATCCACCGCTCCGCCTCGGTCATCTTCCGAGCCTCGAGGCGAAGCCGATGCTCCCTCCCCTCGATGGCCCGCCGGATCAGCCCGGCGTCCTCGAGAACGCGGACGTGCTTGGAGACGGCCGGTTTCGAGAGCCCGAGCCCCCGCGAGGCTTCCCCGACCGTCGCCGGCCCCTCGGCGAGGCGCTCGACGATCGTTCGCCGTGCGGGGTGTGACAGGGCGAGGAAGCTGCGATCGAGCTGTGCTGAACTGTTCACCTAGCGGTTAACTATATAGGATGCCCGCGATGGGACGGGGAAGCAGGCCGAAGGTGCGCTGGGCGAGAGACCGCCAGCGCAAGAAGAAGGACCGCGAGAAGGCGAAGACGGCGCCTCCCGCAACGGCTGCCCGCAGCCGACGGTCCAGCTCGAGCTAGGCGCTCAACTTCTCGCGCAGGAGCTCGTTGACGACCTTCGGGTCGGCCTTGCCCTGCGTCTCGCGCATCACCTGGCCGACGAAGAAGCCGAGCAGCCCTTCCTTACCGCCGCGATAGGACTCCACCTGGCCGGGATTCGCCTCGAGGATCCGGTCGACGATCGGCGCGAGCTCCGAGATGTCGCCGACGAGCCCGTCGCCGAGGTAGGTCTCGGCTGAGAAGCCCGGATCGCCGCTCGCCGCCAGCGCCTCGGTCAGACGGTCGCGCGGGATCCGTGAGCGGGCCTCGATCAGCTTGCCGAGCTCCTCCGCATTCACGGCCGCCGGGTCGACGCCCGCGGCTGCGAACTGATTCATCAGCACGTTTGCAACCGCCCGGCGGTCGCCGGGCACCCGCTCGTAGAGCGCGTCACGCCCGCCGGTTACGAGATCGGCCGCGAGGTCGTGGTCGAGCTCTGCGGCGAGGCGCAGCACGCGGGCGCCCGGAAGCTCGGGCAGCTCGGCGCGAAGACGTTCGACCAGCTCGGCCGGGGGCTCGATCGGGACGAGGTCCGGCTCGGGGAAGTAGCGGTAGTCCTGCGCCTCCTCCTTCGAGCGGAGTGGCGGCGCGGACTCCGACGCAGGATCGAAGTGCAAGGTCTCCTGCTCGATCTGGCCGCCAGCCTCGTAGATCCCGATTTGACGCTCGACCTCCCGCTCGATCGCGCGAGCCGCGAAGGCGAAAGAGTTCAAGTTCTTCAGCTCGGTTCTCGTGCGCAGCTCGTCGGAGCCGTCCGGCCGCACCGAGACGTTGACGTCGAAGCGGAGCGAGCCCTTCTCCATCTCCGCGTCGGAGATCCCGAGTTCGACGACGGTCTGACGGAGCAGCTGCAAGAACCGCCGAGCCTGGTCGGCCGAGCGGAGATCCGGCTGCGTGACGATCTCGACCAGGGGCGTCCCGGCGCGGTTGAAGTCGACGAGCGTGGCGCTCGCTCCGGCGATCCGACCCTGGGCGCTCCCCAGGTGGACGTTCTTCGCGGCGTCCTCCTCCAGATGGGCGCGGACGATTCCCACTTCGCTCTCGCCCTCCGCGCCCGGTACCACCAGGCGGCCTTCAAGGCAGAGCGGCTCGTCGTACTGGGAGATCTGGTACGCCTTCGGATTGTCCGGATAGAAGTAGTTCTTGCGGTGGAAGACCGCGTGCTCGGCGATCCGGCACTCAAGTGCCAGGCCAAGCTTGATCGTCCACTCGACGGCCTTCCCGTTCGGGACGGGCAGAGAGCCCGGATGTGCGAGGCAGACCGGGCAGGTGCGCGTGTTCTCGGGCTCCGAGTAGGTGACCTCGCAGCGGCAGAACATCTTCGTCCGCGTCTTCAGGTGGATGTGGATCTCCAGCCCGATGACCGGCTCCCAACTCATCTGAGGCGCTCCGGGACGAAGTCGAATCCGATGGCCTGTTCCAGTGCGTGTCCGGCGCGGAACAGCAAGTTCTCCGAGAACTGCGGGCCGATCAGCTGGAAGCCGACCGGGAGACCTTCCGAAAGGCCGCACGGGATCGAGAGCCCCGGCAAGCCGGCCATGTTCGACGGGATCGTCAGGACGTCGGAGAGGTACATGGCGAGCGGGTTCTCGGCCTTCTCGCCCAGCCGGAAAGCGACCGTCGGCGACGTCGGGCTGACGAGGATGTCGAAGCTCTCGAACGCCGCCGCGTGCTCCTGCGCGATCACGGTCCGGACCTTCTGGGCCTGGCCGTAGTAGGCGTCGTAATAGCCCGCGGAGAGCGCGTAGGCGCCGAGCATGATCCGGCGCTTGGGCTCGTCTCCGAAGCCGGCGTCGCGCGTCTTCTCGTACATCGTGCGGACGCCGTCCTCGCCCTCGACCCGCAGGCCGTAACGGACACCGTCGTAGCGCGCGAGATTGGAGGAAGCCTCGGCCGGAGCGACCAGGTAGTAGCAGGCGAGCCCGAACTCGACGGAGCGCGGCAGGCTCGTCTCCCCCACCTCGGCGCCCAGCTCGCGGCAGAGCTCGATCGTCCGGTCGACGGACTCCTTGACGCCACGCTCGATCCCCTCCGCATCGTTCAGCTCTCGCGGGACGCCGACGCGGACGCCCTTCAGATCGGCGGCCCCGGGGATCTCGACCGGCTCGGGGAGCTCCACCGTCGTCGTGTCGAGTGGATCGCGGCCGGCGACGATCCGGTAAAGGAGCGCGTTGTCGCGCACCGTCTTCGTCATCGGACCGACCTGGTCGAGGCTCGACGCGAACGCGACGATCCCGTACCGGGAGACCGTGCCGTAGGTCGGGCGCAGACCGACGATTCCGCAGAGGGACGCCGGCTGCTTGACGGAGCCGCCCGTGTCGGAGCCGAACGCCCAGGGCGCGAGCCCGGCGGCGACGGCGGCCGCGGAGCCGCCGGAGGAGCCGCCCGGGACTCGCTCGGGGTCCCACGGGTTCCGGGTCGGGCCGAACGCCGAGTTCTCCGTCGACGAGCCCATCGCGAACTCGTCCATGTTCGTCTTGCCGAGGAGCGGCAGTCCCGCCTCACGGCAACGGGCGGCGACGGTCGAGTCGAAGACCGGGACGTAGCCCGAGAGGATCTTCGAGCCGGCAGTCGTCTCGACACCGCGGCTCGAGATCACGTCCTTGAACGCGATCGGCACTCCTCCGCCCTCGGCCTCGTCGACGGTTCGGAGGTAGGCGTGCAGCTCGCCGTCCCGCTCGCCGATCGCGGCCAGGTAGGCGGCATGGAGCTCGGCGGCCGAGACCTCGCCGCCCTCGACGAGACCCATCGCCTCCTCCGCGGTGAGCCTAAGTGTGTCCACGGTCATGCGGGCGGCACCTTGAAGAAACCGCCCTCGCGCTCGGGCGCGTTCGCGAGCGCCTGGTCGACGGGTAGCGACGGGCGCGGCTCGTCGTCCGCCCAGACATTGACGAGGTCGAGCGGGTGCGCTGTGGCCTCCACGTCGGACAGGTCGAGCTCGGACACTTTGGCGACCGCCTCGAGGATCGCGCTCAGCTGCTCGGTGAAACGCTCGACCTCGTCGTCCGTCAGCTCGAGGCGCGCGAGCCGCGCCACGTGGAGGACCTCGTCTCTGGTGATCGCCATCGAAATCAGTCTCCCAAAAACAAACGCGGGCCTCTCGGCCCGCGTTTGTTTTCGAAACGAGAAGGTGCCTAGACCGGCATGACGTTCGACGCTTGCAGGCCCTTGTCGCCCTGCACGACCTCGAACTGAACCTTCTGGCCCTCGGTCAGCGAGCGGTAGCCCTCCGACTGGATCGCCGAGTGATGGACGAAGACGTCGTCGCCGTCCTCACGCTCGATGAATCCGTAACCCTTCTCGTTCGAAAACCACTTGACGGTGCCCTCAGGCAATCGTTCCTCCTTCAAACCGAACGACGGCCCGGGCACCCCGCGCCGCCGAACAAATGCAACAACGGGCGCAACCCTAGCGTCTCGAAAGAGCGGCCGCCACGGTATTTCGGAGCAAGGACGCGATCGTCATCGGCCCCACTCCCCCGGGGACCGGCGTGATCAGGCCGGCGACTTCGGCCGCGGCGGGGTCAACGTCTCCGCGCAGACCATCATCCGTCCGGTTCATGCCCACGTCGATCACGGTCGCGCCCGGCTTGACCATCTCCCGCGTGACGATGTCCGGCTGGCCCACCGCAACGACGAGAATGTCGGCCTCGCGTGTGTGGGCGCCGAGATCCGCCGTCCGGGAATGCGTGATCGTCACGGTCGCGTGCGCGCCAAGCAGGAGCAAGGCCGCCGGCTTCCCGACGATCAGGCTGCGGCCGACGACGACGGCGCGAGCGCCCGCCAGCGGAACCTCGTACTCCTGAAGGAGCCGCATGATCCCGAGCGGCGTCGCCGGGACGAACCTCGGCTCGCCGAAGTACAGGCGCGCGGCGTTGTCGGGATGGAACCCGTCGACGTCTTTCGCCGGATCGAGGCACTGGACGGCGCCTGACTCGTCGAGGTGTTCGGGCAGCGGCGACTGGACGAGGATCCCATCGACGCCGTCGTCGGCGTTCAGATCGCCGACGAGGCGCTCGAGCTCCCGCTGCGTCGTCTCGGCCGGGAGACGGTGGTCGATCGAGCGGATGCCGACGTCCTGCGCCGCCTCGTGCTTCCTGCGGATGTAGATGTCGGAGGCCGGATCGTCGCCGACCAGCACCGTCGCGAGGCCCACGTTGCCGATTTGGCGCACTTCCTCCGCGATCTCGGCGCGGATCCGTTCCGCCAGTCCCTTCCCGTCCATGAGCCGTGCCGCCATGGCGGCGAGGTTAACCTGCCGCCGTGGAGCTGCGCCGCTGGCCGCGGAAGAACGACCCGGCGTCGATCAAGGCCCGCCAGGAGGCGCTCGACGGCCGGATCGATCCAGAGGTCTTCGAGCACGACCTAACGCCGTGGGTCAAGGCGCAGGAAGCGCTGACCGGCGTGTCGGTCATCCCGACCGCCGTGATCGGCCCGCTGGCGATCTCGCTCGGCGACTACGAGCTCACGGAGCCGGACGGCGCCGTAGTCGAACGGGGCCGCGCCGCAGAGGACGTCTTCGTGCCCCTCGCCCACACCGAGGGCTCGATGTCCGACTCGCTCTTCCGCGGTGCTCGTGCCGCAGCCGAGTCGGGCGGCTTCAGAACGTATGTGCTCCAGGACAGGATCACCCGAGCATCCTGCTTCATCTGCAAATCGACGGCCGAGGCGCTCGAGCTGGCCCGGTGGATCGAAGGAGAGCTCGAGACGATGCGCGCCTGGCTCACCGAGCAGGACGATCCGTCCATCTCGCGCTTCGCCAAGTTGCGCGAGGTGAAGACGCACGTCGTCGGCCCCATGTGCCACGTGCTGTGGCGCTGGACGACGGGGGACGCGGTCGGCGCGAACATGATGACGCGCAATGCGTACTTCCTGAACATGGGCTTCGTGATGGAGCGCGCGCCCGTCAAGCCCGAGCGGGCCCTGCTCGAGTCGAACATGGGCGGCGACAAGAAGCCGTCGTACGAGTACTTCCAGGGTGGGCACGGCAAGACGGTCATCGCCGAGGCCATGCTCACCGAGGACGCGATCCGACGGGTGTTGCGGACGACGGTCGACGACCTCCTCGAACTGTCATGGGCGGGGACCCACGGCGCCGTCGCCTCCGGGATGCAGTCGGTGGCCTTCACACCGGCGACGGCGATCGCGGCGATCTTCGCGGCCACCGGCCAGGACCTCGGGATGGTCGCCACGAGCTCGATGTGCCACGGCGTGGGGAGACGGGTCGAGGGCGGTCTGCACGTCTCGATCCGGTTGCCGGGGCTCGAAGTGAGCACGGTCGGCGGCGGGACGACCCTCCCCTACGCCCGCTCCTGGCTCGCGCTCATGGGCTGCGCCGGCGCCGGCAAGGTCTACCGTTTCGCCCAGATCGTCGCGGCGGCCACGCTGGCGCTGGAGATCTCCGCGTCGGCTGCGATGGCCACTGCCGGTTCGGCCAACTTCTTCAAGGCGCACTTCGAGCGCGGCGGCCTTCGCTAGTGCCCCTTCAGGTGATGCTGCCCCGCTTCTGGGTCGCGAGCACCAAGCCAGAGTGCCCACTCGGCCGAGTCGAGGCTAGGCAGCCTTGATGAGGACGAGGGTGGGCTCTGGCGCCGCGTGATCGTGGGGCAGAAGCAGGCGTGCATGGCCTGGAGGGGCACTACTGAGTCAAGAGTGTGAAAATTCCGCCCCACCACGACCCGGCCTGCTGGGGCTGCGGCGACAATCCGGCCGGTCTCCGGCTCCCCACCCCCGAGGGGGAGGGTCTGACGTCTTACGTCGCGAAGTTCTCGTTCGACGAGCGACACCAGGCCGGGCCGGGACTCGTCCACGGCGGCCTCGTCGCTGCGGCGCTCGACGAGGCGGGAGGCCTGCTCGCCACCTGGTACCGGTTCCCCTCGGTGACCGCCGATCTCGCGGTCAGATACCGGCGGCCGGTGCACATCAACCGCGAGCTCACTCTCCGCGCCGAACTGGTCGAGGATCGCAACCCCCGGCTCGACATCCGCACCGAGCTCCACGACGGCCAAGAGCTTCTCGCAGACGCCCGGGGCACCTGGGTGCACGTACCGCTCGAGCACTTCCTTCGGACGCCC
>JBKKAR010000077.1:0-4814 GCA_046714355.1 Gaiellaceae bacterium | reverse complement strand
GACCGACGAGGTGCTCGAAGTACTCCTCCCTGGACAGCGGCCGGCCGAGCTCGGCAAAGAGCTCGCTGAAGATCGCGAAGAGCAGGGGCTCGTCGTCGGAGAGCGTGCCGTTGAAGTCGAACGCGAGCGCGTGAGCAGCCATCCCGGCCAGTCTAGGATCGCCGGATGCAGCCTGAAGCGATCGCAGCGCGCGTCTGGCCGGGACGGACGCTCGAGCTCGAGCCGCTCGGGGGCGGCATCACGAATCACAACTTCAAAATCCTCCTCGAGGGTGAGGCGTACGTCCTACGGATCGGCGGCAAGGACACCGAGTTCCTCGGGATCAACCGCTCCGTAGAGCACGGGGCCTCCGTCGTTGCCGCGCGGTTGGGGGTGGGCCCCGAGGTGGCCTGCTTCGTCGAGCCCGAGGGCTACCTCGTCACACGCTTCATCGAGGGGCGGCCGATCCCGGCGGAGCAGCTGCGGCGGCCGGAGACGGTGCGCCGCGCCGCCGCCACGATCCGCCTCGTCCACGAGGGGCCGCCGATCCCCGGCCGGTTCGACTCCTTCCGCGTCGTGGAGGCCTACGCCGCGACGGCCGTCGCGCACGGGGTGCGGGTTCCGGACGACTACATGTGGGCGAAGGAGATCGCGGACGAGATCGAGGGCACGCGACGGGGGGAGCAGCCCGTCTCCTGCCACAACGACCTCCTGAACGCGAACTTCATCGATGACGGCGCGCGGATCCGAATCGTCGACTGGGAGTACGCGGGGATGGGCGACCGCTTCTTCGATCTCGCCAACTTTTCCATCAACCACGAGTTCGACGAGGAGGCGAACCGTGCACTCCTCGAGGCGTACTTCGAGGCGCCGCGAGACGAGGACGTTCGCGCGCTCCGCCTCATGCGCTTCATGTCCGACTTCCGCGAGGCGATGTGGGGCGTCGTCCAGCAGGGGATCTCGGAGCTCGACTTCGACTTCGTCGCCTACGCGGCGGAACACTTCGAACGGCTGCGCGGGACAGCGGCTGAGCGAGCGTTTCGCGATGCGCTCGCGGCCGGTTCTTAGCCCGGAGGGAGCCGTTTGAGTCGAGCAACGCCGCGAGCGAGCGCCGGCCGCAGCATCGACCAGCCACGCGTGCAATTCCCGTAGCCCACCAGTGACCCGACCGTCTGCCGCTCGAGCTCGTCCAGATGCGTAGCCAGGGCTAGGAAGACCTGCGCCGTCGTCAGCGCGTCGCCGTCGGCGTGGTGGGGCCGGTGCACGGGCAGGCCGAGGGCGCGTGCCAGGGGCGAGAGTCCGATCGAGTCGGGGAGCTGCTGACCGCGACGCCGGAAGAGCTCCGAGGCGAGCGCGGCCGTGTCGACAATCGGGTTCAAGAGCCGGAGTCCATAGGGGTGCAGCGCGGCTGCGAGAAATCCTCTCTCGACCGCGGCAACGTGAGCCACGAGCGCCTTGCCCGTCAAGGCCTCGAGCAATCCGTCGAGGACCTCGGACAGTGCGGGTGCATCGACGAGATCGCTGCGCCGCAGACCGTGGATGCGGATCGTTTGCGCGTCGGGCATGCGGCGGGGCCGGATGTGCTCGTAGCGAGCCTCGTTGAGACGTAAGCGTCCGTGGGCGATCTGCAGCGTCGCAAACGAGACCATCTCGTCCACCGCCGCATCGAGCCCGGTCGTCTCGAGGTCGATCACGCAGAACTCGGCCGCGCGCCAGGGAACCGTCGGCCCAGGGTGCGCGGTGCGCGTGTAGGCGGCGACAGCGGGCGAGGCAACGGCCGGCTGCGCCACCACTACGTGCTCCAGACGAGCTCTGCGCTCAGCGCCTTCTGCACCGAAGCGACTGCGCGGAAGGCGTCGCGCAGATAGCGGCGCGTCAGGGGGTTCAACAGCTTCGGATCAAGGTGGTCGTCAGGCGGCACGCCGGCCTCGAGCTGACGCACCTGGTGCTCCAGCCGCAGGGTCGCGAACAAGTCGTGGGCCTCCGCAAGGGTCCTCGCCTCTGTATCCGGCAGCGTTCCGGCCTCGGCCGCGGCCCGCAAACGCTCCACCGTCGATGTCACTTTCGCCCCTGCCGAAACCGCCGCGTAGCGGGCGATGTCGACGATCGGCACAAGCCCCCCACGCTTGATGTCAAAGCTTCCGCGATGCTCGCCGGAGTGCTCGACGACGATATCCCTCAAGAAGCCTGTCGGGGGCTTGTCGGCGAGCGCGAGCCTCTGCAACAGGCGCACGACGAGGGGGCGGTCTCGAGCGTCCTCGAAGTTCGCGAGCGCATCGAATGCCTCGTCGGGCCCGTAGACCGGGCGGCTGTCGAGCAGGATCGAGATCGCCATCAGCACCTTGTCCTCGAGGGGATGGTCCAGCCAATGTCTGATCGTCCGCTGCCAGTCAGCGGCCGAACGCACGGAGAAAGAGCCGCTTGCGGTCACGCCATGGGCGTCCGACCTCCAGCCCGTAGCCGCCAACGTCTCGATGACCTGCTTTCCGATGGCGTGCATGTACGGATCCGAATCGGGGCCTTCGTCCTCGGCCCAGACCATGCCGGAATCGATGTCGGAGGAGGGAACGGCCTCGCGCCGCCCATGACTGCCAAGCGAGAGCCATGCGAACTCCTGAGGAGGGGGCCCGTGGGAGGCGATGGCCAGCTCGATCGCGCGGCGAATGAGCGCGTCCGCGACGACGGAGATGACGGCGCTGATCTGCGCCGGAGGCAGGTCAGCCTGGTGCAGGCCGATCAGCGTGGGGTTCAGCCGGCGGGCGGCGCGGCGCAGCTCGTCCAAGTCTCCCGCATCGGCAATCGCCCTCCGCAGCACGAACGGGGTCCGGGTCTCGGCTGCCAAGAGATCAACGTCGCTGACCACCCCGAGCACCTCCGCTTGCGCCGAGAGAACCGGCACGTGGCGAATCCCGTGGTCGAGCATGGCCAGCAGCACATCGGCGCCGTTTAGATCCGGCCCGACCGTGAAGACCGGCGTCGTCATCACCCGACTCACGGGAGCATCGACTGACAGGCCCTCGGCAACGACGCGGGAGCGCAGGTCCTGATCGGTGACGATCCCGAAGTCGCCGCCTTCAAGCCGCACCAGCACCGAGCTGGAGCTGGCATCGGCCATGCGACGGGCGGCGTCACGCAGTGCGACGTCCGGCTCGCAGATGATCGGCTGCCCGCGGATCAGAGCCCTGACCGGCTGGTGGGCCAGGTCGAACCCGCTCACGTCTGCGGCGACCACCGGCCCGGCTTTCGGACGCGCAAGGAGCGAGCGCGCAAGGTAGCCGAGCCCCGCAGGACGGGTCAACAGCGGCAGCACGTCCTCGGCCGTGAGCGAATAGCAAAGCGAGTCCTCGCGCGCGCGTGCCTCGAACCCCGTCGGCAGACCCGACACCATCGACGGATGTCCGAACAGCTCGCCCTCACCTAGAAGGTCGAGCACGCGCCCGTGGTCGACCAGCTCGACCGCTCCCCGACGTACGACTCGCACCTCGTCCAGTGGCCGCTCCCCCTGGCTGAAGATCGTCGTCCCGGCGGAGAAGAACTCGACCTCGACCCGCTCCGCCAGCCGCGCAAGGGTGTCCGCATCCAGTCCGCTGAACGGATCGTGATCCTTCAGGAACTCGGCGACGTCGTGCATGCGCCTTCGATTATCGGTCCAAGGGCCGCCGAACGCGGCCTCGCAGATTGCGTGCAGCTCCTAGACGATCCAGACGCAACCGTCCCAGTACGCCTCGACGCGGCGGCGGGGAAAGCGGCGCATGGCAACATGAAGCTCGCTGGGAAGCCGGGCGATCTTTGCCGGAGCCCAGATTTCGAACTCGTGGTCGGCCACGCGGCGGAAGTCTCGGCCGGCCTTCGCGTCGGTCGCGCACTCGAGTCGCGCAACTGAACGGCAGCACGCCGATGAGGTCGGCCACACATAGAGCCGACCTCCGCGCTCGGCGACGTACCGGCGCGCCTCCTCTGAGGCGACGAGGCGCATGTTCTTAGTGTATGTCCGTGCGTAGCCGAGCCAGGGCGGTCGTGATTGGAGGAGGCGTGGGTGGCGCCTCCGTCCTCTACTGGCTGACGCGCCTCGGCTGGAAGGACGTCGTCCTCTGCGAGCGCGCCGATCTGACGAGCGGCTCCACGTTCCACTCAGCCGGTCTCGTCGGCCAACTCCGCGGCTCGCTCAGCCTCACGAAGATGATGATGAGCTCGGTCGAGCTCTACCGAACGCTCGGCCACGAGGTCGGCCTCGAGACGGGATGGCGCGAGGTCGGCTCGCTCCGGCTCGCCTCCTCGCAAGAGCGGATGGAAGAGCTCGCGCGCCAGGCCGGCTGGGCCAAGACGTTCGGACTCCCGCTCGAGCTGATCTCGGCGGCCAAGGCGCAAGAGCTGTTCCCGCCCATGTCCACCGAGGGCGTGCTCGGCGCCGCCTACCTCCCGACCGACGGCTACATCGACCCGAGCCAGCTCACCTTCGCGCTTGCCGAGGGAGCGCGGCGAGGCGGCGCCGAGATCCTCACGAACACCCGTGTAACCGGAATCGACGTGAAACGCGGCCGGGTCTGCGCGGTCGAGACCGACGGCGGCCGCATCGAGACCGAGATCGTCGTCAACGCCGGCGGGATGTTCGCGGCCGAGATCGGGCGGCTGGCGGGAGTGGTCGTGCCCGTCGTGCCGATGGCGCACGAGTACCTCGTCACGCGACCGGCCGGGCTCCCGCTCGACCTGCCGACGATGCGCGACCCGTCTCTCCTCGTCTACTTCCGCGGGGAGTCCGGCGGCCTGATCATGGGCGGATACGAGCGCGAGCCGGCTCCCTGGGGCCTCGACGGCATCCCGTCCGACTTCAACGG
>JBKKAR010000076.1:0-4079 GCA_046714355.1 Gaiellaceae bacterium | reverse complement strand
CGATGGGCGGTGTGAGCCAAGGACGCAGGGAGCGTCCAGATCGGTGTTATCTGGGCGCGACTGAGGACGCGGGCTCACGCCGTCCAGCGCGGCCCGGAGGCACAAGGCTCATGGTGTTGGAGCCTCTAAACACGCGCTGAAGCGAGCAGCTCAAGCGCCTCGCGGCGCGACGAGGCCTGCAACTTGCGCAGCAGGCTCTTCACATGCGAGCGAACGGTGTGCTCCGAGATGAAGAGGCGCTTGGCGATCTGGTCGGTGCCGAGATGCTCGTCGAGGAGCAGGAGAACCTCGAGCTCACGCGCGCTCAGCCTGCGGGCGACCGAGTCGGGGACGCCGGCGTCCGTCGGTCCGCCGTTCCGGACCTGGTCGAGCAAGCGCCGCGCGACTGCGCCCGAAAGCGCAGCCTCGCCGCGAGCGGCCCCGTGGAGGAAGTCGACGAGCCGCTCGGGCGGCTCTGTCTTCAGCAGGTAGCCCGCCGCGCCGCCGCGAATCGCGGCGAGCAGGTTGTCTTCGTCTCCCGAGGCAGTGAGTACGACGACCTCGCAGTCCGGCGCAGCCGTCCGGAGAAGCGGAAGAGCGCTGATCCCGTCGAGATCCGGCATCGAGAGGTCGAGGAGTACGACGTCGGGCTGCAACTCGCGCGCCAGCTCGATCGCCTCGAGGCCACCGGCCGCCTCGCCGACGATTACGAACCCATGGCCTGCGAGCAGGGCGGCGAGCCCGTCGCGGGTCAGCGGATGGTCGTCGACGATGAGCATGCGCGGTTCCATCCCGACGCTTATCGGCATCGACCCTTCTGCCGACAAGAGGGAGATGCGGCGCGACAATCGTGACGCCTACCAGGCGTGGCTCGTTGGCGAGCTTCTGCTCGCCGGCCTGCTCGGCGCCGGCCTGGCGCTGTTTCTCGCCTACCCCGATCTCCGGTCCACGTACGAGCTTCCGAGCCTTCGGCTTGTGCTCGACACGGGCATGATGCTGGCCGCGACCATCGTCGCCGTCCTCACCGGCATCCGGTTCTCCGTCGAAGGACGCCGCCTCGATCTGCTCCTCTGCGCCGGCTTCGTTACCGCGGCCGCAGCCACCCTGTTTTTCGCGGTCGGACCGGTGTTCGGCGGCGACCCGGTCGAGACTCCGGAGGCGTGGGCCGGCGTCGCCGGACGAATCCTCGCGCTCAGCCTGATCGCAACCGCCGCCTTCGCGCGCGGCCACATGGCCGAGGGCCGTTGGGCGCTTCGACTCGCCCTCGCCCTCGTCGGTATCTCGCTAGGAAGCCTCTGGGTCCTTGCGAGGAGCGCCGGCGATGCACTGCCGAGCCTCGAGCGGGGCGCCGACCAGCCGATCCTGATGATCGTCGCTTTGGCGCTCCAGGGCTTCCTCAGCCTCGTGGCCGTGACCGGCTTCGGCCTCCGCTACCGGCGCTACGGGGAAGACCTCGACCGCTGGCTCGCGCTGGCGGCGACGCTGATGCTCTCCGCGGAGCTCCACTACGTCTTCACCCCGGTCGTCTCCAGCGGCGTCGTCTCCCAGGGAGATTTCCTTCGTCTGCTCGCTTACGGCCTGCTCCTCGCGGGCGTGTGGCGCGCCATCCGCTTCGCAGAGTTTGGACGGGCAGTCGCCGAGGAGCGCGCCCGGGTCGCCCGGGAGATCCACGACGGGCTCGCCCAGTACCTCTTCACGATCTCGACACACGCGGCGATGCTCGAGCGCGGCTCGGCGCCCGAAGGGACCATCAGGCGGCTGAGGGCCGCCGCCGTCCTCGCCCAGCAGGAGGCCCGATTCGCGATCCTCGCCCTCTCCTCGGCGAGCGGAAACGCGCCCTTCGACACCGCCCTGCGCCGGTATCTCGACGTTCTGACCGCAGACGGCGAACTGGAGGTCGAGCTTGATGTCGACCCCGACATCGTGCTCGCGCCCGACGAGCAGATCGAGGTGTTCCGCATCGTCCAGGAGGGGCTCGCCAATGTGCGAAAACACGCCGGCGCAACGCAGGCCGAGGTCTGGATCGGGCGGGACGGAACGAAGCGGCTCGTTCGGATCCGCGACGACGGCACGGGCTTCGAACCGGGCGAGAACGGTGCCGGACAGGGGCTGAGGAACATCAAGACCCGCGCCGCTTCGATCGGCGGCGCGTTCGGGTTCGCCTCCGCACCCGGCCGCGGGACGGCGCTCGAAATCGTGCTGCGCGCCTAGAGGCTCCAACATAATGACGCTTCGTCGCACAAGGCTCATTGTGTTGGAGCCTCTTAGAAGAAAACGGAGTCCGCGCGCGTCCAACGAAGCGTGCAAGCAGTCGTGAGCGACGAGACACGGCCGATCGAGAGCCTCGACGCGGAGGGATTCCTCCAGGTGGTCCGCGAATTCGACCTGCGGCATCGGCGCCTGGCGTTCCGGCTGCTCGGCGACCGGCAGCGGATGGACGACGTGCTCCAAGAGGCGTACGCCCGGGCCTTCCGCGCGCTGCCGCGGTTCGCCGGGCGCGCGTCGGCCGCCACCTGGCTCTACCGGATCGTCTACAACGCCTGCCTCGACGACCTGCGGCGCTCCGGGGCCCGCAAGGAGGTCCCGCTCGACGAGTGGCGAGAGCATGACTCCGACCGGACCGAGCGAGTCGAGCAGCGACTCGATCTCGAGACCGCTCTCGCAGCCCTGCCCGTCGAGCTTCGCGCCGTCGCGCTGCTCGTCGACGCCGAAGAGCTCTCCTACGACGAAGCCGCCGAGATCCTCGGCATTCCGCCGGGGACCGTCGCATCCAGACTCAGTCGAGCGCGCGCGGTTCTTCGCGCCGCTCTCGAGAAAGGGACCGCATGACCGAGGTTCGAGACCGTGAGCTAGGCGTCGCCCTGCGCGAGCTCGACGTGCCCGAGCACGGAGCCGAGTTCGACGCCGAGCTGCGACGCCGGCTGGAGCAGCGGCGTCCGAGCCGCCGAGCCTGGCTGCTGGCGGCGGCCGCGGCCTTCGCCGTGCTCGTGGCGTCGGCGCTCGCCCTCTTCTTGCCACGCGGGACGGGCGTCGCGTCGGCCGCCGACGTTCGCCGCGCGGTGGCCGAAGCGCTCGCGGCGGCGCGTTCGGTCTCAGGAGTGATCGTCGTACGCGAAGAGGGCGGCGAGAACCGCTGGCGCTTCGTTCTCAGCTCCTCCGGCTCGTTCCGCATCACCGGGCTCGGGACGAACAACCCCACCGACCTTTCGTACGACGCCGCCGAGAACGTCGAGTACTACTCTGATCTCGGGCACTTCACGCGGCGCGTTGGATTGGCGCCCGGCTGGCCCGACTCCGGTGCCGCCGAGTGGGTCGTGCAGCGCGGGCTCGGGTCCGTCGTCGCAACGCTCGCAGCCGGCGGGGAGGCGACCGTCGAGGAGACCGATTACCAGGGGCGCCCGGCCTGGGTGCTGCGCACGCCGACGGGAAATCCGGGCGAGGAGCGCCTGATCACAGTCGACCGCGAGACCGGCATCCCCGTCCGCGACGTCCAGCTGCGCGAGGGCCGCTTTGGCGCCGAATGGCGAATCGAGGACCTCAGAGTCGACGGCGCCCCGCCTGATACCGACTTTCCGCAGCGACCGACTCCCGAGCAGCAGGTAACGGAGTACGACATGGGCTTCCGCAGGATGGGTTTCGACGCCGTGTCCCGAGTGGTCGCTTACGAGCCGCTCGCTCCGACGTGGCTCCCGTCGGGCTACGAGCTCGTGGAGGTCGGAGTGGCCCAGGCGAGCCGCCCGACGGGGGACGAGCAGCGTCAGAACCC
This sequence comes from Gaiellaceae bacterium, assembly GCA_046714355.1. Taxonomy (GTDB): domain Bacteria; phylum Actinomycetota; class Thermoleophilia; order Gaiellales; family Gaiellaceae; genus JACDAN01. The sequence goes on along the minus strand of JBKKAR010000076.1, from coordinate 334 downwards.
ACCGTCCAGGAACGTCGTGTCGCTGCGGTACCAGCGCGGGCTCGACCAGATCGTGGTGACGACGCGGCTCACGGGATCAGACCCCACGCGCTGGGGCGACCCGATCATCGGCTCGAGCGTGCGGGCGAGGGAGCCGGAGCGCGCCGACTTCGAGTCCGGCGCGCTCCGTGGTGGGACGGGGGAGCTGATAATCGATCCGAACAGCGTCCCTCACGTCTGGGCGATCGCGGGCCCTCTGGTCGTCACGATCGCGGGAAACGCCGATCGCGAGGAGCTCCTCCGGATCGCCGAGTCGCTCGAGCGCTAGTCGGTGTCGCCGCTTTCGCTCTGGCTG
>JBKKAR010000075.1:0-5659 GCA_046714355.1 Gaiellaceae bacterium | reverse complement strand
TCATCGCCCGAAGCGCGACACCAAAGGATGACTAGCCCGGCGGTTGGTCGGCTGTCCACCGGCCGGCGGGCGAATCTGAAGGGCAGCCTAAGCTTGTAGACGCTCTGTCGGTACGCCCGCGGACGGGAGTTCGATTCTCCCCGCCTCCATATTTGGCCCGGTCGATTCACAGGCGGGGCTGGTGCGCCGCGAACTCGGTGGCACCCGGGATGACTCTGCGGGCATCCGGCGGTGGGCTTTCGCAGCTAGTCGATGTTGTCGAGGAAGCTGAGCACGCGTTGCTTGAGCAGCGTCGCGGCGCTTTCGTCGTAGTCGGGCAGGCTGTTGTCAGCGAACAGGTGTCGATCGCCGGGGTACAGGAACAGCTCTGCGCTTTCCACCGTCTCGTCGAGCTCGCGGGCGGCGTCGAGGTCTCCCTCGAGAGCCCACTCGTCGGCTTCCATCAGGTGGATCTGGAGCGGGACGCCCTGCGGCCAGGGGCCCCCGAACTCCGAGGGCGGGACGCAGCCGTGGAACAACAGGGCTCCCTTGGCACCCGGCCTCGTCTGGGCCAGCATCTGCGCCGGCATCGCCCCGAGCGAGAACCCGGCATAGACGATCTCGTTCGGCAAGCCTTCAGCGGCGAGCCGACCGCGCTCCCCGATGGTGTCGAAGCCGACCTCCCGGGCGTAGCCGACACCGTCGTCGAGGTCGGCGAAGGTCTTCCCGTCGTAGAGATCCGGGGCGTGTACGACGTGTCCGGCAGCGCGGAGTTCATCGGCGAAGGAGAGACACCCCGCCGTCAGTCCCTGTGCATGATGGAAGAGCAGAAGCTCAGCCACGTCGGTTGCAGCCTAACCTCGCGTCGGAGAGGTCGGGTTGCAAGGGGGAAGCAGCCGCTCAGGACTTCCGCTCTGTTGTGCGGAAGTTCGCACCGTTCGAACCCTCCGCCTCCATATTTGGTCGCCGACTCAGCTGACCGCGACAATCGCGTCGACGATGATCGGGACGTTGAGCGGCGACGGCCCCTGACCCGGAGCGGATCGGGCGTGTCGTCCGGCGTCGCCCCACAGCTCCACGATCAGGTCACTGAAGCCGTTGACGACCGCGGCATTTTGGCCAAAGCCTGGCTCGCAGTGGACGTAGCCCACGGCGCGGATCCATTCCGTCACGCGGTCGAGGTCTCCCAACTCTCGCTTGAGCGACGCGAGCATCGAGAGACCCGTCAGACGAGCAGCTTCGTAAGCCTCGTCGACATTGAGGTCGCGTCCGACGAGCCCTTGGACGAGTGGCGTCGACCCGTCAAACGGCCCGTGTCCAGCGATATATGCAAGGCCGTCGTGAACCTTGACGAGTTGAAAGTTGCCGGGCGGGACGAGTGGGGCGGGGAGCGTAAGCCCGAGTTCGTCCAGGCGACTCTCGATCCGGCCCATCGCGAGCAGCCTAACTTGCTCCAACAGGCTAAAGCAGCACGAAATTGGGTTGCAGGAGGGACGCAGGGCCACTGCGCCCCGCCACGGCTGAGCGGAATTTCGCACCGTTCGAACCCCTCCGCCTCCATCAAAGGAACTCCGAACCGCCGGCCAAGGAAGATCCGGCAGTTCACCGCTCGCAGGGGTGTTCCTTAACTTGCAGGCACCGATCGTCGCTGTTCGGCGGGTCGGGGCTCTGGATGCTTCCACATCTCCGATGCCAGCGGCCACAGCGCCAAGACGCCGGCCAGGCCGATCACGTACTGCGCGGCGCCGAGGGGGACCAAGCGCGCGGCGGCCATCACGACGAGCGCACCGACGAAGAGCCGGGCCATCTGCGCGCTCAGCACCCCACTGCGCACGATCGCCGTCGCAAAGCCGAGAGCCCCGAGCGTGAAGCTCACCCCGCCGGTCACGAGGATCGGGACGAACCATGGGATGAGCTCGGACTGGGCCGCCTCGATGTCGCCACCCGTTTCGGCAGCGGCCAGCGGCGCGAACTCCATTCCCGTAAGGATCACGAACAGCGAGCAGCCCATGACGACGAACGGAAGCGCCAAGGCGCTCCAGCGTTCCTCGCCCGCCTCGCGAAGGTAACTCCGAATGGCGAGGAACGCGAGCACTGTGAGCCCGTACGCGACACCGATCGCCAGGTGCGACAGTCCCCAGCGTGTTGTGTTCGAGGCGATCGCCGCACCAAGCGCCGCCTCATCGGTCGGGTTCGCAACATACGGGTGGTAGACGAACCCAGCCAGGAGTACCGTGGGAGCGGTGACAACGGCGGCTGTTCGGAATCGCGCTCTCGTCGTCGAGGACATCGGGTTTAACCCTCCCTGTTCCGTGACGGAGTCCTGGCCAGCGGCCGTTCACGACGGTTTCAGCCGACGGGCGCTCGTGCTGCATCGCTACTTCCGCGTTTCGATTCTGTCAATCATCTCGATTCGGCCGACGATGAGCAATTCAGTTCGCTGGACTAGCTCTCAGTGGGTAGCAGGTAGGAAGCAGCGCAGCGGCAAATCTGCACTGTTGAGCGGAAGTTCGCAGTTGTCGAACCCGCCGCCTCGATCGACTCTTCTTTGACAGAGCGCTGAGTGAGCTGACGCTTCGGCGCCAGCGTTCGGCCTCATCGGGGGGATGGCGAGAGCCGATCGCGCACGTATCCTGCGATCCGGCCCGACTGTTCTGCGGATATGTGCACGCACTGCCACCTGACCACCCCTAGAGGCACTCACGACGTGTGCCACGCCTGCGCGATTGCGCTCCGCGCGGATGTTCGGCGCGGGCTCGATGCGATTGAGGAGTACCTCCGGTGGTCCGAGTTCGAGCGCTGGCTCTCCCAGGAAGAGTGAGGACGGCCCCGGCACGACGCCGGAGCCGCCCTCGAGCACGGCGACGCTAGATGGGTGATGCCATGAGATCGCAGGTTCGGGGCGCGAGCTGGCCGCTCTGGGGCGCGGCGGCTCGGGAGCGGCCCAGACGCGTCAGATCGCGCATCCGGACGCGCGAGATCGTGGCATCAACCATCTAGGCCTTTGCCTTCGCTTTCGTCCTCGTCTTGCCCTTGACGGCGAGATTCTCACGGGTCTTCTCGAGCTGCGAGATCACCTGCGCCTTGACCGGTCGGTCGTCCGGGATCCGGGCGTCCAGCGTGTCGATCAGCGAGTCGATTGTCTTCGTCGCCGCGCTTTCAGCGCCGACTGCCGCCAGCCGCCGCGCCACCCGCTCCGCGATCCCGCGGTAGCGGATGTGCCCGAACGACTCGGCGGCCGCGTCGGCCTGCTCGACGAGCGCCGGCTCGATGAGCTTTGCCGCCGCGTCTGGGTCCGGCGGAACGACGTCGAGCTCCAGCCCGTCGTCGGTCGGGATCACTTGTTTGAACTCGAGCGTCATCGGGTTGCCGAGCGCCACCCGCGCATGGAGCGCGATGCGCCGGTCGGGGTACCGATCGACGATCTCCTCGAGCACGTCGTTGGTCTTCTGGAAGTAGCGGCTGCCGCCGAAGACGAGCACGCGCGCGGCGTCTTGCGTGAACAGGTCGCCTGCCGAGTACTCCTCGTCGCGTGAAAGCGGCGGGGCGATCCGGAGCTCGAACGGGGCCGAGACGACGTCCTCCTCGCCCACGTGCGCGGCCGCCTGGATCAGGTACGTGCCCGGCTCCGCCACGTCCCAGCCATTGAGCCCGGCCGACGCGAGCACGGTGCCATAGATCGACTCGCCCGGCATCAATGCCTTCGTCACGGGCTGGACGCACTTCTGCCGGAACGGGACGAGCTGCCGAGCGTCCTTCCCCTCCTTCTTGAGGATCACGGTGAGTGAGTCGGCGTCGAGGATGTCTGCGTCGACGAGCCGAGGCTGGTCGCCGGCGTTCGTCAGCTTGAGCTCGAGCCAGACGGGCTCCATGAACTCGTAGCGGGCCCGCTCCCGGTTGACGCGGAGCTCGAGCGTCAGCGTCGGCTCCTCTTGTGCAGCGGCTTCCTCGAACCCGTGGTGGTCGAACCAGGAGGCGTTCCCCATCTGCACGAACCGCTCGGGCGCGTGTCGGATGAAGAGCAGTTCCTGGTTGCTGAAGCGGTATTCGAAGTTCGAGAAGAACGCCGCCTGTCCGCCCGCGACGAAGTATGGGTAGTTCATGAAGCTGCGGGCCTCGGGCTCGTTCGCGAGCGGCACCCACGGGGTGCCGAGCGACTTCTGCCACGAGTGGGCGAGGTTGAATGCGTGGCCCATCTCGTGCACCGCCGTCCAGAACCGCATCCGGTCGATCCATGCCGCCGGATTCGGGTCGTTTGCAGGCGGCTGCGCGATGAACGAGTCGACGAACAGGGCTGTGCCCTGCCGGTGGTTCGGCCCGATGTCGTCGAACATGATGCCGCCGAGGTTGGAGCCGGCCTCGTGCATTGACGCGTAGAAGGCCCACATCGCCCACTGCGCCTTGTTGGCTGCGCGCGACCAATGGAGCTGCATCGCGTCGTGCATTTCCATGTCCGACCACGTTGTGCCCGCCGGCGATGGAACTGAGCTGGACGGGTTCGTCGTGACCTGGCAGCCGACCCGTCGGAACACCGTCGGGATCGTGAGGTTCTCGCACGGCAGCGAGGCCGGTCGGACCGGATGGGCGCACGTGTTGATCTCCGTGTCGGCGACCTCGCCCGCCTGGAAATCGAACTCGAGGTTGACGGTACGGAAGTACGCCGAGGAGAACCTGTAGACCACGGTTCGCTTCGGCACGCCGCCGCCTCTGAAGGTGATCTTGACCGAGCGGCCGCTCGGGAATGAGCTTCCGATGGCGGTCACGTCGACCGCCGTGTAGGGGAACGACGCGGTCGCGCCGTCCTTGTACCAGATCGCGCCGGCCCACCTGGTCGGGCCGATCTTGCGGAGTCGCGCGATCCAGTGGATCTTCGTGACGAGGTAGCCGCCGATCGTCCCGCTGACGGTCATCTGCGGGTAGCGGCCGTCGACGTCGAGGCGGATCTCCTCCCTGCGGATCGGCCGGATGCCCTTCGGCGCCGGCTCGAGCGGGGGCAGCGGCCGGGGCCCAACAATCGGCGACCGCGAGTAGAGCCCGCTGACAGGCGAGAGCGGGGCACTCGCGAGGGCCTCCGGCACCTGAGTCTCACCCGCTTCCGCGTCCGCCTCGTCGGCGTTGAGGAGCTTGAGCTCCTCGGCGTACGGTTCCATGGTTTCCTCCTGCTTTCTGGAGTGGGTGCCGCAGAGGACAGGTGGATTGGGCCTTGGCGTCCTCCTCTCTAGACGAACCCGAGTCGCTCCGGGTAGGCCGCGACGAGTCGCCCGTCGAGCAGCGAGATGGCGACATTCGGGTGGGTCTTTGGGTCGACCTGGAAGGTCTCGTGGACGCCCCGCGTGGGCACGTCGACCTCCAGCGTGAACGGGCCGTCGGGCACATCGAGTTGCGTGTCGGCGGCGTGGCTGATCTGCGTGCGGGTCGTGACCTGCTCGCCGCGGTAGGTCTCGGCGCCGTCGACCCGGATCACTACCTCGTCGCCGTCGAAGCCGTCCTGGAGTGCAACGTTGATCAGCATGGCCCTTCGGGATGCCGCCGGTCCGCAGCTTCGACACTAGTGCGGATCGATACCGAATACAAGAATGCTGAGTGTGTCCGGACGACGACGGGGCGCGGAACCCGGTCGGCTGCTCCCGCTGCCGCTCGTCGTGGACGTAGACACCGATCCGCACGATCACGCGGCTGT
>JBKKAR010000074.1:0-12296 GCA_046714355.1 Gaiellaceae bacterium | reverse complement strand
ACGCCGGCGTCGATCAGATCGGTGGCCGCCGACTGCGCGCTGTCGGCCGGCACCGCGAGGACGCCGACGACGATGTTCTTGTCACGCACGACGTCGGCGAGCGTCGGATACTCGCTCACCTCGACGTTGCCGACTCGCCTCCCGACCTTGTCGGGATCCTTGTCGAAGACGGCGGTGATGTTGATCCCGTGCTCGGCGAAGATCGGGGAGCTGGCGATCGCCTCGCCGAGTCGGCCGGCGCCGACGAGGGCGATGTTGTGCTGGCCCTGCGTGCGCAGGATTCGCCGGATCTCCCCCAGCAGACCCTCGACGCTGTAGCCGACGCCGCGCTTTCCGAACTTGCCGAACGTCGAGAGGTCGCGCCGGATCTGAGTGGCGTTGATGTTGGTGTAGTCCGCGATCTCCTGGGAGGAGATGCGTACCTTGCCCATCTTGTTCGCCTGCGTGAGCACCTGGAGGTAGCGGCTCAGACGAGCCGCGACCCCAACGGTGAGACGATCCGGGACCGCTCCCTGCGGCGGAGTTTGTGACACCACACAAATGATTCTGCCAGCCGGGACTATTCCTCGCGTCGGCTAGTCACAAAGTCCCTTCGGCGCCGCGAGCTTGTGCGAGCTTTCTGCGCAGGGCGTCCGGCTGGACGAAGTAGGTGAACGCGCGCTCGCCGTCGATCTCGAGCACCGGCAGCAACTCCCGGTACCTTGCCTCGAGCTCCGGGTCGCCGCCGATGTCCACCTCCTCCAGCTCGAACTCCACTTCGGCCCGGGCGGCCTCCACGACCCGCCGAGCCGCGGCGCAGAGGTGGCAGCCCTCTGCGTGGTAAAGCGTGACCCTCCCCGGTCTCTGGGACGGCGCTGGCGGTGCGGGGCCGGAGGGCACAGTGCTCATGTAGCACGGGCCCGGAGAGCCCCGTGGCGTCAGCGGCGTCAGGCGCGGGCAGAGCCGCGCCGGCCAGGGGCCGGGGCTAGGGATAGAGCCCGCGGGTCAAGGTGGCTTCCGACACGCGCTGGACGGCGAGACCGTAGGCCGCCATCCGCATCGTCGTCGACCGCCCCTCGTAGGTGGACCAGGTCTCGTGGAAGGCACGTGAGGTGATGTCGTTCAGCCGCTTGTTGACCTCCTCTTCCTTCCAGAAGTACTCCTGGAGGCCCTGCACCCACTCGAAGTACGAGACGACTACTCCGCCGGCGTTGGCGAGCACGTCGGGCAAGACGAGCACGCCACGGTCCTCGAGGATCTCGTCGGCCGTGGGCGTCGTCGGCCCGTTGGCGCCCTCGACGATGACGCTCGCCTTGACCTTGTCCGCGTTGGCCGTGGTGATGACCTGCTCGAGCGCGCAGGGAGCAAGGACGTCGCAGTCGATGAGGAGCAGCTCCTCGTTCGTAATCGACTCCGTGTCCTTGAGCCCGTCGAGCTTGCCGGTCTCCTGCTTGTGCGCGAGCGCGAGCGCGACGTCGATCCCGTTCGGGTTGTAAACGCCGCCGCTCGAGTCCGACAGCGCGATGACGGACGCGCCGTCCTCGGCAACGAACCTCGCGAGGTAGGCCCCCACGTTCCCGAAGCCCTGCACGGCGACGCGCATCCCGGCGAGCGATCGGTCTTGCTTCTTCGTCAACTCGCGGAGGCAGTAGAGCGCGCCGTGCGCGGTCGCCTCCAGTCGGCCCAGCGAGCCACCGACGTTGAGCGGCTTGCCGGTGACTACGCCGAGCACCGAGTGTCCCTTGTTCATCGAGTACGTGTCGAAGATCCAGGCCATGACGCTCGGGTCGGTGCCGACATCGGGCGCGGGGATGTCCTTCTCGGGACCGATCTCATTGATGATCTCGCTCGTGAAGCGGCGGGTCATCTTCTCGACCTCCATCCGCGACATCTGCTTCGGGTCGCAGACGACTCCGCCCTTCGCACCGCCGAACGGGATCCCCATCAGCGCGCACTTCCAGGTCATCCACATCGCGAGCGCCTTCACCTCGTCGAGTGTGACGTCGAGGTGGTAGCGAATGCCGCCCTTTGAAGGGCCGCGGGCGATGTTGTGCGTCACGCGGTAGCCCTCGAAGACCTGGATCTCGCCTCTGTCCATCACCACCGGGATCGACACCGCGACCGCCTTCTTGCATTGCTCGAGCACGCGCGTGACGTTCGGATCGATCTGGAATTCCTCCGCCACGCGGCGAAGCTGCTCCTGCGCGATCTCGAAGGGGTTCTCTTGGAGGTGGGTCGGCGCTTCGACGGTCGTCACAATCGTCTCCTGTTCAGTCGGAAAAACCGCATGAGTATACGCCCTTAGCGAATCGTGAACTCCACGATTTGCCTGCTAGGAGGCCCTTCTCCGGGTGGATATCCGAGCAGGCGGAGCATGTAGCGTCCGGGCTCGAGCCGGTCGCCCGCCGGACCTCTCCCGGTCAGGCCGAAGGTGTACCGGCCCGGGAGGAGGTTCCGCAGGCGCACGAGCCTCCCGACCCGTTCCCGCCCGCGCCAGAGGTCGAGATCGAGGTGGGAGAGCGGCAGCACCTCGCTCCGCCCGCCGCCTTCGACGATGCGGCCGGCGCGAAGCTCGAGCAGGGCGGGCGCCGAGTCGGAGGGCTTGAAGCTCCGGGTCGAGAGCCGTACGCCGCCGAGCAGGTCGCGCTCGTGACGGCCGAGTGTCAGCGTCCAGGGAACCCGGACGGGCGCAGCCCCGCCGGCCTGGAGCTCGAAGTCGGCCGAAACCACCTCGACCCCGGGCGGAAGGTACGCCATCCGCGCGACGACAAACACCTTCTGCCGGCCGCGCGGCGCGAGCGTGAAGCGGCCCGGAGAGACGGCCAGCGCGGCGCCACCCACTTCGCCGAGGCGGCCTAGCGAGACCGTGATCGGCAGCGGGCGCTGGGAGACGTTGCGCACCGTGAAGGTCACCGTTCCCTGCCAGCCGCGGACGTTCGCGTGGCCGAACGGCACCGATGCCGGTTCTGCGATCACCTCGACCGCGGCGGCGGCGCCGAGATCGAGCCGTCGGCCGCCGCCGTCCATGGCCCGGGCGGTCCCGACGAGAGCGCCCCGAAGAGCCCGCGCGTCGAGGTCCGGCCTTGCTTGCGCCAGGAGTGCTGCACCGCCTCCGACCACTGCGGCCGCAGCGCTCGATCCGCTCACGGTTCCGAACGCGGGCAGGCCTTCAGCAGTTCTTCCGGGGTGCGAGGTCAGGAGCGCTACGCCGGGTGCGGTGAGCTCGGGCTTGAGCCCGCCGTCGAAGGCGAGGCCGCGCGACGAGAAAGCGGCGGACCGACCGGCGTCCGGGTTCTCGCGCTCGCGGGACGCGCCGATCTCGATCGCCGTCTTCTCGCCGGCGCGCAGGAGCCGGAGGGCCTCGCGTGCGGCGCCGGCCGGCACGCTGACGACCGGGACGGCGATCCGGTCGTCGACCCCGAGCCCGCCGGCGGGAATCCGGGCATCGTGAAGGACGACGGCGGCGGCTCCGGCGCGGGCGGCGCCGGCAGCGGCCTCGTCCGGTGCGTCCCCGGCGGGAGCCAGGGCAGCCTTCCCGGCGACGCGGCTGTAGCCGTCGCGATCGAAGAAGTCGGCGACCGAGACGACGGGCGCGTCCTCCCCGAGCACCGACGGAAGGAGCTGGTCGCGCGGCGCGGGGCCGGCGAGATCGAGAACGAGCGTGCGGTCGGGCTCGAACGCGCCGCCCAGCGGCACCTCGCCGTCGAAGACGACGCGAAGGCCGGAGCGGATCGTGGCCCGAACGTATTCGGTCGTGCGACGGTCGTCGGAGGCTCCGACGGTCACCGCCTCCCGGGCGCCACCGGGACCGGAGATGCTCCCGAAGCGCGGGCCGGCCGGCCCGTCGTTCCCGGCGGGCGCGACGACGAGCGTGTCGAGCGCGAACGCGCCTCTGACGGCCCGCGCAGCCGGGCTGTCCGCAAAGGCGGCGTAAGGCTCGGCGATGCCGACGACGGCGACTCGCGCCGCATCGTGGGCGCTCCCGTCGCCGTTCGCGTCGACGGCTCGCTCGAGCCCGGCGATCAGCTGGTCGGTCCGCGAGTACACGGCCCAGCGGCCCGCGACGTCCCGCTGCCAGCCGGCGACCCGGATCGGCAGGATCGTCGCGTTCTCCGCGATCCCGGTCAGTCCGTTCGGGCCGCCCGAGCCGACGATGAGGCCCGCGAGCTGCGTGCCGTGGCGCTCGAGCTCGGCCGGCTCGTCGGGTCTCGGCTCCGCGGCGGCGAGGTCGTCGTCCTGGAGGATGTCGACGCCCTCTAGCACCGCTCCCGCGAGATAGTCGTGACCGTGCTCGACGCCGGTATCGAGCAACGCGACTGTGACCCCGCGGCCCGTGAAGCCCGGCAGGCCGAGGCGGGCCCGGACCCCGGAGCCGGGCGCCAGGTCGTCCCGTTCCAGGAGCTGGCTCGAGACGGAGGCGGGATAGGCAATGCGAACCGGGTAGACGCCTTCCACCTCCGGGAACCGCTGGAGGAGCGCGATCGCGCGGGCGTCGAGCGGCGCCGAGAAGCCCGAGATGACGCGGGAGTAGCTGTACTCGGGCCGTAGGCGAAGGCCGGCGATGCTCAACCTGGCGATCAGCTGCCGCTGCCCCGCGATCGCGGCCGTGTGCCAGCGGATCTGGTCGGCCTCGCTCGCCCGGCCGCCCGCCGCGACCACCCGGGCAGCAAGCGACGGGATCCGCAGGACGACGATCATCCGCTGCCCGACCGGGACCTCCGGGCGAGGACCGCCGACGAGGCCGCGCCAGGAGACGGGTTCCGACCGTCCACCCTCGGAGTGCCCACCCGTTGCTGCGGCGACCGAAATCGCTGCGGCGGCGAGGGCGACGATCGCGAGCAGAGCAAGCTGCGCGAGCCGCCTAGGTGAAAGCGTCGAGAGCAAGGTACCGAGGGTAGGCGATCGGGTTGACGAAGCGCGCGGCCGAGGCGATCATCGCCGCGTTGTCGGTGCAGAGCTCGAGCGGGGCAAGCGCGGCTCCGGGCAGAGACGCGCGCAGCTCGGAGTTGGCCGCGACACCGCCGACCACCGCGATCCGCTCCGCGCCGGTCGACTCGGCGGCGGCCTGCGTCCGCTCGACGAGCGCACGGACGATGGCCCGCTGGTAGGACGCGGCGAGATCCTTCCGGCGTCGCTCCGTTTCCTCCGGGCCGAGGTCGCGGACGGCGTAGAGCAGCGCCGTCTTCAGCCCGGAGAAAGAGAAGTCGAGCCCGGGAACCCGCGCGACGGGGAACGAGAACGCCTCCGGGTCGCCGTCCATCGCGAGCCGGTCGACCGCCGCCCCTCCCGGATAGCCGAGCCCGAGCAGTCGCGCGCCCTTGTCGAATGCCTCGCCGGCCGCATCGTCCAGGGTCGTCCCGAGCACCTCGAAACCCGAGCGGTCAGGGACGTCGAGAAGCTGCGTGTGTCCGCCGCTCGCCAGCAGACAGAGGAAGGGCGGATCTACTGGCTCCGGCTCGAGGAAGAGCGACGCGACATGGCCGTGCAGGTGATTGACCGGGACGAGCGGCAGCCGCCTGGCCCAGGCGAGCGACTTCGCCGCCGAGACGCCGACGAGCAGGGCGCCGATGAGTCCCGGCCCCTGCGTGACCGCGACGCGCTCGATGTCCCCGAGCTCGGAACCCGCGTCCTCGAGTGCTCGCCTGACAGCCGGCAGCAGCAGCTCCAGGTGGTGCCGGGACGCGACCTCGGGGACGACGCCGCCGTAGCGTGCATGCAGCTCGGCCTGGGAGGAAACGACGTTCGAGATGATCCGGCCGTCTTCGGTGACGAGCGCCGCTGCCGTCTCGTCGCAGCTCGTCTCGATGCCGAGGATCACGCCGAGGCGCGTTGTCGGAGCGGGTCCTTCCACATGACCACGGCGTCCTCGCGATTGTCCGTGTAATAGCCACGGCGGATCCCGCGGGCCACGAACCCGAGGCCTTCGTAGAGCTTGATCGCCTCCCCGTTCGAGACGCGCACCTCCAGCGTGTAGCCGCGGCGATCGTCCGTCGAGCTCACCTCGAAGAGGCGGTTCAGGAGCTGCGTGGCGATGCCGCGGCGTCTGTGCGCCTCGTCGATCGCGATGTTCATGATGTGCCAGGCGTCGGCGTAGCGGGAGATGATCAGGTAGCCGACGAGCCGGTCTTTATCCTCCCGGTCGATCGCTCCGAGGCAGATGGACGACTGCTTGGCGATCTCGCCCGCGAACATCGAGCGCGACCACGGCGTCGGGTACGCGCGGCGCTCGATCCGCTCGATGGCGGCGAGGTCGGCCAGTGTGAGGGGGCGAAGGTCGATGCTCACGTCCGTGCTCGGTCCACGTCCGGGATACGAAGGTACATCGGCTCGACCTGGTCCGGCGTGCCGAAGTCCCCGGCGAGCTCCGCGTGGAACCGGGCTCGGGGCAGGTGGAGCTCGCTGCCGTCCGGCGGAACCTTCCCGCCGCGCGCCTCGATCTCCGTGCGGTACCGGACGGCGCCGTCTCCCACGTACTCCCGGCCTGGCTCAACCGGGAGCTTGGCGGGCGCAAGAACCACCGGTCGGCCCTCCACGAGTGCGAACACCTCCCGGCGGCGGGCGTCGATGACCGGGACCGCGCCGGGGGCTCCGGCGACCAGTGCGTCGAGCGTCGAGACTCCGGCGAGGCCGGTCTCCCACGCGAAGGCCAGCGTGCGGGCGGTGATCAGCCCCATGCGCAGCCCCGTGAAGCTCCCGGGACCGATGCCGACCGCGATCCCCTCCACCTGCGAGTCGCGGACTCCTCCACGGCGGAGCAGCGCATCGAGGTCTTCCAGCACCGTGAGCGGCCTGGAGGTCAGCTCGCCGAGCACCTCGCCGTCCCAGACCAGCGCGCTCGTCGCCGAGTCGGTGGCCGTGTCGAACGCGAGGATCAGCATTCCGTCACCGTGATCCGGCGGGCGTGCTCGCCGGCGTGGGCCAGCGAGACGGAGAAGCGCGGCGGCGGAAGCACGCCCGCCCCGGCCTCCGGCCACTCGACGAAGCACACGGCGCCATCGAAGTACGGCTCGAGGTCTCCCCACTCGGCGGCGGACACGCCGGCGAAACGGTAGAGGTCGAGGTGCGAGACGTCCACCCTGCCGCTGTAGCGATGTCCGATCGTGTACGTCGGGCTCGTCACTGGCCCCTCGACGCCGAGCGCCCGGCAGGCCCCGCGGACGAGCGTCGTCTTACCCGATCCGAGCTCGCCGGAGATCGTGACGACGTCGTCCGGGCGGAGACCCTCGGCGACGCGGGCGCCGATCGCCTCGGTCTCCTCCGCTGACGAGGACTCCAACTCCACCCCGATAGTCTGGCCTGCTGCGGCGCTTAAAAGAGGCCGAGCTGGATTGCCGGCTGCGGCACGGCAAGGACGGGCTCGGGCTCCGGCCCGGGAACCTCCGAGCGCCCCATCAGCTCAGGGAGCCGCCGGAAGTCCTCCTGCAGGACATTGAGCATCGCCGGCGTGTAGAGCGCCGCGGCCGGGTGGTAGAGCGGGTAAAGAAGCACCCGGTTGCCGCCGACCGTGACCTCCTGCTCCTGGCCGTGAACGCGGGTGATCCCGGCCGGCTTACCGGACAGGAGCTTCGTTGCGAAATTGCCGAGCGTCGCGACGACCCGAGGCTGGATCAGCTCGATCTGGCGGAAGAGGTGCGGCTCACAGGACTCGATCTCGTCCGGCTGCGGGTCGCGGTTGCCCGGCGGCCGGCACTTGAGGACGTTGGCGATGTAGACCTCCGAACGCTCCAACCCGATCCCGGCAAGCAGCTTGTCGAGCAGCTTTCCGGCCTGGCCGACGAACGGCACGCCCTGCTTGTCCTCGTGGAAGCCGGGAGCTTCGCCGACGAACATGAGGTCGGCCGCCGGGTTCCCCGCGCCGAAGACGACCTGCGTACGTCCCTCCGCGAGGCGGCAACGGGTGCAGGTAGAAACCTGATCGCCAAAGGTCGCGAGCGCTTCCATGGGTCCGAGTGTACGACCCGGTGCGGACAGGTCTAGCCGCAGCAGGAGCCGCCGCAGCAACCCCCGCTGCGAGGCGCTGGGCCCGTTCCGATGCTCGTCTGGGTCGAGCTGCCGTGGGCCGAGAAGACCGAGAGCTGCTTGCGGACGTCGGCCGTCCCGCACTCCGGGCAGTCGGGCTGACCTCCGTTGCGGACGAGCTCCTCGAAGTGCGACTCGCACTGCATGCAGACGTACTCGTAGATCGGCATCGGTGTCAGTCTACCGACCCCCTCGCAACGATCCTTCTCGGCTCTCCGGGGTGTCGCTCAGTGTGCGCGGACGAAGGGGGACAGTGCGAGAGCACGCGGCTCCGCCGGGCGGGAGGCCCACCCGGCCGGTGAGCCGAGAAGAGGTGGCGGGGGCCAGGCTGCGGCCGACCGGCCCCCGCCCTGCGAGCGCTCTTGCGGCTAGCGCTCGAGCTCGATAACGGCGTTCTCCGACTTAAGGTACGCCAGCCGGAACTGGCCGTCCCGTTTGTGGCAATTCACCTTCACGCTGATACCAACCCCGAATGCAAACAGGTCCGTACCCGCTGGGACGGAACACGTAACCGTGAGGCCGTCGCTGCCGCGGACTGTGACCGACGTTTCCGTCTTCGCATCGAGGGTTCCGTGCATGTACAGCTCGACCGATCCGTCCGCGCCGACCTCGTAGCGCTCGGAGCGCGCCTTGAGCAGCGTGTTCACGCCACCGTCGACCCGGCACGTGAGGTTGACGGACTCACCGACCGTGAAGTAAGACAGGTCGAAGTCGGCCGGGGCGCTGCACGAGAACATCGTCCCGTCGGGCCGACGCACGGTGACTGGAACATCCGTCCGCGCCTGGAGGAGGCCCGAGGCGTACACCAGCAGCACGCCGTGCTCGTCAAGGGACGCTGACTCGGAGTAGATCGAGGCGAAGACGAAGCCGCCCTCGCCGAGGTTGCAGTGGAGCTTCACGCGCTCCCCCGACTTGAAGGGCGAGAGGTCGATGCCGCCCGGAACCGAGCACGAGACGCTCATGCCGTCCTCGCGTCGCACCGACAGCGTGCCGTTGCCTTTGGTGAGCGCGCCGCCAACGGAGAGCTCACCGGTGCCGTCGGCCCTCACCCAGCCGTAGTTCGAGTGGATCTTGATCAGCACGTCGCGGTTCTCGCGCGAGACGCACTGGATCTTCACGCGCTCGCCGACCCGGAACAGGGACAAATCCATTCCGGCCGGGACTGCGCACTCCACCTTTGTGTTGCCCTCGGTGCGGACGACTACGGAGTACGGAGCCTTTTCGGCCAGGGCGCCCTGCGCCTCGATGCCCTCCTTGTGGTGGGGCTTCTCCGGATGGCGCTCGCTCTCGTCCTTGCCACGGATGAACGTGAAGGAGCCGTCCTTGCCGATCAGGACGAGCATGCTGACCTGGTCGCCGGGCTTGAAGTCGGGCAGCACGGCGCCCTCGGGCACCTCGACGTGGATCGCGCCGTGCTCGACGACGGCGACGTCGAATCCGTCGCCCTTCTTCTCGAGGAAGATCCCCTCGAGCTCGACGAGCTTTGCGCGGCCGGTCTCTTGCATGCCGGTCGACCAGGTTGCGGCGGCCGACAGACCGACGCTGGCCACGACGCGGTCGCCGGTGGCGAGCCCGCGGGCGCTGGTGGACGACAGGGCGCGTCCGCCGGCACGGAGCCCGACGGCAAAGACGCTGCCGCCCGCCGACAGGATCACGCGGCTGCGCTCCTGCTTGACGACGACGGCGCCGAAGCGCGCACGCTTCGCACGCCCAAGAGCGCGTACGCGTCGCGCGTCGAACGTGCCGTCCGGCCGCCGCGCGGCCGTGATCGCCAGACGCTGGCCGAGCCGGACCTGACCGAAGCGGCCGGCAAGGCGAACGGTGCGGGCTGTGCCTGCGGAAACGACGACGGCCGCCTTCCGCTTTGAATCCTTTGCTACGGCGACGCCGGTGAACGACGCGGCCGCCGCGTTGGGCACGACGAGCAGCGAGGCGATCGCGGTCGTCAAAAGCAGTGCTCTCCTCAATTCCTGACCTCTCTCCCCGGCGGTCGCAGGGCGCTGCGCCGCTCCCCTTGGCCCCGCTATCGGCCCGAGATCACCCGCGCTTGGGGAAGTTCCCTCCAACGGGCTAACCCCTATGGAGGGATCGCGGGCGCCGCCAGACGACCCATTGCACGCGCTACGCTTCGTTCCTGCCCGGTATCCGAACCGGAACTGGAGCGAATGGTGATCGAAAGCGTGAACGTCGTCGGCCGTGGCCGTGTCGGTTCGGCCATCGCTGCTCGCCTGGACGGGCGAGGCGTCGAGCTGCGCGAAGAAGGCTCCCGGATCGTGCTCCTGTGCGTTCCTGACAGCGCGATCGAGGCCACTGTCCAGAGACAGTCCCTGGACCTGTCCCAGTGGGTCGCGCACACGAGCGGGGCGACGCCGCTCTCGGCACTCGACCCGCACAGGCGACGGTTCGGCCTGCACCCGCTGCAGAGCTTCAATCAGTCCGGCGATCCAGATCAGCTCGACGGGGCACATGCCGCCGTCACCGGCGAAACGGACGAGGCACGCGAGACCGGTCGAGAGCTTGCCCGAATCCTCGGGCTCGAGCCGTTCGACCTGGCTGAAGCCGACCGAGCTGTCTACCACGCCGGGGCTGCGCTCGCCTCGAACTACCTCGTGACGCTCCACCGGGCTGCCGGCGAGCTCTTCGAGGAAGCTGGGGCGCCGCCGGCTGGTCTCGAGCCGCTCATGCGGCGGGTGATCGACAACGGGTTCGAGCTCACCGGCCCGATCGCCCGCGGCGACTGGGAGACCGTCGAGCGGCACCTGAAGGCGATCACCGAGCGCAGGCCTCAGCTCGAGCCGCTCTACCGTGTCCTGGCGGAGGCGACGGCGCCGTGAAGACGGCGCGCACGATCGCGGAGCTGGAAGCTGCTCTCGCCGCGCGCGCCGGTTCCGTCGGCCTGGTTCCGACGATGGGCTCGTTCCACGAGGGCCACCTGTCCCTCATCC
Source organism: Gaiellaceae bacterium (assembly GCA_046714355.1). Taxonomy (GTDB): domain Bacteria; phylum Actinomycetota; class Thermoleophilia; order Gaiellales; family Gaiellaceae; genus JACDAN01. Next base: position 1,353 of record JBKKAR010000074.1, on the reverse strand, counting down.
GCGCCGCGCGCGAGGAGAACGACGTCGTCGTCGCCAGCCTCTTCGTCAACCCGGCCCAGTTCGACCAGGATCAGGATCTTGCGGCGTACCCTCGGGACGAGGCCCGCGACGCAACACTCGCCGAGCAAGCGGGCGTCGACGTCCTCTTCGCGCCGTCCGCCGGCGAGCTCTACCCCGACGGCTTCCAGACGTGGGTCGAGGTCGAGGAGCTCGGACGGCTGCTCGAGGGCCGGTTCCGGCCCGGACATTTTCGCGGGGTCGCCACGATCTGTCTCAAGCTCTTCAACCTCGTCCGGCCGGACCGTGCCTACTACGGTCAAAAGGACGCACAGCAGACGGCCGTCGTCCGCCGCCTCGTCCGCGACCTCAACGTGCCGGTCGAGATCCGCGTGCTCCCGACCGTCCGCGACACGGACGGTCTCGCACTCTCCTCCCGCAACGCCCGTCTCACACCCGGGGAACGGCAGCGTGCGCTCGCTCTCCCGCGCGCGCTCGCAACGCGCGATCCGTCAAAGGCCCGCGAGCTGCTCGACGGCCTCCAGGTGGACTACCTCCAGGTCGTCGATTTCGAACCGAAAGTTCTCGCAGCCGCCGTGCGCGTCGGCGGCACCCGCCTGATCGACAACGTCTTGTTGGAAGGAGAAACGGCATGACCTCGCACCCGAACCCCTCGACCAAGGTCTCGCTGACCGAGCTAGCGGAACGCAAGGCGCACGGCGAGAAGCTCGTAATGGTGACCGCCTACGACCACCCCGGCGCCCGCCTGGCGGACGCCGCCGGCGTGGACATCATCCTCGTTGGCGACTCGGCCGCGGACAACGTCCTCGGCTACGACTCGACCGTGCCGGTCACGGTGGACGAACTGCTGGTGCTCGTCCGCGCCGTCGCGCGTGGCACGGAACGCGCGCTCGTCGTCGCCGACATGCCCTTCGGCTCGTTCCAGGTCTCGGACGAGACAGCAGTCGCGAATGCGGTCCGCTTCGTCAAGGAGGCCGGTGCCGACGCCGTGAAGATCGAAGGCGCAGGCCCGTCGCTCTCTCGGGTGCAGGCGCTCGTCGGCGCGGGCATTCCGGTGATGGGCCACGTCGGCCTGACTCCGCAGTCGGCCACGATGCTCGGAGGGTTCAAGGCGCAAGGCAGAACAGCCGCCAAGGCGCAGCGCCTCCACGCCGACGCACGGGCCCTGGAGGCGGCGGGATGCTTCGCGGTCGTGCTCGAGGCTGTCCCGGCGCCGGTCGCCGCCCGAGTCACCGAGGCGCTGCACGTACCCACCATCGGGATCGGCGCCGGCCCGGCGTGTGACGGACAGGTGCTCGTCTGGCACGACTTGCTCGGGCTCAGCGACCGCCGTCC
>JBKKAR010000073.1:0-15201 GCA_046714355.1 Gaiellaceae bacterium | reverse complement strand
GCCTTGCCGAGCGGCGAGTCGGGCGAGACGCCGCCGACGCTCGAGATCTCGACCGTCATCTGCGCTCCGTCCTCGTCCGAGATCTCCACGGTCGAGCCCACCCCGACCGTGTCGCTCCCCTCAGCCTGCTCCTCGATCAGGGTCGACCGGTGGAGCCGATCGTGAAGCTGGCGGATCCGGTGTTCGAGCAGGCCCTGCTCGTTCTTCGCCGCGTGGTACTCGAAGTTCTCCGAGAGGTCGCCGAAGCCCCGCGCGGTGGCGATCGCCTCGACGACCTCGGCTCTCCGGGGGCCTTCGAGCTCCGCGAGCTGGGCCTCGAGGCGCTCCTTCTGTGCCTGCGTCATCGGCTCCGGCTTCTCGGTTGCCACCGGGGCAGGGTACCGGCGCTAGGCTGGCCGGTCGTGCCCGCCCGCGCTCGACACACCGCACGCCGAGAGGATCTCCGCAACGTCGCCATAGTGGCGCACGTCGACCACGGGAAGACGACGCTGGTCGACGCTCTGCTCTGGCAGTCCGGCTCGTTCCGCGCGAACCAGGACGTCGCCGAGCGCGTGATGGACTCGATGGACCTCGAGCGGGAAAAGGGCATCACGATCCTCGCCAAGAACACGGCGGTTCAGATCGGCGACACGAAGGTGAACATCATCGACACTCCGGGGCACGCCGACTTCGGCGGGGAGGTCGAGCGCGGCCTCACGATGGTCGACGGGGTCCTGTTGCTCGTCGATGCGAGTGAAGGCCCGCTTCCGCAGACCCGCTTCGTACTCCGCAAGGCGCTGGAGTCGCGGCTGCCGGTCGTCCTCGTGGTGAACAAGGTCGACCGCCCCGACGCCCGTCCTGCGGAGGTCGTGAACGAGGTCTACGAGCTCTTCCTCGACCTCGACGCCGACGAGTCGCAGATCGAGTTTCCGATCGTCTACGCGAATGCTCGGGAAGGACGAGCGGGCCTCGCCCCCGACGACCTCGCCGACGACCTCGGCCCGCTGACGGAGACCCTGCTCGAGACCGTCCCGCCGCCGTCGTACGACCCCGAGCATCCGCTCCAGGCGCTCGTCACGAATCTGGACGCTTCGCCGTACGTCGGCAGGCTCGCCCTCCTCCGGGTCCTGAACGGGACGATCCGCAAAGGCGAGCAGATTGCCTGGTGCCGGGCGGACGGGACGATCGAGAAGGCTCGCGTGACCGAGCTGTACGTGACCGAGGCGCTCGATCGCGTTCCCGCCGAGGAAGCGGGCCCGGGGGAGATCGTCGCGCTCGCCGGCCTGCCGGAGGTGACGATCGGCGAGACGATCGCCGACGCAGAGGATCCGCGCCCGCTGCCGGTCACAGTCGTCGACGAGCCGTCGCTGGCGATGACACTCGGGATCAACACCTCGCCGCTCGCGGGCACCGAGGGGGACAAGCTGACCGCGAGCCTCCTGATCGCCCGCCTGGAGCAGGAACTCGTGGGCAACGTCTCGCTTCGCGTCCAGCCGACGTCGCGCCCGGAGGTCTGGGAGGTGCAGGGGCGCGGTGAGCTGCAGCTGGCCGTGCTCGTGGAGATCATGCGCCGCGAGGGCTTCGAGCTGACCGTCGGCAAGCCGGAAGTGCTGACCCGCGAGATCGATGGGAAGAAGCACGAGCCCGTCGAGCGTGTCGCGATCGACGTTCCGGAGGACTTCATCGGCGTCGTCACCCAGATGCTGGCGCTGCGCAAGGGCCGGATGCAGCAGATGGTCAACCACGGGACGGGCTGGGCGCGAATGGAGTACCTCGTTCCCGCCAGAGGGCTGATCGGCTTCCGGACGGAGTTCCTGACCGAGACCCGGGGCGCGGGGATCCTGCACCACGTCTTCGAGCGCTGGGGGTCGTGGCACGGAGAGCTGCTGACCCGCCCGACCGGGAGCCTCGTCGCCGACCGCCGGGGGCAGGCGACGGCGTTCGCGATCGCCGCGCTCCAGGAGCGCGGGTCGCTCTTCATCGGCCCGCGCGACGAGCTGTACGAGGGCATGGTCGTCGGTGAGAACGCCCGCGGCGAGGATCTCGACGTGAACGCCGGCAAGGAGAAGAAGCTGACCAACATGCGCTCCGCCTCCGCCGACGAGCTCGTGCGCCTGATCCCGCCGCGACCCCTCTCACTCGAGCAGGCGCTGGAGTTCATCCGGCAGGACGAGTGCGTCGAGGTGACGCCCAAGAGCATCCGTCTGCGCAAGGTCGAGCTCGCCGCGGCGAAACGTCAGACGCTTGCGTCTCGCCGCAAGCGCGAGCGTGAGTCCGCCCCGGCCTAGCCCTTTACATCGCTTCGACCAGCTGCTCCTGGATCCAGGAGAGATACGCGTAGAGCGCGAGCTCGGGCGCCCGTGGGTCGTTCGCGTCGAACGCGTCCCAGTCGAAGTCGTCCGGAAGGTCCAGGCGGGTGCCGAGAACGAGCCGCGCATCGTTGAGCGCCCGGAGCCAGGCGTCCGCCTCTTCGGGCGTCAGGAGCTCGCGGTCGGCCGTCTCGCGCAGGGTCTCGAGCGAGCGCTCCCGCCCGGCGGCGAGGTGGGAGCGGGTCAGCTCTCTGTAGTCGCGTTCGAGCTCCTCGTCGTCGTGCGCGGGCGGGAAGAGCCGCCGCAGCGACGGGTCCTCGGGAGCCTCGTCCAGGAGCGAGCCGAGGTCCTCGGCGACCTCCCGGAGCAGGACACGCTCCTCGTCGGGAAGTTCGAGGCGGACGGCGCCGTCGGCGCCGCGCCGGATTCGGCTCTGAAACATCAGTCGCGTTGCATGGTCGCCCAGAGCCCGTAGGCGTGCAGGCGGGAGACGTCCAGCTCGGACTTCTCGCGGTTCCCGCTCGAGACCACTGACTTTCCCTCGTAGTGCACCTGGAGCATCAGTCTCGTCGCGTGTTCGCGGTTGTAGCCGAACAGCTTCTGGAAGACGAGCGTGACGTAGGACATGAGGTTGATCGGGTCGTTCCAGACGATCACGACCCACGGGCGGTCGTGCTCGGCGTCGTCGCCCTCGAGCGGCTCCTCGATCTCGACCTCGCCGGGTGCAAGCGTCGTGCTCAAAGACCTCGGCCCCTAACGGCCCGGCGCTCCGCCTCGTCCTTGACGGCGTCGAGCGAAGCTCGCACGGCGGCCTCCCACGCCCGTGCCACCCGGCCACCCCACCAGGCGCCGAAGGCCCAGAGGTCTGTTCCGATTTCACCGCTCCACGTGAGCTCCGTTCCCGTCTCGTCCTCAGTGAGCTCGAATGACTCCGAGAGGTGTGGGACCGGGCCGCGCACGAGGCGGAACGAGATGCGAGTTGGCCGGTCGAAGCGAACCGTCTCGAGCGTCGTCGCCGTCAGGCCCGCGCCAACGCGTGTGAAGTGGGCGGCGAGAACCATGTCCGTTCCACGTTCCCAGACCGCGAGCTTCTCGCCCAGCGCGCGCGGGATGCGGCCGAGGTACGGGGCGGCGATTGCGTCGAAGACGACCTCGCGCGGCGCCGAGATCCGCCATGCGAGGGGCCCGAGCGGGCGGAGGCGCCGGCCCAGCGAGAGGTCGAGAGTCAGGTTGCCCCTGACGACGAGCACGTAGAGGGCGGCGAGAGCTCCGAGCAGGCGCGCGAACCGCATCGCCACAGCTTGCCAACCGGCGCCGATATCGGGTGCGGTATCTAGAGTCTAGGGAAGCACGTCGTCGGCCGGCTTCGCGCTCGGGCCGTTCTTCGGGCTTCAGATCCGGGGCGGGTACGGCGACACCGCGATGTGGAGCTTCTTCGCCGCCGTGTCGGTGCTCGCGGCCCTGCTCGGGGTCGTGGCCTGCCGCTACGCGTTCGGGATCCGGAAGGCTGGGCTAGCCGCTGCCTAACGCTGCGACAGCCTCGCCGAGGTCCGCCCACACGGCGGAGGCGACGTAGACCGTCCAGGGATGCGGCTCGGCACCGCCGGTGTAGGCGACGACCCGCTTACCCAGTCCATGCGCGTACCAGGCCTCCATCGCCGTCCCCTCGTCAGGGACGGTGAAGTCGGCCAGCACCGCGTCGCAGGAGCGGATGTCCTCGAGGTCGCCCTCGACGATCTCGGCCTCGTGCCCCTCGGTGCGGCCGCGGAAGTCGCGGCGAAAGGGATCGACGGGTGTCCAGCCGGCGTCACGGACGAGTGCGTCGGCGCGGCGACGGTAATCGTCCGAGGCGGGCGGCCCGGCGAGATAGACGCGCATCTGGTGGCGGGCCACTACGCCTACAGTACGTCCCATGGAGACGGAGTCTCGCTCGACGGAATTCGTCGCCCTCGGAAGCCCGGGCTCGGAGCGATACGCGGGACTGGAGACCTTTCCCAACCCGGGCGTGTCTCGCGTAGAGATGACCAGCGACGAGCTCACGGCGGTCTGTCCGATCACGGGGCAACCCGACCTCTACACCGCGACGATCGAGTACGAGCCGCACGAGCGCTGCCTCGAGTCCAAGTCGCTCAAGCTGTACCTGATGGGCTTCCGGGACGAGGGCCACTTTTGCGAGGCGCTCGCCGTCAAGATCCGAGACGACGCCGCGGAGGCACTCGAGTTACCGGCGGAGCGGGTGCGGGTGACACTCGTTCAGAAGGCGCGCGGCGGCATCACCATCACCGCGACGTCGTAGGCCGCAGCTCGCCGCGTCGACGAAACCGTTATGCGGCTCGGATCGCTTCGATCTCGCGATTGACGGCGAGCCGCTCGAGTGCCACGGACTCGAGCTGGCGGACTCGCTCGCGCGTGAGCCCGAGCCGCCGTCCGATCTCTTCGAGGGACTTCGGGTCGGTGTCGCCGTTCAGCCCGTAACGGAGCTTGACGACCTCCTGCTCGCGCTCGGGGAGACTCTCCACCGCCCGGCGAAGGACATCCTGTTCCAGGCTGACCTGGAGACGCTCCTCGGGCGGCTCCTCCTCGCCGGCGAACAGATCGCCGAGCTTCGTGTCGCCTTCCTCGCCGATCGGCTTGTCGAGGCTCGTCACCGCGCGAGCCACCTGCCGGACCTCCTTCACCTGCTTGAGCGGGAGCTTCGCCGCCTTGGCGATCTCCTCTTCCGTCGGCGCCCGCCCGAGCTTCACGTGCAGCTCGCGCTCCGCGCGCCCGATCTTGCGCTCCCGGTCGACGATGTGCACGGGGATGCGGATCTCGCGCGCCTTGTTCGCGACGCCGCGCTGCACGGCCTGGCGGATCCACCACGTGGCGTAGGTCGAGAACTTGAAGCCCCGCCGCCAGTCGAACTTCTCGACCGCGCGGATCAGCCCGATGATCCCCTCCTGGATCAGGTCGAGCAGCGAGAGCCCGTGTCCCTGGTACTTCTTGGCGATCGAGACGACCAGGCGCAGGTTCGAGTTGATCATCAGATCCTTCGCATCCCGGTCGCCGCGCTCGATGCGCTTCGCGAGCTCGACCTCCTCGTCGGCGGTCAGCAGCTTGTAGCGGCCGACCTCGTTCAGGAAGAGCTGTAGCGCGTCGGTGGTGGAGGCTGCAAGGTCGCCGTTCACGTAGGTCGAGTCGGCGGCCGCCCGGCCGCAGTCGTCGGTGAGCTCGATGTTCCTCTCTTGAATGTCCTGGTAAATCCGCTCCACGTCTTCCTCGTCTAGTTCCGCTTGCTCGATTGCGCGCGAGACCTCCGAGAGTTCAAGGCATCCCTCGCGCTCTCCCAGTTCGATCAGCGCTTTGATCTGCTCGTCCGCCATCTCCTCAGGTGTACCACCTGGGGGCGGTCGAGAAACGCGCGACCTCGTATTGTGGCCCGTCATGGGAAAAACCAAACACGAGGCCGAGAAGGCCGCCCGCGGCCCCTTCGGACAAGGGCTGGCGCGCTGGGGGCTCGTGTCGAAGGGATCGCTGTACCTCCTCGTCGGCCTGATCGCGGCTCGCGTGGCGGCCGGGGGGAAAGAGCGCCTGCAGGATCGCGGCGCCGCGCTCGCCGCGCTGGCCGACAGCGGGCTCGGGAAGCTCCTGGTGGGCGCGTTGGCCGTTGGGCTCGCCGGATACGCGGCGTGGCGCTTCGCCGAGGCCGTTCTCGGGAGGCCCCTCGAGGGCGGAGAGAAGGAGGGCTGGCTCAAGCGTTTCGGCTACCTCGCGCGTGCCTTCTGGTACCTCGGCCTGCTGGGGGTCGCGGTCTCCGCGCTCTACGGCGCGAACGAGTCCGGCGGCTCGAGGGAGGAGGATCGCTTTACGGCCCGTGTGTTGGAGCTTCCTCTCGGCAGATGGATCGTCGCCGCCATCGGCCTCGGCATCCTGGGGGCCGGCGCGTTCAACCTGTGGCGAGCAGTGAGCAGGAAGTTCCTGGAGAACCTGAAGCTGCGGAAGATGAGCGACCTGGAAGAGCGGGTCTTCACGACACTCGGCGTCGTGGGTCACCTCGCGCGTGGGGTCGTGTTCGGGCTGATCGGCTTCTTCCTCGTCCGCGCTGCTTGGCAGTACGACCCGAAAGAAGCGGTCGGGATCGACGGCGCGCTCGCCGAGGTGTTGCAGCAGGACTACGGCGACACGCTGCTCGGTATCGTCGCCGCCGGGCTGATCGCGTTCGGTCTTTACTGCTGGGTGGAGGCGCGGTACCGGGACGTCTGACGTCGCTCCTTGAGTCGCAGGCGCAGGTGCAGGAGCACGATGCAGAACGCCACCCAGGCGATCCCGATGCTGAAGCCGGCGATCACGTCCGAGAGGAAGTGGACGCCGAGGTAGAGGCGGCTGAACCCGATCAGGAGGACCAGCACGCCGGCGGCGGCGAGCGCCGCGATCTGGGTGCGTCTCGTCCCCAGGTGACGAGCGGCGATGAACCCGAGCGTCCCGTAGACGGCGAGCGAGACGGACGCATGCCCGCTCGGGAACGAATAGGTCGTCTCGGTCGAGAGCGGGTCGGAAAAGAAGGGACGGTCGCGCTGGAATCCGAGCTTCAGGCCGGTCGTGATGATCTCGGCGCCGACGGCGGCGAGAACGAGAAGCTGCAGCTCGGCGATCCAGCCCTTCCGCCAGAGCACAGCGCCTGCGAGGAGGACGAGGACCAGGAGCGTGGAGACGTTCCCGAGCCGGGTGACGTTCTCGAAGAAAGTCGTCCAGCCCGGTGTTGCATGTTCGTGGAGCCAGCCGGCGAGCCTGGTGTCGACCTTCGTATCGCCCTCGGCGAGATCCTCGGCCATCCAACCGAAGACCCAGGCGCTGCCTGTGAGGACGATCAGGCCCGCGAGGAGCTCGATGCCGACGACGTTGACGAGGCGGGAGACTCTGGCATGCACTGGGCCATTGTTACCCTGACCCGCCATGCGCTCAGTCATCGTCTCCGCAGTCAGAACGCCCTTCGCGAAGCTCGGCGGCGGCCTGAAGGACTACGAGGCGACCGAGCTAGGCTCGATGGCGATCCGCAACGCTCTCGATCGCATCGGCCTCGCGAACGAGGAGGTCGAGTACGTGGTCATGGGGCAGGTGCTCCAGGGCGGCGCCGGCCAGGCCCCGGCGCGCCAGGCGGCGATCGGTGCCGGACTTCCGATCGAGGTTCCCGCAGACACGATCAACAAGGTCTGCGCGTCGTCGATCCGAGCCGTCGAGATCGCCGATCAGATGATCCGGGCGGGCGACCACCAGGTGATCGTCGCCGGCGGGATGGAGTCGATGTCGAATGCGCCGTACATCCTCAAGAAAGCGCGGTTCGGCTACCGGCTCGGTGACGGGACGCTGATCGACCTGATGACGCACGACGGGCTCACGTCCACGTTCGACAAGAAGCACATGGTCGAGCAAGCGTCGTTCGTGGCCCGCGAGCTCGGAATCTCGCGTGAGGACCAGGACGCCTGGGCGCTCCGCTCGCACGAGCGCGCCGTCGAGGCGATCGACGAGGGGCGATTCAAGGAGGAGATCGTCCCGGTCGGAGACGTCGAGCAGGACGAAGGGCCGCGCCGGGACACCTCGTTGGAGAAGCTGGCGTCGCTGAAGCCGGTGTTCGATCCCGAGGGGACGACGACGGCCGGGAACGCACCCGGCGTGAACGACGGCGCCGGCGCTCTCGTCGTCACGAGCGAGGAGTTCGCGAAGGAGCGCGGCCTCGAGCCGCTGGCCACGATCCTCGCCCAGGCGTACGTCGCGGACGACTTCGCCTACCTTGCACGCACGCCGGCGAAAGCGGGCCATCATGCGCTCGAGAAGGCCGGGAAGTCGATCGAGGACGTCGAGCGGGTCGAGCTGAACGAGGCCTTCTCTTCGGTCGTCCTCAACTCGACGAAAATGCTGGGCGCCGATCCTGAGAAGGTGAACGTGAACGGCGGCGCCGTCGCGCTCGGCCATCCGATCGGAGCCTCGGGCGCGCGGATCCTCTCGACGATGATCTACGAGCTCCGCCGGAACGGCGGCGGGCTCGGCCTCGCGGCGATCTGCTCCGGCGGCGGCCAGGGCGACGCGCTCCTCATCGAGGTTCCGAGTTCGCGGGGACAGGATTAATCCTGTCCCCGCCTCTTAGAGCCCGTACCCCGGAAGGGGGATTTGCAGGGTAAAGGCCAACTTCCGGCCCCATACTGCGTAGTAAGAGGTGATGAGGATGGGTTCCCTGGGCGTGCGGCCACGCCGGGGGGTCTTGAGGCTGGGGAGCCGACAGGTGAGAGCCGCCGCCGCCGCATGCCTTGCGGCGGGCGCGCTCGCCGCCGCCTTGCCACCGCCGGCCGCCGCGTACCCGTGCGGTGAGGTGGCGCCCTCGCTAGCCGAGGGCCGGCAGCTGACGTCCGCCGCGGCGGACGAGTGCCGTTCGCCCGAGACGGGCCACAGGAGCACGCCGCCGGCTCGCGTGCGCAAGAAGGGAAGCATGAGCGGCCTCACCCTCTTCGTCCTCGCAATCGCGGGCGCCCTCTTGATCCCGATCGGCCGGAACGGCTTGCCGCACGGCGGCGACCCCTTCGGCCATGACCCCACTCACGAGCGAAAGTTCTAGGAAAGGAAGGCGAGAATCAGATGAGAGAGCTCTTCAGGCGTCCGCCAGGGAACCATGTGATCCGCCTCCTCGATTACGGCGTGCCGAGCGCCGGGGATCTTCCGCGCGAGCAGCGCGCCGACGTCGTTGATGGCGGGGACGTCCCGGCTCGCCGTGATCACCAGGGTGGGCGCGGAAATGCCGCCCAGCCGCTCGGCGACGGGCTCGTCGGTGGTCGAATGTTCGCTGTTCGACCCCACGGCGTTCTCGACGAACATCGCCCGTAGCTCGGGGTCGGCGCCCATCGGCGCCCACGCCTCCATGTCGAGCTCGGCCATGGCCTCGAAGTCGTGGGCGGCCGCCCCCCCCCCCCCCCCGGGGGTCCCCCCCCACCCGCCCCCGTTGGGGGGGGGGGCCCCCCCGGGCCCCCCACGCCTCCATGTCGAGCTCGGCCATGGCCTCGAAGTCGTCGGCGGCCTCCGCCGCCTCCCAGCGGGCGATCTGCTCGGGCGACCAGTCCACTTGGAGGCCGTGTCCCGGGAGTCCCGAGCCGGCCAGGACGAGCGCGGACACCCGCTCGGGCCGCTCGACCGCCGCGGTCAGCGCGATCCCGCCGCCGCGCGAGCAGCCGACGAGCGCCGCCCGGTCGATCCCTGTGGCATCGAGCACCGAGATCAGATCGTCGACGACCGAGTAGGGCCCAGCCGGCATTGGTGACCGGCCGAACCCGCGCTGGTCGTACCGGACGACGCGGTGCCGGTCGGCCAGCAGGGGCACGACGGGATCCCAGATCCGTGAGTCGACGACGCCCTCGTGGAGGAGAACGACGGGCGGTCCGTCTCCCGTCTCGTCATACCAGAGCTCAGTCACGCCGAGACGTTAGCCTCCCGCCGCATGGAGTTCGAGCACGTCCTCGTCGTCGGGGCAGGGCAGATGGGCGGAGGGATCGCCCAGGTCGCGGCTGCCGCGGGCTGTCGCGTCTCGCTCCACGACGCCGTTCCGGGGGCGACGGACCGCGCCCTCGAGACGATCCGGAAGAGCCTGACGAAGCTCGCGGAGAAGGGCGGACCGGATCCGGACGAGGCGCTGGCGCGGATCGCGACTGCCGACGACCTCGTCCCCGCAGACCTGATGATCGAGGCCGTCGTCGAGGACGCCGCCGTCAAGGAAGCGATTTTCCGGCGGGCTGATCACGTATTGCGCCCGGAGGCCGTGCTCGCCTCGAACACCTCGTCGATCCCGATCGGCACGCTCGCGGCCGCAACCGCACGGCCGGACCGGGTGATCGGCATGCACTTCTTCAACCCGGTCCCGGTGCTGAAGCTCGTCGAAGTGATCCGCGGGGCGGAGACCTCGGACGAGACCGCCGCAGCCGTCGTCGCTTTCGCCGAGGAGCTCGGGAAGGTTCCGGCGCAGGCAAACGACTTTCCCGGGTTCGTCTCGAACCGAATCCTGATGCCGTTCATCAACGAGGCCGTCTGGGCCCTGCAAGACGGGGTCGCAGAGGCCGAGGCGATCGACACGATCGCGAAGCTGGGCTTCGCGCACCCGATGGGCCCGATCGCCCTCGCCGACCTGATCGGCCTCGACACGTGCGTTGCGATCATGGAAGTCCTGCACGAGGGCCTCGGTGACGACAAGTACGCGCCGTGCCCGCTGCTTCGCGAACACGTCGAGGCCGGGCGGCTGGGCCGGAAGTCAGGCGAAGGCTTCTATCGCTACGACTGACCGCGGTCGCGGCGGATCTCGAGCGTCTGCCGTAGGGCCGGAAGCTGGGCGAGGTCCTTGGGACGGCCGGCGGCTTCCTTCATCCGAATGATGTCGAGGAGTGCCGCCATCCAGATCTCCAGTCCTGCGATCTCGACCGTGACTGAGTCGCGGCGCAGATCGTCGAACCCCTGCGTCCCGGCCGGGACGAAAAGGACGTCGAGGTCGCCGAAGCGTGTTGTGAAGGTCCAGCTCTCGGCGCGACTGAGGTAATCGGCGTCGATTGGAAACTCGAGACCCGTTGTGTCGTCGGGGAGGCGGAGTCGTGCGTCGAGGTCGCGCAGCGCGGTGGCGAGCCGTTCGATGTTGTCCGGATCTCGCGCCGGGGTGACGTCGAGATCGGCGGTGTTCAGGGGGTACCCCTGCGCTATTGCGGCGATAGCTCCGATCACGACGTAGCGGACGCCGTGCTGGTCGAGAATGGCAAAGATCCGCTCTGGGTTGAACTCACGCACGGGCGGGCAGCGCAGCGTTGCGAATCCCAGCGACCGCGCGCTCGCGCGCGAGCGCGTCATCGATGCGCTCCGCGGGCTCGAGGTCGAGCAGTCGGTTGATCTCGGGTACGTAGGACTCGTCATACCGCGCGAGCCCGTAGGTCAGCTCGAGACCGCAGGCCCGGACCAACTCTCGGAGCGTCTCGAGACTCGGGCGGACTCGACCGCCTTCCCAGCGTGCGATCGCCGATTGTGGCCGGCCGACGTTTCGACCGAGCTCGGCCTGAGTCAACCTGGCGCGTAGTCGAGCTTCACGAAGGAGGTCGGCACTCACCATGGTGTGAGTATAACAGAAAGGTGATACTGTCTATAACAGACATGTTATATTGAGGCGTCCCTATACTCGCGCGGATGGACTTCGAGCTCACCGACGACCAGCGGGAGATCCAGGCGCTCACCAACGAGTTCGCGCGAGCGGAGATCGAGCCGCAGGCCGCCGAGTGGGACCGCGAGCACCGCTTCCCGCGCGAGCTCTTCGGCAAGCTCGCCGAGCTCGGCCTGATGGGCGCCTGCATCCCGGAGGAATACGGCGGGGCCGGCGCGGATTTCCTCTCCTACATCCTCGTGCTGGAGGAGCTCTCTCGCGCTGACGCCGGCGTCGGCGTCACTGTCGCCGTCCATACGAGCGCCGTCACCCTCCCGATCCTGACCTTCGGCACCGACGAGCAGCGCGCGCGGTTCGTCCCCCCGCTCGCCCGGGGCGAGCACCTCGGCGCCTTCGCGCTCACCGAGGCCGAGGCGGGCTCGGACGCCGGCGCCCTGCGCACGAAGGCCGAGCCCAGCGGCGAGGGGTGGACGATCACCGGCGCCAAGCAGTGGATCACGAACGGCGACCACGCCGGCACCTTCCTGCTCTTCGCCCGCACGGACCCGGACACTCCGGGGGCGCGCGGCGTCTCCGCGTTCGTCCTCGACGCCGAGCACGTGCGGATCACGCGGACGGAGGAGAAGCTCGGGCTCAATTCGTCGGTGACGAACGACATCGTCGTCGAGGGTGCGGGGGTCGGCCGGGACCGGCTCCTCCACGAGGAGGGCAAGGGATTCACCGTCGCAATGGCGACGCTGGACGGTGGCCGGATCGGCATTGCGGCGCAGGCGCTCGGGATCGCCCAGGCCGCTTACGACTTCGCGCGGCACTACGCGCTCGAGCGGCGCCAGTTCGGGAAGCGCATCGCCGAGTTCCAGGCGATCCAGCACAAGCTGGCCGACATGTCGATGGAGATCGACGCGGCCCGGCTGCTCGTCTATCGCGCGGCGTGGCTCAAGCAGCAGGGGAAGCCGCATACGGAAGAGGGGGCGAAGGCGAAGCTGTTCGCCTCGGAGATGGCGCGCCGGCAGACCGCCGAGGCAATCCAGATTCTCGGCGGCTACGGCTACACGAAGGAGTTCCCGGTCGAGCGCTACTACCGCGACGCGAAGATCACCGAGATCTACGAGGGGACGAGCGAGATCCAGCGTCTCGTCATCGCCCGCTCGATCCTCGGGCTCAAAGAGCGCGAGCTCGCGGCCGGCTAGTGCCGCGCAAGACCGACGAGCCGGTTCGCCTGACGCGCATCTACACGCGCGGCGGCGACGGCGGCGAGACGAGCCTCGGTGACGGCAGCCGCGTCTCGAAACTCGACTGCAGGGTCGCGGCCTTTGGCACCGTCGACGAGGTCAACTCGCTCCTCGGGTTGGCGCTCGCCGCCGATCCGGCAGACGGCATGCGGGAGGTCCTCGAGCGGGTCCAGAACGAGCTCTTCGACGTCGGCGCCGACATCAGCGTCCCCTTCGGCGTCTCCGACCGGCTGCGCGTCGCGCAGACGCAGATCGACGGTCTCGAGGCCGAGTGCGACCGGTTCAACGCCGACCTGGCGGAGCTCAAGAGCTTCGTCCTCCCCGGTGGGAGCGAGGCGGCTGCGCGTCTCCACGTCGCGCGCGCGGTCTGCCGGCGTGCCGAGCGCGACGTGCTTGATGCCTCTGAACGGGTGGAGATCAATCCCCTCGTCATCGTTTACCTGAACCGCCTCTCCGACCTCCTCTTCATCCTCGCCCGGGCTGCGAACGCGGGCAGGGAAGAGCCACTCTGGAAACCTGGGAGCTCGCGCTAGCGTTTCTCGCGTCCTTCGCCGCCGGCTACCTCGGCTCGGCGGTAGGGCTCGTGCTCGGAACGCTCCGGCTGCCCGCCATCCTGCTGCTGACCGGTGACGCCTCGGCCGGCGCCGGGACGAACATCGGGATCAGCGCTGCCTCGGCGGCTTCCGGCGGGTACCACCATGCCCGGGAAGGGCGGGTCGACCGGCGGGTCGTCGCCTGGATGACGCCGCCTTCGATCGCCGGCGCGATCGGCGGTGCACTGCTCACCGACGAGCTGCCCACGAAGCTCCTGCTGGCGGTGATCGCGGCGATCTTGGCCTGGAACGGCTTCGACCTGCTCTTTCGGCCGATCAGGGCCCGGGCGGCGGCGCAGCCGAAGCTCGCGCCTGCGGTGCTCTTCGGATTCGGGATCGGCGTGCTCGGAGGCGCGGTCGGCGTCATCCTCGGGACGCTGCGGATGCCGGCCCTCCTGCGTGGCGTCGGGCTCTCGGCGAAGCGTGCGGTCGGAACCAATCTCGCGATCGGTTTCGCGCTCGGCGCCGCCGCCCTGGCCACGCACGCGCTGCTCGGGAACGTCGAGTGGGGCCTGCTCGGCGTGGGCATCGCCGGTGCGCTGCCCGGTGGTTGGTTTGGCGCGCGGTTGACCGGGCGGATCTCCGAAGAGGCGCTCCGACGCGCCATCGGCGTTGCGCTACTCGCGATCGCCGTCGCCTTCCTGGCGGAGGTCGCCCTCGGCTAGGAGGGCTTGGCGGGACGTGCTCCGACGGCACAGCCTGCGTTTCGCCAAGCCCTCCTTAAGCGGCTGGGATGCAGCGCCCGGCCGGGCTAAGCGCGAGTGGTCCGAGCGGCCACGGGGCTCCGCCCGAGCCAGGCCGAAGCGCCGGTGTCCGGTGCCGAAGCTCGACGATGTGCCCGCCGGCACTCAGCGTCACCTGTGCGAGGGGGACGTACTGCCCGTCGTAGTTGAGCTGATGGCGAGACGAGGCGGCTCGTCTCCCGTCCACGAACGCGTCCAGCCGGCCTCGGAACGACCCGCCCACCCAGAGGTCGTAGCGGCCCGAGCGCGGCGCGACGACGGAGATCTCACCTTCAGCTGGGACTGGATGGAAGGCGGCGCGGTCGCGACACGGAAGCGCGGCACCGGAGATCGCTCCGCCGCCCCGCTGCCAGACCTCGTAGAAGCGGCCTGACCAAGCCAGCCGGTAGGCCGCGGGCGGGCGGCTCTCGACAGGGGAGCGCCGAAGCACGAGCGTCCTGTACACGAGAATGTCCGCAGGGCGAAACGCCGAGAGCTCGGCAAAGCCGCCCTTGGGGACCATGGAGCCGTCCTTCAGGGCGACCGGCCGCCGGCGGAGCTCCGAGGCGCCTTCGGCGTCGAGCTCTCGGAGGAAGTGACGCACGCCGTAGGGCTGGTACTCGGTCATCAGCGCGGGGCCGGCGCCGGCGAACTCCTTGCCGATCTCCTCGAGCTCGGCCAGCTGCTGCCTCGGCGCCAGATTGACCTCGCGATAGGCGAGAGCGTTCGACCAGAGGACGCCGGTGGCGACGGCGGCGAGGGCGACGATGCCCTCGACTCGGCGTCCACGTCCGATGACGGCGGCGCAGCCGAGGACGGCAGCGAAGACGACCGCCGGCGACGCGATCGAAAAGGCCTTGGCCTCGAGCCACGGCGAACCGAAGGCCGCGAACGCCAGGGACGCGACGAGCGCGCTCGTCGCGTACAGGGCGATCTCCCATGCGCGACGCGATACCGCGACGAGGACGCCGATCAAGGCCACTCCGACGACGACCGCCAGCAGCGCATACGTCGCGCCGATCTCCTCCGGGCGGAAGCGGAAGTCGCCGGTCGGCCAGATCCCTGCGAGTTGCAGCGGGCTGAGCGGCGCGACGAGGTTCCCGAGCTCGTGCGCGTTGCGCAGCGACTCGAGGACACCTGGGCCGAGGACGAAGCGTGCGACGGCGAGCGAGGGGACGACGAGCGCCACGACGAGCGCGCCGAGCAGCAGAGGCC
>JBKKAR010000072.1:0-4613 GCA_046714355.1 Gaiellaceae bacterium | reverse complement strand
CCTTGGCCCGGCGCGCCTTCCGCCTCCACCGCGCCGCCGCCCGCGGCGACGATGTGCTTGACGACCGCCAGGCCGAGGCCGGTCCCGCGGGAGCCTCGGACGCGGTCGGCCCTGAAGAAGCGCTCGAACAAGCGCGGCAGATCCTCCTCGGAGACCCCGGCACCGTCGTCCGACACCTTCAGCTCGCCGGGGGCGACGGAAACCGTGAGCGTCGCACCCGGGCCGGCGTAGCGGAGCGCGTTCTGCGTGAGGTTCTCGATTACGACCCGGAGCATCCGGGGCCGCAACGGCAGCTCGGCGCCCGAGTCGCCATCTGCACGGAGCTCGATTCCGGCTCGGTCAGCCTGCTCGCGCAGCTGCTCGAACTGTTCCTCGACGAGCGGGAGGGCCCGGATCGACCCGAGCGCGACGACCGCGCGCCCCGTCTCCAGCTCGCTGAGGAAGAGAACGTCATCGATCAGCTCGCCGATGTACTCGACCTCCGCCCGCGCCTGCTCGACGAGCGCCGCGGGATCCTCTCCGGGCAGCGCGGCGGTCTCGAGCAGCGCCATCAGCCGCGCGAGAGGAGTCCTCAATTCATGCGAGACGGCCGCGGTGAAGCCGGCGCGCAGCTCCTCGTACGCGGCCGGCTCGCCGGGCGGGCTGAGGTAGAGGATCGATTCGCTGCGGCCGCCGACCTCGTACGGGAAGCGGACGGGCTCGCGCCGGCCTTTCCCGCCGAGAAGCTCGTCCGGGACCAGCCGCCCCTTTGCAACTCCGTCCAGTCCCTCTCGGGCCGCCCGGCTCGCGGCGATGACGCGGTCGTCGGCGTCGAGGACGAGCAACATCTCGCGGCTCTCCTCCACCAGCGCGCGCGCCCGCTCCGCGTGGAGACGCAGCTGCTCGATATCCTCGCCCCGGTCCTCGCGGGCTTTCGCGAAGGGCCACCTCATCTCCGGTCACGAGTATGGCGAAGGTTCTGATCGTCGAAGACGACGCCGTTATCGCCGAAGGCATGGCGAGGCATCTCACCGCGGCCGGTTTCGACCCCATCCGCGTCGAGAACGGAACCGCCGGCCTCGCTCGCCTGCGCTTCGAGCGGCCGGATGTCTGCGTCGTCGACCTCATGCTCCCCGGCACCGACGGCTGGAAGTTGATCGAGAGCGCGCGCAGCGAGGGGATCGGGACGCCGATCATCGTCGTGTCCGCGCGAGGGACCGAGCACGATCGCGTGCACGCGCTCGAGATCGGGGCCGACGACTACCTCGTCAAGCCGTTTTCGATGAAGGAGCTCGTGGCACGGGTGCGGGCGAACGCGCGGCGCGGGACACGGGCCGAGCAGGAGCAGCGGGGCGACGCGATCGAGATCGAGGAGCTTCGAATCGACCCCGACGAGGTGCAGGCGTACGTGCACGGCGAGAGCGCGGAGCTGACGCCGACAGAGTTCCGGCTGCTCTACGCGCTCGCGCTGGAGAGCGGTCGGGTCGTCACGCGTGACGAGCTCCTGCAGCGGATCTGGGGCCGGCGCGAGGCTCATCGCGATCGCACGGTGGACGTCTTCGTCCGGAAGCTCCGCGAGAAGATCGACCGCCGGGCCCGCGACCACACGTTCATCCAGACCCGCTACGGCGTCGGCTACAAACTCGAGGCAGAGCCGAAATGAATGTCCTCTTTGTCTGCGTGCAGAACGCAGGCCGGTCCCAGATGGCCCAAGCCCTCTTCGAGCGCGCCGCCGAAGGACGGCATGAGGCGCGGTCGGCGGGGAGCCGCCCGGCCGAGCGCGTCCATCCGGAGGTCGCTGAGGTGATGCGCGAGCTCGACATCGATCTGACAACACGAACGCCACGCGGCCTGGACCGGTCGGACCTCGAGTGGGCCGACCTCGTCGTGACGATGGGCTGCGGCGACGAGTGCCCCGTTATCCCCGGCAAACGGTACGTCGACTGGGAGCTGCAGGATCCGGCCGGACAACCGCCTGAAGCGGTTCGGGCCGTCCGCGACGAGATCGAGCGCCGCGTCGCATCACTCCTCATGGATCAGCCGTAGGTGGTAGACCTCCGCGCCGATGCGCGGACGCAATGCCCTTTTCGTCTCGGCCGGCACGGCCTTGGCGCTCGCCCTGCTCCTTGCCCTCGCGGGTGCGGGCGAGGAATCGGGTGCGCTCTCGAACTGGCAGGCGCTCGCGCTGGGAGTCGTCCAGGGCGCGACCGAGCTTCTGCCGATCAGCTCATCGGGCCATCTGATCCTCGTCCCGTGGGCTGCCGACTGGACCTACCTCAAGAACGACGACGAGTTCAACCAGACGTTCGACGTCGCCCTTCACCTCGGCACGCTCGTCGCCGTCGTCGGGTACTTCTGGCGCGACGTCGGCCGGCTGCTGGCCGCCTGGGTCGGCTCGGTCGCGCGGCGATCGATCTCGGGGAGCGACGAGCGTGTGGCCTGGGCCGTCTTCGTCGCGACCATCCCTGCGGCGATCGTAGGTGCCGTGGGCGAGAACTTCATCGTCGACCACCTCGGCGAGCCCTGGCAGATCGCGATCCTGCTCGGGGTCTTCGGGCTTGTCCTCCTCGTCGCCGACCGCAGACCGGCCCGCCGCGATCTCGACACCGTCGGGGTCAAGGAAGGGGTGGCGCTCGGCATCGCGCAGACCTTGTCGCTCGCACCGGGCGTCTCCCGGTCGGGGATCACGATCTCGGCCGCCCGGTTCCTCGGACTCGACCGGGACTCGGCCGCCCGCCTCTCGTTCCTGTTGCTGATCCCGACGACGTTCGGCGCCGTGCTCTGGAAAGGGATCACCGACGTCCTGCTTGGCGACCTGCCCGCGGGGTGGGAGGGCCCGTTCCTCGTCGGAATGCTCGCGGCACTGGCGAGCGCCCTGCTCGCGATCGTCTTCCTCCTCGGCTTCGTCAGGCGGCACACCTACGCCCCGTTCGTGGTCTACCGGATCGTCGTCGCGGTCGTCGTCCTGGGTTTGATCGCGACCGGCGTGCGGGACGCAGCGTTCTAGTGCCTGAGTTCGGTCTCGCCCACCAGATCGGCTCTGATCTAATCGCGAGGTGAAGTTCGATCGCCGCGAGCTCGCGGGCGCAGTCGCGGATCTCGGCGTGCTGGTTCCGATCGCGGTTGCGCTCATCGTCTCCAACGGGCTCTCTGCGACTGCCGTCTTGCTTCCGGCCGGTCTGTTGTACATCGTCGCCGCTCTGACGTATGGCCTCCCGATCCCGGTCCAGCCGCTCAAGGCCTTCGGGGCGATCGCGATCGCGAAAGGGCTCGGAGCCGACGAGATCGCCGCGGGAGCGCTGTTGATGGGGATCGTCTTCGTGCTGCTCGGCCGGCTGCACCTCCTCGACTTCGCAGCCCGTGCCTTCCCCAAGGCGTTGATCCGCGGCGTGCAGCTCACCGTCGGTCTCCTGTTCCTGAAGATCGCTTGGGGGCTCGTCCTGGATCCCCCCAAGTCGTTCTCCGAGCACGCCCTTCCCGCAGCTTGGGCAGTTCCACTGGCCGCGATCGGCGTAGTCGCGGCACTCAGCCTGCGGAAGTACCCTGTGTCGCTCGTACTCGTGGGCGTCGGGGCCGTCGCGATGGTGACCCTCGGTGGTCGAGACGCCGAGATCGGGCCGTCGGGCATCACGGTCCCGTCGCTCGATTGGGCGACAATCGGAACGGCTTTCACGGTCCTTGTGCTCCCGCAGCTGCCTCTCTCATTCGCGAACTCGTGTCTGGCCACGGCTGACGCGGCGCGTGTCTACTTCGGCGAGAAGGCGCGGGCGGTGCGCCCCGGCCGCCTGGCCACGAGCTTCGGGTCGGCGAACCTCCTCGCCGGCGCCATCGGCGGCATGCCGGTCTGCCACGGAGCCGGAGGGCTGACGGCCCATGTCGCCTTCGGCGCGAGGACCGGTGGCGCGCCGCTCGTGATGGGAACCTCGCTCCTCGTCCTCGCGATCGGCTTCGGTTCGGGGCTCGCCGTACTGCTGACGGCCTTTCCGCTGCCGATCCTCGCCGCCATGCTCGCGACCGCCGGACTTCTGCACATCGGGCTGCTGCGCGACCTCCGCGAGCCATGGGCCTGGGCGCTCGCACTTGCCGTCGGCCTCGTCGGCTACCAGGTGCACCTGGCGGTTGCCCTCGCCGGCGGCCTCGTTGTCTACTGGGGCGCGCGTCTGGTCGGCACCCTGGCCGCAGCTCGCCTACGCACCGCCTAGTGCCCCTCCAGGCAATACACGCCTGCTTCTGGCCCGCGATCACGCGGCGCCAGAGCCGACCCTCGTCCGAGTGTGCGCTCTGGCTTGGTGCTCGCGACCCAGAAGCGGGGCAGCATCACCTGGAGGAGCACTAGTGGACGACCGGACGCCCGCCTGGGGCATCGACCCCGTCCCCGAGCGGCTTCGGACGCTCGGCCTCTTCGATCAGACCGTTCTCTGGGGCAACCTCGGCGTCTCGCTGCTCGTGCTCGTGATCGGGGCGCTGCTCGTTCCCGCGCTCTCGCTCCGTGACGCCTTGCTGGCGATTGTGGTCGGAGGATTGATCGGGAATGCCATGGTCGGCATCGCAGGAATGATCGGCGCGGACGCGCGAGTGCCGTCGATGGTCCTGCTCCGCGCACCCCTTGGCCGCCGCGGCTCCTACGTCCCGAC
>JBKKAR010000071.1:0-2506 GCA_046714355.1 Gaiellaceae bacterium | reverse complement strand
GGCTGTTCGCGATCCAGCTCGCGGTCGAGCTCATCCGGACCGGCGAGATTCCCGAGAACTTCATCCTGTTCGCCTTCGGCTTCCTGCTCGTCCTCGTCGGACAGCTCCTCTTCGCCCGCGATCTGCGCCCGGCTTTGGGGCGTGGCTGGCTTCTGCCGATTGCAGCGGTGGTGGGTCTCGTCGTGGCCCTCGGCGGAGGAGACAACCCGATCCACGACATCGGGCTCTTCGTCTTCGAGGCCGCGTGGGTAGCGCTTGGTGTCGCGGTGCTTCGTAGGGAACAGCGACCGGCGCCAGAGACTGCCTCCGCGATCGTCAGCCGTGACGGAGGATGATTCCGATCGCGAACGCGACGATTCCTACCGCGGCGACCTCGGCACCGATCGCGGCGATCAGGATCCTTCCTTTGAGTTGATTGCGAGCGAGTAGTCGTTCGTACGCGTCGACGCGAGTGTGGGCGACGTTGCTCTGGGCGACAGCTTCCGTGTCGTCCCACAAGCTGGTGACTGCTCGCCGTAGCTCAGCCGCCTTGACGTACTTGTATTTCAATGGTGCGTTCACCACGAGCGCCGCGACGGCCGCGAGAACGAAGAGGAAAAGCGCGACGTAGAGCGCACGCCGTGCACCGTCCGGCAGCACGTATCCCGTCCGGCTCGTGACGAGCGCCGCCAGGGCGAACAGCAGCGAGACGAGTAGTCCCGATGTCGAGATGACCGCGAGGCCGCGTTGCTCGAAGGAGGCTTTCCTTGCGTCTTGGGCCTCGAGCTCCGCCTGAATGTAATCGGAGTAGACCGCGCGTCCTGGGCCGGGGTCGCGCATCGGCTAATCCGTTTCCGTCTCGAACCCGCCCTCTGTTCGCTCCTCGCGCAGCTCCTCGCGCTCGCGACGAAGCTCCTCTTTTTCCTCGCGGACCTCCTCTCGCTCATGCTGAAGCTCTTCGCGCTCCTCCTGGAGCTCCTCGCCCTCGTCTGCGGCGCCGGTCGCCTCGCCGAGGCCGTTCTCCGTGCCGAAGCCGCTCATTGCTCAAGCACGCGACTCGCCTTCGCGATCCCCCGCGCCAGCAGGTATCCGACAGTCGTCCATTTGAAGAACTCGAACCAGGACGCGGCGTTCAGCGCGTCAGCTATCCACGCAACGACCGCCGCGACCGCGAGAGCGGCGACGTAGACGACGAGCTCGGCATTTCCGGTAAACGACGGGCGAGCGCCGTACCCATACCGGGATCCGTACGTCGGCGGCTCGGATCGAGCCGGTGCCGTCGGGGCCGACGGTGCCTGAGCGGGTTCACCCAGACCGTTCTCGGTATCGAAGCCGCTCACGACTTCCCCTTCCTTCGAACCTCCGCCTGGAGCATTCTAGGAGGTGCTCGCAGCCCCCAACTGGTCTCGCGTCCGTTCGGCCATGACGAGGTTTCCCTTCCGCTCGTAGCGCTCGAAGCTGCTTCAGCGCATTCGCCTCGACCCTTGAGCCCATTGGGCTGCATGACATCGGCCTGTTCGTCTTCGAGGGCGCGTGGATCGGACTTGGTGTCGCTCTGCTCCGTTCCGAGCGCGGGGCCTAGGCCATCCTCACGCGGCCACGAAGCGCTCGAAGCGCGTGGCGAGGCGCTCGCGATCCGGGTGCCACGCTGCCTTTTTCGGAAGCTCGATCGTCCGGCCTGCCGCCTCCTTGAGGACGTCGAGCATCGGCCCGTCCTGCTCGTCGAGCAGCCGCCGTGCGAGGTGCACCTCGTAGTCCGGCGAAACACCGACGAGATCCTGGTCGTAGGCGCGGTGGTGGATGCTGCAGAGGCTGAGTCCGTTCGGGATCTCGGCGAGGCCTTGCGGGTCGACGTCCTGAACGATGTGCGCGGCGTCCAGGAGCCTGAGCTCGCGGAGGCGGCAGATGGTGCAGCGATCTCGGTATGCCTGCATGACGAGAGCGCGGAAGCGGCCCTGGTGCAGCCTGGCCCGCGTCTCACGGACGGCGTAGGCGCGCTCGACCGAGCTCTCGATCGGGACGATCTCAGGTTCCTCCATCGATCCGATCATCCGCCCGGGAGCAACGACCACGTGCTGTTGCGCCGGGTTGTCGGCGCGGAGGAACATCGGGTACTCGGCGCGGTACCAGCCCGGGCGCGTGGCCGAGAAGTACACGAGCGGCACGCCGAGGACGTACGCGTAGCGAAGCGCACGATTGTCGGGTTGGTCGACGTCCCCGGCCCGGTACGCGTACTGGAGCCCCTCGTCGGTCTCCTCGTCGGGATACGGAGCCTTGAACGATGTCTGGATCGCGAGCGCCGCCGGGCCCTTTTGCGCGGCGGCGCGGTAGATCCCTTTCTGGCGGTTCAGGAAGGGGACGCGCCTCCCCTGGTAGTTGAACCCGGCATCCAGCCCACCGGCGTACGGGAGGTCGTCGCCGTGCCGAGCGCGGAGGAAGTCGAGGGCCAGGAAACACCGCGCGCGAACCTCCTCGTCCCGATCCACGCAGCGATTCTCGCCCTTGCCGCGTGGCGCGGCAACGGCTT
>JBKKAR010000070.1:0-21720 GCA_046714355.1 Gaiellaceae bacterium | reverse complement strand
GGCGTCGTCGTGCGATCTTCGGCGCCGACGAGAACCAGTGTCGGCCTGGTCACCTTTCCAAGTTCGGGCGTGTAGTCGAAGTTGCCGTAGCCGTCGTTCGAGAAGTACCGGAGCACCTCGGGCGAGTAGATCGTCCCCCAGCCGAAGTTCGGCGGCGGCTCGCCCGCGAAGTGGAACGGCGTCTGTAGGCGCATCATCTCCGCGGCGTCCTCATCCGTTTCGAGCGTCTTCTCCATCTCCCACGACTCGGCGATCGGCTTGCCCGCCTCCCCCATCGCCTCGAGCGAGGTCTCGACGTCCTCCATCAGCTTCTCATCCGAGTCGCCGCCGCCGGAGACGACGTAGGCCGCAGCCGTCCCGAGGTTGATCGCGTGCCAGGTCGAGATGATCGCGCCGAAGGAGTGGCCGAGGAGGGCAAACCGGTCGAGCTCGAGCGCCTCCGCGAGCAGGTCGACGTCGCGCGCGAAGACCTCGAGGCTCAGCGTCACGGGGTCGACGCGCTCGCTCCGTCCCTGACCGCGCTCGTCGACGTAGATGAGCCGGAACTCCTCGCCGAGCGGGTCGAGCCACGGCCGGAGATGCGTGTGGTCGAGCCCGGGGCCGCCGTGGAGAACGATCAACGGCAGGCCGGAGCCCAGCTCCTCGACGAACAGTCGGTATCCGTCGGGGAGCTGGACGTCCAAAGCCCCGCTAGTTAGTCGTCGTCGTCATGACCACGATCGTCGTCATCGTCGTCGTGATCATCGTCATCGTCGTCGTCGTGGTCACCGCCGCCCAACGACCACCGGACGAGCGGCGAGTCGTGATCCGAGACCTGGTTCCAGAACTCGGAGTTGATGTGCACCGGATCGAAGTCCAGCCGATCCCGGAGGAGATACGGGCTGGCGAAGATGTGATCCAGGTCCTGCGAGTTCCCCTGGAAGATGTACGAGTAGCGATCGGCCCGCGGGTGGAAGCGGTAGAGGTTGAAGAGCTCGAACGTGAAGTCGCCACCCCGCTCGAGCACCCGGCTCGTCTGCGAGAAATGGAAGTCGTTGAAGTCTCCGAGCACGAAGACCTTCGCCTTCCGATCGGCGGCCAGGAGCCGCTGCACCCAGGCATTGAGGACACCGGCCTGGCCCCGCTGCGGATCCAGGACCGGCATGGTGATTCCACGACGCTGGATCTCGCTGGGCCGCATGGGCTCCTGGAACCGGCCCATGAGCGGCTGGTCGCCGCCCTTCGAGGCGAAGTGGTTTGCAACCACGAAGAGCTTCTTGCCTCGCCAGAGGAACTCGCCGGCGAGCGGCTTCCGGCTGTCGGCCCAGACCGGGTTGTTCGGATCGACGCGACCCGGGCTGAACGTCAGCTGCGCGCCCGGCACCGCCGGGTTGTCCTCGGTCGGCGTAACCGCCGTGCCGCCCGGGCGGTCGACGAACGACAGCCCACGATCCGCTCGGAAGAAGAAACCGACGCGGATGTTCCCGTTGGGAACGCCGCCGTCGGCGTTGTGCACCGGGTCGATCTGACGCCACTGGTACGTGGGCCCACCCTCGGCGGCGATCACTGCCGAGAGCGCCGCGAACGTCGGGTCGCCGACGGGGCCGGCCGGCCCCTCGCCGTCGAGGTCCTGCATCTCCACGAGTGCGAGGATGTCCGGCGAACGCAGGCTGTCGATGATCTGGCGAGCGATCAGCGGCATCCGCTCCGAGTCGCGTACGGGATCGAGGTTCTCGACGTTGTACGTCGCGACTGACAGCTCGTGCTTGCCCTGGGGCCGCGTGACCTCCGGCTGGAGGCCGCCGGATGCTGTAGGCGGCACGTTGAGCATCAGGTACTTGAAGTTCCCGAAGCTGTAGTCGACGACCGCGCGAACCGGCTCGGCGAACCGGTCGCGCACGTTCATCAGCGGTGCCGTCTGCGCCTGCTCACGCATGATCGGGTCGTTGAGGATCAGCCGCTCCGGGTTGAAGTCGCCGAGGCGGTACTCCTGCGGGAGGATGAAGTCGAAGGCGCGGACGATGATGCCGCCCCGAAGGGTCCTGAGCACGGCATCGGCGCCGTCGTCCGCGAGCACCGCGATCTCGCTGTTCGAGCCGCGCGGGCGGCTCGCGTTGACCGAGAAGTCGACCGTCGGAGAGACGGCGACCGCGCGATTGACCTGCACGAGCATTCCCTCGAGGCTCTCGTGGAAGTCGATGCCGTCCTCGTTGGGATCGAAGGTCGGATCCTGCGGATCCGTCACGCCTGGCGGCGAGGACTTCGACTCGATGTTCCCGCTGATGAGCGGCGGGTCGTCGATTGCCGGGTCGGGCGTGTCGTTGTCGATCACGATCGCCGGAGGCACGCGGCCTCCCCGGCCGACGACCGTGGGGTCGATCGTGTCCGTCGACGTCCAGGGCGTGATCAGCGTCGAGTTGATCTGCGTCGTGGTCAGGTTCCCGAACGCGCTGCTGCCCGTGATGATCGGATCGACCGTGTAGTTCGGTGGCGTGCAGCTCGGAGTGCAGCCTCCTCGGAACTCGCTGACGCGGCCCGACACCGTCAACGGCGCGCCCACGATGACGGACGCAGGCGGCGCCGCGCCGGTGAAGACGAAGATGCCTTCGGACGTGCGGAGATCCATGTCCGGCTCGGGATCCTCGTAGTAGAAGCCGTTCGACCGGCGAGTCGTGACGATGCCCGGCACCCCGGACACGAGCAGCCCGCGGTACGGCGAAAGGTGCTGCCGGCCCTGGATGTCGTGGATCCGAAGTCCGCTCTGACCCTGCGTCGTGAACGTAAAGCTGTAGTTCGACGCGTTGTCGGGCGGGTCGAGCTCGTCGACGTCCGAGATCTCGTTGCCCGTGACGGTGACGGTGCACTCGGCACCCTCGGGAAGCGGTGACGTCGGCGTTAGGACGAAGGTCGTCGACGCGCCGCTCGGAGTCACCGTGAAGGCGACGACCTCGCCGTCACACGTGATCGAGAACGCGTTCGGGCCTGCGGTGACCGGCTCGCTGAAGGTGATGGAGATCGAAGCCGAGGCCGAAACCTCTCCCTGGCCCGGCGCAGGCGTCGTGACGGTCACGAACGGCGCCTGGTCGCCGACGCAGAGATTGCGCGGCGACGCAGTGTTCCGGGGCTCGGGTGGGCCGGTGACGAAGTCGGCCGCGTTGACGTCGGTGTCCTGGCAGCCACGCGGCCCAGGAGCGGGCGGATTTCGGAGATCGGCTGTCGTGTTCGACAACCCGGGCGCAGGCCCCGGCGCCGGGGTCGTCTCCCAGCAGTTCGCTGCCCCGTAGCCGACGAAGTCGCGGGTGTCCGAAAGGGGACACGCCTGCGGGTTCAGACTCGTCGTGCTCGTCACGAGCGCGACTTTTCCGCTGCTCGCCGACATGGCGATGCTCCCGCTCGCGTCGGGCGGGGGCAGATCGAGGGTGCCGCCCGCGCCGGCCGCCTCTTGAACGAGGTAGTACTGGCCGGGCGCAATCGTCCCGGAGAGCGGTGTCACCTGCCATGTGGTCCCGGCCGACGATGCGTACTGCACCGACCAGCCGCTGACGTTCACCGTCGTCGAGCCCCGGTTGAAGAGCTCGATGAAGTCCCGCTTGTACGTGGCGCCGGCGTTGCCGCCGCCGCCGTAGACCTGGCTGATGACGATGTCGGGCGAGATCGCCGGCGCATTCGAGGCCCCGGTCAAAGTCGCGACGACGACCACCAGCAGCATGAGCAGGCGCAAGTGCTTCGACACGAAAATCCTCCCTCTCCCCAGAACGAAGCCGATCGGGCCAAGACCCGAACGGGCGTGGCTCGGCGAGTCTAAATCGGTTTCGCCTCGGCGACCAGCCCGAACACCAGGTTGGTACGACTCTGAACCAGGTTTATGACCAGCGCGGAGCGTCAGCCGGTCAGGTCTTCGCTTGGTTCCAGTCCTCGCCCACGCCGATGTCGACGGCGAGCGGCGGGTCGAGGTCGTACGCGGCGCACATCTCCTCACGGACAAGATTCTTGGCCGCCGACACCTCAGCCTCGGGCACCTCGAGGAGAAGCTCGTCGTGCACCTGGAGGACAAGCCTCGCGCCTCTCCCCTCGTCCCGCAGCCGACGATGGATCGAGAGCATCGCCTTCTTGATGATGTCCGCGTTCGAGCCCTGCATGACGAAATTCACGGCAAGACGCTCGCCGAGCGAGCGCGTCTGCCGGTTCGACGCCCGGAGCTCCGGCACCGGGCGCCGCCGGCCGAGCAGGCTCGTCGTGTAGCCGTCGCGCGTCGCCTGCTCGATCGTCCGCTGGATGAAGTCCTGCACGTGCGGGAAGCGGGCCAGGTAGGTGTCGATCAGCAACTGCGCCTGCTCGCGCGGGATCTCGAGGTTCTCGGAGAGGCCGAACGACGAGATCCCGTAGACAATCCCGAAGTTGATCATCTTCGCCGTCGAGCGATCGCCCGTCGTGAGCGCCGCCGGGTCCTTGCCGAGCACCTCAGCCGCGGTCGCCGTGTGGATGTCGTCGCCTCGCGCGAAGGCCTCCCGCAGCTTCGGCTCACCGGAGACGTGCGCGAGGATCCGCAGCTCGATCTGGGAGTAGTCCGCCGAGAGAAGCCGCGCGCCCGTCTCGGCCACGAACGCCGAGCGGATCTCCTTCCCGAGGTCGGTGCGAATCGGAATCGCCTGGAGGTTCGGGTTCGTCGTCGAGAGGCGCCCTGTGGAAGCCACCGCCTGGTTGATCGTCGTGTGGAGCCGCCCGTCCCGCACCGAGATCAGCGTCGGCAGCGGCTTGAGGTAGGTGTTCAGCAGCTTCGAATACTCGCGCCACTCCTCGATGACCGCGACGATCTCGTGCGCGCCACGGATCGTCCGGAGGACGCGAGTGTCGGTCGAGTAGCCGGTCTTGCCCTTGCGTCCCGGAGTGAGCTCGAGCTTCTCGAACAGGATCCGGGCGACCTGCTGGGTCGAGCCGATCATGAACTCCTCGCCGGCGAGCTCGTACGCCTTCTGCTCCAGCTCTTCGACCCGGTCGGCGAGCCGCGCGGTGATCTCACCCATGCGGTACTCGTCGATCTTGACGCCGGCGTCCTCCATGTCGGCGAGTACCTGTGTGAGCGGCAACTCGATCGTGCGGTAGAGCTCCTCGGCGCCCCTTTCTCGTAGCCGGGCAACGAGCGGCTCGGCGAGACGCAGGGTCGCCGCGGCGTGGCGCACCAGCGCAGCGGTGTCGTCGTCCGCCGGCGGGTCGGGGACGAGCTCGATCCCGTACTCGGCCGCCAGGTCGTCCAGCTCGTAGGTCGCGCGGCCGGGGTCGATCAGATACGAGGCGAGGAGCGTGTCCTCGGCAGGCGCGACCCGCTGGGCCTTCGCGTCGTGGACGACGAACGAGCCCTCGAGCCGCGCGGGACGCGGGCCAACGACCACGCCGTCCTCGGTGGCGACGGCAACCCGGCCGTTCTCTGCCGCGATCCCGCCGGTTTCCGGCAGCACGCCCTCGCTCCACGGCACGCGGACGCCTTCGACGACGAGCGGCGCGGCAGGGACAGTCGCGTCGAGCTCGTCGACCCGGTTCAGCAGGTTGCGAAACTCGAACTGCCTGAACATCTCCTTGAGCTTCGAGCGGTCGGGCGGCGAGAGGACGAGCTGGGACGGGTCGCAGTCGAGCTCGAGATCACGCCGCATGGTGGCGAGCTGCTTGGACAGAACCGCCTGCTCCGCGTGCTCGGTGAGGTTCTTCCTGCGGGCCGGCGTCAGCTCCTCGACGTGCTCGAGCACGCTCTCGAGCGACCCGTACTGCTGGATCAGCTGCGAGGCGGTCTTGTCGCCGATCCCCGGAACTCCCGGAATGTTGTCCGAGTTGTCGCCCTTGAGGCCGATGAAGTCCGGGATCTGCTCGGGAGTGATCCCGAGCCTGGCTTCCACGCGATCGGGTGTGTAGACGTTGACGTCCGAGACGCCGCGCGGGGTCATCATCAGGTTCACGTTCTCGGAGACCAGTTGGAAGGCGTCCCGGTCGGTCGAGACGACCGTCGTCTTGATCCCCGCCTGGTCGGCATGGGTAGCCAGCGTGGCGATGACGTCATCCGCCTCCCAGCCCTCGAACTCGAGGTTGCGGTAACCGAAGGCCTCGACGATCGGACGGAAGTGCGGGAACTGCTCGCGGAGGAGGTCGGCCATCGGCCTGCGGTCTGCCTTGTACGTCTCGGCCATCTCCAGCCGCTCGACCGGACGTGTGTCCCAGGCGACCGCGACCCCTTTTGGCTTGTAGTCCGTCAGGAGCTTGAAGAGCATGTTCGTGAAGCCGAGCAGCGCGTTCGTGGGCATCCCCTCGCTCGTCGCGAGCTCCTCCGGTAGCGCGAAGTAGGCGCGGTAGGCGAGGCTGTTGCCGTCGACGAGGAAGAGCTCGGAATCGCGCGCCGGCGCGTCGTCGAGCTGGAGCTCCTCGCCGCTCAGGGTCTTTGGCATGCGCTCGGAGGCTATCGTCCTCCGCCAATGCCGGGACTTCAATTCGAGCCGTTTTCGGACGCTCACCTGGACGACGCCGCGGAGCTGCTCGCCGCGCGCCATCGGCGCCATCTCGCGGAAGAACCGCTTCTTGCCGCCGAACCGGACTTTCGCGCGGAGGTGGAGGAGGCGTGGCGGGAAGAGGGCGCGAGCGGCTCGGCCCTGATCGAGGACGGCGAGCTCCGCGGCTACCTGGTCGCCGCGCCTCGCTCGTTCACGAACACGGGGCTGATTTGGAACCTCGTCGGTTTCGCGGGACTCGCGCTCGAGGGCGATCCAGAGGTTCTCCGCGACCTCTACGCCGATGCCGCGGAGCGCTGGGTCGAGGCCGGGCACACGAGGCACGGGGTCTACGCTCCGGCCTCCGAACCTGGACTGATCGACGCCTGGTTTCGGCTCTGCTTCGGTGGCTCGGCGGTCACCGCCGTCCGCGAAACGGCAGCCGAGTCCTTCGAGTCCGACGTGATGGTTAGGGACGGGACGCCCGACGACCTGGAAGAGGCGGCGCGGCTCGACGGCCTCATGGCCGAATCCATGCAGCCGGCGCCGAGCTTCTCCGGCATGACGACGACCTCGCACGAAGACCGAGTCGAGGAGTGGCGCGACACCTGGGACGGCGAGCAGTTCAAATACTTCGTCGCCGAGCTGGACGGACGGCTCGTCGGCCATACCCTGCTCTACACGGGCCGGAGCGGTCTCCGGATCCCGGCCGACAGCATCGACCTGGCCGACGCGTCGACGGAGCCGGCGGCACGCGGGCTCGGCGTCGGTCGTGCCCTCACGGCTCATGCGCTCACCTGGGCGCGCGAGCATGGCTACGGGTCGATGACGACCGACTGGCGGATGACGAACCTCCTCGCCTCTCGGTTTTGGCCGCGGCGGGGGTTCCGGCCGACGTTCCTCCGCATGTACCGCTCGATCCCGTGATCGTCCGGGAAGCCGAGCCGCGCGACGCGAACCGGGTGCTCCAGCTGATGGAGGATCTGACCCGGCCGGCGGTCGCCGAGGACCCCGGGCCGCAGCGCGAGG
Source organism: Gaiellaceae bacterium (assembly GCA_046714355.1). Lineage (GTDB taxonomy): Bacteria > Actinomycetota > Thermoleophilia > Gaiellales > Gaiellaceae > JACDAN01. The sequence goes on along the minus strand of JBKKAR010000070.1, from coordinate 14,242 downwards.
TCTTCCTGGCGCATCTGGAGCACGACGACTGCCGGATCTACGTCGCCGAGCTCGACGGCGAGATCGCCGGCGCGGTGAGCCTCTGGATCCAGCTCCGGCTGAACTGGACGACGCCACAGGGCTGGATCCCCGACCTCTTCGTGGACGAGGCGTTCCGCCGGCGCGGCGCGGCGCGCGCGCTGCTCGATGCCTGCGCCGAGGAGTGCCGGCGCCGCGGCTGCCACGTGCTGACGCTCGAATCGGGCCACCAGCGGGCCGAAGCCCATCAGCTCTACGAGTCGTACGGTTTCGTCCACCACGCCCGCGCCTACATCCTCAGACTCGGCTAGTGCCCCTTCAGTTAATGCTGCCCCCCTTCTGGGTCGCGAGCACCAAGCCAGAGGTCGCACTCGGACGAGTCAAGGCTGGGCAGCCTTGGCGAGGAGGAGGGTGGGCTCTGGCGCCGCGTGATCGCGGGCCAGAAGCGGGCGTGCATTGGCTGGAGGGGCACTAGTAATGCGCGTGCCGCTCCTCGCCGGCTCGCGACTGACGATCGTCGACGCCCCGCCGGACGCGGTGGTCCTCCGGCCACCGCCGCCGGCCGAGCCGCTCGCGGACGTCGGCGCGGCGGTTCGCGAGGCTCTGCGCTTCCCGCTCGCCGGGCAATCGATCGGGCAGCTTGCGGCGCCGGGTGGCCGGGCAACGATCGTGGTCGAACAGCCCGCTCTTCCCATCCCCAGCGCCGTCCGCGACCCACGTCAGTTGGCTTTGGCCGCCACGGTGGCGGAGCTCGAGGAGCTCGGCGTGCCGCTCGAGCGACAGACGATCCTTGTCGCCGGTGGTCTCGCGCGACGTGCAAGCGCAGGTGACCTCGAGGAGCTCGTGCCACACGAGCTCGCCCGGCGCTTCGCCGGGAAGGTCGTGGTCCACGACGCCGCCGATCCCGACCTCGTCGATCTCGGAACCGCCGGCGGGGTCCCGCTACGGGTCAACCGCGCCCTCGTCGAGACCGATCTCGTCGTGGTCGTCGGGGCGGCCGAGTCGATTCTCCACGGCGGGCCTGCGGCGCTCCTCGGAGCGGCCGGCCCCGAGGCTTTGCGGGCGGCGAGCGCCTACTCCCTCCTCGAGACGGCCGCGTCGCTCGGTTGGCGGCTCGGTCTGGAGCTCGAGCGCGAGCTCCTCAAGCGGTTGCCGGTGATCGGCGCCTCACTCGCGCTCAACCCGCCTGTCGTGACGGGAGCGTTCCACGGATACCCGCACGACCCCCGCGCGCTGGAGCGGATCGCGGCCTCGCCGGTGCGCCTCGCCTTCCGCCTCGCTCCCGGCGCCGTTCGGAGTCGTCTGCTCGCCTCGATCCCCCGTAACCTGACCGCGACAGCGGTGCTGGCCGGGCCTCCGTCGGGCGCCCATATCGAGGCGCTGCTCCGAGCCGTCGAGGCCCGCGCCGCAACGCTTGACGAGCCGCTCGACGCGATCGTAATCGGCATCCCTGCGACGACTCCGCACTTGCCCCGTGAGCGTCCCAACCCCGTGCTCGCGGCCTACCTCGGGCTCGGCTTCGCCCTACGGCTCTGGCGAGACCGGTTTCCATTGGTGGAGGGAGGCACCGCGATCCTCGTCAGCCCGTTCGACCGCCGGTTCCCACACCCGACACAGTCGCCGTACCGGACGTTCTTCAACGCGCTGCGAGCCCTCGGCTCGCGGGCGGCAACCGAGCCCGACGAGCTTGCCGCCGCCGAGCGAGCCGCTGCGGCGGACCCGCGGGCGATCGCCGAGTACCGGTCCGGCCGAGCGTGCCATCCGGTTCAGCCGTTCGTCGACTGGGCGGGCTGCCTCCCGGCGGTCGAGCGCCTGGGGGCCGTGCTGGTCGCAGGCTGCCGCGACGCCCTCGCCGCCCGCCAGTTCGGATTCGTCCCGACCCGGAGCCTGCCGGCGGCCCTCGCTATGGCGCGAGCGCGCGCCGGCGGCGACGCCCGGATCGGCTACCTCGTCGCACCGCCGTACTTCCCGATCCGAACCGGAAAAGGCTGACCGCTGACAGAGCGTTCCCTGGGGCGCGGCGGCCAGGAAACGCTCTAGGTTTCGCCGAGGTAGGTCTTGCGTACCTGCTCGTTCTGCGCGAGGGACTTCGCGTCGTCGGCAAGCGCGATCGATCCCGTCTCCATCACGTAGCCGCGGTCGGCGACGTCGAGCGCCATCAGCGCGTTCTGCTCGACGAGCAGGATCGGTGTCCCCTGCTTGTTGATCTCGACGACGATCTCGAAGATCCGCTCGACGAAGATCGGGGCCAGGCCCATCGAGGGCTCGTCCAGGAGCAGGAGCTTCGGCTTCGCCATCAACGCCCGTCCCATCGCGCACATCTGCTGCTCGCCCCCGGACAGGGTCCCTGCTCGCTGGTTGCGCCGCTCGTGCAAGCGGGGGAAGAGCTCGAAGACGCGATCGAGCGATTCCTTGATCCCGGCGCGATCATCTCGCTGGAAGGCGCCCATCTCGAGGTTCTCCATCACGCTCATGCGCGGGAAGAGCCGCCGGCCCTCGGGAGACTGGCTGATGCCCATCTTCACCACGTCGTGCGGCGCCTCCTGGGTGATGTCGCGGCCCTGGAACCTGATCGTGCCCTTCCGCGGATGGTTCAGCCCGTTGATCGACCGCAGCGTCGTGGACTTCCCCGCCCCGTTGGCGCCGATCAGCGTCACGACCTCGCCCTCGTAGACCTCCAGCGAGACGCCTTTCAGGGCCTGGATCGACCCGTAGTAGGTGTGGACGTCCTCAAGCTCGAGGATCTTCTTGCGGTCGCCCGACCCGACCTGGGCGCGCTCGGCGACCGTCTCCGTCACTGGGCCACAGCCGCCGAGCCGAGGTAGGCCTCGATCACCTTCGGGTCACGCTGGACATCCTGCGGCGCGCCCTCGGCGATCTTCTCGCCGTAGTCGAGAACCGTGACGCGGTCGGAGATACCCATCACGACCTTCATGTCGTGCTCGATGAGGAGCACGGTCAGCCCCTCCTCCTCGCGCAGGCGGGCGACGAAGGTCGTGAAGTCGGCAGTCTCCTGCGGGTTCATCCCGGCCGTGGGCTCGTCGAGGAGCACGAGCTTGGGCTGCGTGGCCAGTGCCCGGGCGACCTCGAGCCGGCGCTGGTCGCCGTAGGAGAGGTTTCGCGCGAACTGCTCCCACTGGCTGCGTTGCAGCCCCGCGAAGTCGAGCAGCTCCCTGGCCCGCTCGGTGGCCTGCCGCTCCTCGCGCTTGACGCCCGGCGTCCGAAGGATGCTCCCGACGATCCCGCCCTTCAGCCGTGCGTGCATCCCGACCATCACGTTCTCGCGCGCGGTCATGCTCTGGAAGAGGCGGATGTTCTGGAAGGTGCGGCCGATACCGCGCTCGGTGATCGCGTGCGGCGGCTTGCCCGTCACGTTTTCGCCTGCGAACTGGATCAAACCACCCGTCGGCTTGTAGACGCCGGTGAGCATGTTGAAGAACGTCGTCTTGCCGGCGCCGTTCGGGCCGATGAGGCTGATGATCGATCCCGTGGGGATCGTGAAGTCGACGTCGTTGACGGCGACGAGGCCGCCGAACTCCTTACGGAGCTTCTCGACGACGAGGATCGGGGGCTCCTGGGTGCTCATTTCTGGACGTCGTAGAGCGGCTCGTCGGAGACGCCTTCCTCGAACTCCATCTTGCGGCGAGCGCTCGGAATCAGGCCCTCGGGCTTGAACAGCATCACGAGCACGAGGATGACGCCGAAGATGCCGAACTGGTAGAGGGGCACGTCGATGTTGGTCCCGAAGGTCTGGTTGATCTCGGCGCCGATGTTGCCCAGCCCCTCCTGGTTCAGGTAGGCGAGGAACCCTCCACCGACGATCACGCCCCAGACGTTCCCCATGCCGCCGAGGATGACCATGCAGAGGATGAAGACCGAGATGTTGAAGAAGAAGTCGTCGGGGAACGTGCCGCTCTTGAAGCTCGCGTAGTAGGCGCCGGCGATCCCGCCGAAGAACGCCCCGGCGGCGTAGGCCCAGGTCTTCGTGCGCATCAGCGGAATGCCCATCGCGGCGGCGGCGGTCTCGTCCTCGCGGATGGCGATCCAGGCGCGGCCGAGACGGGAGTCGCGCAGGCGGACGGAGCAGAAGACCGTGAAGAGCAGGAGCGCGACAGCAGTCCAGTAGAAGACCTCGATGCCGCCGATCTCCCTGCCGAGAAAGTTGGCGTTGAAGGTCAGGTAGTCCTCCGGCAGCCCGGTGTAGTCGGAGACCGTCTTCCCGAAGCCGGGCGGGTCGATCGGGTTGATCCCCTGCGCCCCGTTCGTGAGGTTGAACCCTGTGTTGAACAGGTTGTCGCCGTTCCTCGCGATCTGGGGCATGATCTCTCCGAACCCAAGCGTCACGATGGCGAGATAGTCGCCGCGCAGGCGCAGGGTCGGCAGCCCGATGATCACGCCCACGACGGCGGTGAAGATCGCCGCGAGGAAGATCACGAGCCAGATGGAGACGTGGAAGCCGGCGGCGTCCGGGTTCACTCCGGTCGATCCGAGATGGAAGTTCACGCTTTGGCCGAAATGGGGCGACGCGAACCAGGCGGCCGTGTAGGCGCCCATCGCGTAGAAGGCGACGTAGCCCAGGTCGAGCAGGCCCGCGTAGCCGACGACGATGTTGAGGCCGATTGCCATCATGATGAAGATCGTCATCGTCACCGCCGTGTCGACCGTCGGGAACGGCCCGAACAGCGGGATCTCGAACATCGAGTCCCTGAAGTACGGGTAAAGAGCCGCGAGCACGATCGCTGTAGCCGGGACGATGAAGCGGCCGTATCGGATCAGATCCCAGGGCACGACGTAGAGCGCGAGCACGACAGCGACGGTCGCGATCAGCGATATCGAGATCCCGGAGAAGATCGTGACGAGCACGATCGCGGCCAGTGAAGCGATCCCTCCGCGGATCGCCCGCCGCCTGAGCTCCGCGTCGAACTCGGCGCGGCGCTCAGATGGGAGGAGTGGGATGTTCATCCGCCCTCCGGCGTTTGCTCGCCGAGGAGCCCCTCCGGGCGGAAGACCAGGATGATGATCAGCAGCGCGAAGATGATCGACTGCGTCCAGTCGCTGCCCGGGGTCGCCCAGCTGAGGCCGTTGTTGAATGACTCGATCATCGCGATCACGAGGCCGCCCAGCACCGCGCCGGGCAGGTTGCCGATCCCGCCGACGACGGCGGCCGTGAAGGCGATCAGCCCGAGCCGGAACCCCTCGTCGTAGCGGATGTTCGTGATGTAGAGGGCGTAGAGGAGGCCGGCGGCTCCGGCGAGAGCTCCGGCGATGAAGAACGTGAACGAAATCGTCCGGTTGACGTTGATCCCCATCATCGCGGAGGCGTCGCGGTCCTGAGCGGTCGCGCGCATCGCCTTTCCCTGCCGGGTGCGCTGCACGAGCAGGATGAGGACGACGAGCACCGGGACCGTGAAGAGCAGGACGATCAGCTTGTCCCACGTGTAGCCGACGCCGCCGATCGAGAAGACCGCACCGCGCGGAAGGATCGACTCGACGGACGTTGGCCGCGCGCCCTTCCAGACGAGCCCGATGTTCTGGAGGATGAACGACATTCCGATCGCCGTGATCAGCGGCGCCAGGCGGGGTGCGTGTCGCAGCCGCCGGTAGGCGACGAGCTCGATGGTGGTGTTGATGACGGCGCCGAACGCCATCACCAGCACCAGCATCAGCAGGATCATCGGCCAGAGGATCGCCTCGCCGGCGCTGAGGCCGAAGCTCGCCACCATCGTCGCGACCAACATCCCGCCGAGCATGAAGACGTCGCCGTGCGCGAAGTTGATCAGCTCGAGGATGCCGTACACGAGTGAGTAGCCCAGCGCGACGAGCCCGTAGATCGCCCCGTTCGTCAGGCCGATCAGGAACAGGCCATAGAACTCGGAGGGCGTCTTGTAGAGGTTGACGCCGAGCCAGAGGACGAGCAGCCCGACGAGCAGGAAGGCGAAGGCCGGGGCGATATAGCCCGGCAGCCGGCCGGCGAGAGTGGGAAGTGGGAGTCGGCGTGCCTGTGTTGTCATCGAATTCCTCGACACGCCGGGGGAGGACGCGTGTTCCTCCCCCGGCGGCCGAAAGGCGCGTGTCTTGCTTACGACTCGACGAACGCGAGCTCCGGAGTGATCGTCTTCACGAACACCGGCTCGCCGTTCTTCACCTGGAAGAACGTGACGGTGCCGAGCGTCGTGTCGCCGTTCTCGTCGATCTTGAAGTCGCCCAGGATGCCGTCCTTCACGTCTGTGTTGAACAGCTCCGCGGCGATCTTGGCCCGATCCGCACTGCCGGCCCGCTCGATGGCGTCGAGGAGAACTTGGGTCGCCTGCGCTGCGTACGCCGTGTAGGGATCGACCGTGTCCTTGCCCGACGCCGCCTTGAAGTCGGTGACGAACGTCTTGCCGGCACCGGTGAGCTGGTCCTCCGGCACGCCCGGCTGGCTGATGTACATCGAGTTCGCGGCTTCGCCGGCACCCTCGATGGTCGCCGAGATCGGTGTCCAGCCGTCAGGCCCGATCAGCGGGACGTCGGGGCCGAGACCTGCACGGAGGTCCTTGATCAGCTTGCCGCCGTTGTTGCAGATGATCCCTCCGAGGAAGACACCGTCCGCTCCGGACGCCTTGACGCGACTGGCGAGCGACTCGTAGCTCGAGGCCTTCTTGTCCCACTTCTGGTTGCCGAGAATCTTGATGTTCTTCTTCTCGGCGTACCGGATGAAGAGGTTCGCGATCCCGAGCCCGTACGTCTCGCTGTCGTTGAGCACGTAGATTTTCTTCAGCCCCAGCTCCTCCGCGTAGAGCACGTTCGCCGCGCCCTGGTGCTGGTCGTTCCAGACGACCCGCGCGTAGTTGCGGGTGCCCGTCGGGTAGTAGATGTCCGGTGCTCCCGGATCGGCTCCCGGCCCCGCTTCGGTCAGACCGGGGTTCGTGTTCGAGGGGCTGACCATCGCGACCGGACCGTTCGTCGCCCGGTTCAGAATCGGGATCTCAAGCTTTGCACAGCCCGAGTTGAACGTCCCGATCAGCCCGATCATCTTCTCGTTGGCGCCGTACGCACGCGCGTTCGAGGTGCATTTGGCCGAGTCCCAGGCTCCGGCCTGCGCGGTCGAGTCATCGCAGGACTGGTAGCCGATGTTGAGCTCTCCGGCCTTGTATTTGCGCTGCTTGAGCACGAATTCGACCGCGTCCGCCATCTCGGTCGTGAGCGAGCGGTTCGCGCCCTGGAGCGGGAAGTCAGAGGCGATCAGGTACTCCGCCTCGCCGTCGCCCTCGTAGCGGACCGGGCCGCACGAAGCAGACGGGAGCGCCTCGGCCGCGCCACCGCCGCCACCGCCACCGCCAGCGTCGCCCGCGCCGTCGTCGTCACCGCCGCAGCTTGCGGCCGCGAGCGCCAGTACGGCTACGAGCAAGATCAGGAAACCGAGTACGCCTCGTTTTCTCAAATTCACTACGCCTCCTCCGTCGCCGGTTTCTGCATCTGCGGAAGGCGGAGGGCCGCCGCCGATCCGCGCTCCGCGTCAAGTATTCAGCACTGGGGTTCGTCGCTGCAACCATAAACGCTCACAAACAAATCCGCGCCGCCCGCTTCATCCCGCCGCCGAAAATCCTGAGACTTTCAGCGAAACGAAGTGCCGAAGGTGGGAATCGAACCCACACGGAGCTTTCGCTCCACCGGATTTTGAGTCCGGCGCGTCTGCCAGTTCCGCCACTTCGGCGCTCCGCATAGGGTAGCCCCGTGCCTGGCCGGATCGGGATCCTGACGGGCGGTGGCGACTGCCCGGGGCTGAACGCCGTCATCCGCGCTGTGGCCCGGCGGTCGCTCGACCGCGGCCACGAGGTGATCGGCGTGCGCGAAGGATGGCGAGGGCTGGTCGACGGACTGCTCCATCCGCTCGACTACCGCGCGATCTCCGGACTCCTTCCCCGTGGCGGCACGATCCTCGGCACTTCGCGCACGAATCCGTACAAGAGCGAGGACGGCGTCGAACGTGTGCTCCAAACAGTCGAGACGGAGAGCCTGGAGGCGCTGGTCGCCGTCGGCGGCGAAGACACACTCGGGGTCGCTGCCCGGCTTCACGCCGAGCACGGGTTCCCGGTCGTCGGCGTTCCGAAGACGATCGACAACGACCTCTCGGGGACGGACTACACGTTCGGCTTCGACACGGCGGTCTGGATCGCGACGGAGGCGATCGACCGTCTGCACACGACGGCGGAGTCGCACAACCGCGTGATGGTCGTCGAGGTCATGGGCCGCCATACGGGATGGATCGCTGTCATGAGCGGGATCGCCGGCGGCGCCGACGCGATCCTCATCCCCGAGCAGCCCGTCACCGTCGAGCAGGCCTGCGCCGAGCTGCGGCGACGGCACGAGCGCGGGAAGGACTTCTCGATTGTCGTGGTCAGCGAGGGCTACGAGCTCACGTACGAGTCGGGCGAGCAGCGGTCGGTCACGCAGGAGGACGAAACGGATCAGTTCGGCCATGTCCGTTTAGGCGGCGTCGGAGAGGCGCTGGCGCGCGACATCGAGCAGCAGACGGGCTACGAGACGCGCGTCACCGTGCTCGGCCATGTCCAGAGAGGAGGGTCACCGACGCCACGCGACCGGATCCTCGCCACGAGGTTCGGGCTGAAAGCCGCAGACCTCGTCCACGAGGGACGCTTTGGGCGAATGGCAGCCCTGCACGGCGACGCCATCGTCGACGTCTCCCTCGAGGAGGCGGTGCGCGAGCTGAAGACCGTGCCTCCCGAGTGGTACGACGTGGCGAAGGCCTTCTTCGGCTAGCGAATCAACTCGACGAGCGGGAAGCTGCGGCGCGCGCGTGGCGGCATCACGAAGTTCTGACGGTGTGTCGTCCGTAGGACGGAGTTCAGGCCCTGCGCTCTCGACCTCGCCTGGAGCGGCAGGCGGGTTCCGTCCGGCATGAAGCCGTCCATCGCCAGCCGGTTCCGGCGGAAGTCGTCACTGGAGGGGTTGAAGCTGATGAAGTGCAGGCCGGCGTCGGGCTGCTCCGAGTGCCGGTCTCGACCCGGATCGGCCGTCCAGAAGAACGGGTTGTCCAGGGTGTTGAAGTCCGCGCGGAGTGGAATCGCGCTTCCCTTCGGATAGAGCTCGCCGTCGGCGCCGCGGATGTCCATCTGGAGGCGTGACGTCGGCTGGATCGAGCCGCTGTGCCCGATCGCGCCGGAACGGCGGAAATCGCCCTCGAGGTCAGCCTGCGAGGCTGCGTCCTCGGGTGCCTGCTTCAGCGTCTGTGCACCCTCCCGCGCCTGGAATCCCGGCCGGAACGTGGTGTCGACCCGCTCGCGGAAGTCGAAGTCGAGATACCAGGCCTCGACGTTCTCGAAGAGGTGGGAGAGGTGCATGTGCGTGCCGCCTCGGAAGTAGCCCTCCTGGACGTCGACGAGGCCCAGCGTCTCGAAGTTCGCGATCCGTGACTGGCCCTGGGTGTGGCGCTGCGTCGAGGTGAAGCCGAGGAAGAGCTGCGCGCCGTCCGGGATCAGGTCGGCTCCCTGGATTCCCGCGGCAGTCGCCATCGCCTTCGGCAGGCCCTGCCCGCCGGAAAATCCGCCGCCCTGGAACCCCTTCCGGATGCTCGTCAGCTCGAAAAGACCCTCGGTCGCCGCGAAGAGGCTCTCCGCGCCGTCGGCGACATGCTCCCGGTGGTCGCTCCGCAGCAGGAATGCGACCTCGTTCTCCTCGAGGATCGTCGTCTCCGGGTCGCTCGGAAACCTCGTTGCTTTCAGTAGTGCGGAGACGGGCCGGTCGGCGCTCGTCGACGCACGCCGGTCGACCGGCAGGTGGCGCTCGGCCAGGGCGGGGACGAAGCGGCGGAAGTACGGCTGCGCCCAGGCGACCGAGACGGCGAGCCCGGCAGGCGTGATCTCGTAGCGGCGCTCGATACCGGCCAGCGCGTCCTCCAGGGCGGCCTGCGCGTCGCGCAGCTCCGACCGCTTCGGCTCCACCCGCAGCCGCGCCGTTACGACCTGGTGGTGGAGAGGAGGCTCGATCACCTCGACGCCCTCGTGGACGAGCAGCTTCATCCCGGCGAGCAGGTGCTGCTCCTCGGGTCGTTCGCCCGTCGCCGCGCGAGTCGGCGACTCCGCGAGCTTGTCGACGAGCTCGTAGATCCCGGCTGCGCCGAGCGCGCCGGCGGCAACTCCGCCGAGCAGCTCTTTCCGCGTCACGCTCATTTTGCTCATGGGGACAGGATTAATCCTGTCCCCATCAACTCGAAGAGGCCTTCGGTTCGATGACCTCGAGGCCGCCGACGATCCGGTCGAGGTTCTGCAGCACACGGCGGAAGGTCAGCGGCGGAGCGACGTGCTCGCTCACCGCGTAGAGCGTGCCGTTGCGCCGCCAGAGGTAGGTGACATGCCACTGATCGGCGTCGCGCGAAACCGTGTAGACGGTGACCTTCTTGTTGCCGACCTTGCGCGTGCCCTGCGGATCGCTGAAGCAGGGCACGGAACGTCGGCGCGTCGTCCCGCCGGAGGTCTGCGTGTCTACGCAGCGTGGCACTCCCCTCTTGCCCGGATAGCCGCGGAAATTGACGTGGACGTCGCCGCTCCCGGCCTCATGCCAGAGAAAGCCGGCCAGGTAGCTCTTGTCCCTGTCGACCGCTACGCCGTCGCTGTTCCACTGGCCGCCGATCTGGGCGTCGATCGGGCTCGGCATCCAGCTTGGGCAGTACACCGGGACGCCGACGCGGTCGGCGAGGCGCTGCCAGCCTTGTTCCCAGGCAGCGGGGCACGCCGCCGGCCGCTCCCTCGCGGACGCTGTTTCCTCGACGGCGTCATCGCCCAGCGAGCAGCCGCTCGCGGCGAGCGCGAGCAAAACCAGGATCAGGAAGCCTCGCACCGCCTGCACGGTAGCGCCCTCACTCGATCAACAGAAGGGCATCGGTCGGCGCGTAGTCGTCGGTCAGCGTCGGCACGCCGGCAACCGAGACGGGCTCGTCGCGCCGGTCCCTGATCGCCTTCGTCAGGTCAGGCACGCGATTGAAGCGCCCCCGGATCCCGCGCCAGCGCTCGACGAGAAACGACTTCTCCGGCGCAGCCTGCTCGGTCGCGATGAGGATCAGGTTCCGGATGCCCGCGTCACCCTCGTCGCCGGGGAGCTTCACGGGGTGGACGAGTACCGTCGGGAAGGCGCTGCGGTAGGTGCGGTAGACGGACCGGAAGAGCTTCGATTGCTCGCCTGTGATCGCGCCGATCGTGTTCGTGATGACCACCCCGCCCGGGTTGAGCCGGGAGCGGACGAGCTCCATGAACTCGTTCGTGAAGAGGTGGAACGGGATGGCGTCGGCGTAGAAGGCGTCGATCATGATCGCGTCCCACTTGCGGTCGTCGTCGCCGAGGTAGCGGCGACCGTCGGCGACGTCGACCTCGAGACGCGGGTCTCGCGGCAGGCTGAAGAACCGGTAGGCGACGTCGACGACGACGGGGTCGAGCTCCACCGCTTGGAGCCGCAAATCCGGAAAGTCCCGCCAGAGCCGCTTCGGCGCAGAGCCGCCGCCGAGCCCGATGAAGAGGATGTCCCGGGCGTCCGGGTTGTAGGCGAGTGCGAGGTGGAAGAAGTCCGTGTACTCGAAGGAGGTCGCGAACGGGCGGGCGAGCGGCATTCCCGTCTGGTAGCTGTTGTCGAACCGCAGGTAGCGGTTGGCGTCGTCGTCGGCGACGCTGAGCCGGTGGTAGCCCGTGTCCTTCGTGTAGCGCAGCTCGAGGCGGCCGTCGACGGCCGGCGGCTCCTGGCGCCGGGCCGACCCGGCGCGGCGGTAGATCGGCGACCAGTTGCGTGCCTCAGCTTCGGCGAGCGTCCGCCCGGTGTCCGGCGCCAGCGAGACGGCGGCCGCACCGGCCAGCACCGCGCCTGCGAGAGCAACCCCGGCAGTGATCGGCAGGCGCTCGGCGAGCGCGAAGAGCGTGGCGGCTACGAACAGCGCCGCGGCCGCGATGCCGAGCAGCTGGTCGGTGCCGAACTCCGGGATCAGCCAGAAGGACGTCGCGAAGGTTCCGGCAATCGATCCCGCGGTCGAGATCGCAAACAGCCGGCCCGCGGTCTGCCCCAGCGTCTTGAGGGATCGCGCGTGCAGCCGGACGGCGATCGGCGCGACCCCCGCGAGCACGATGCTCGGCGCCCCGAAGAGCGCGACCGCTGCGAGCAGCGGGTTGAGCCGCGGGCCCGGATCCCATTCGACGATCGCCTCGAGCACCGGCCCGTCCAGCACCGGGATCGAGAGCACTCCCAGGGCGCCGAGGCCCATGACCGCGGCGAGCAATCGAGGCTCGGGCCACCTGTCCGCCAGGACGCCCCCGCCCCAGTATCCGACCGAGAGGCCCGCGAGGACGATGCCGATGAGCGACCCCCAGACGAAGAGCGAGTTGCCAAAGAATGGCGCGAGCACGCGGCTCGCGGCGATCTCCATTCCGAGCACCGTGGCACCCGAGACGAAAACCGCCCCGGCGACAGCGAGCCCGTGCCGCCGCCCGGCCGCGGGTTCGACCTCTACAGCTCGTACACCGCTACCCAAGGTCCCGCCAGTGTGCCCGTACCACTCCGGTAGAAGCGTCGCTTCCCCTGGCGGTCGAGCTCGTCGTAGAAGCGGGAGTCGCGCGGGTAGCGATCCCCTGCCGCTTCGACCCGGTCGGCCACGGCGCCCGTGACCAGCACGTAGCCGACCTGCAACCGGCGCAGACGAGCGAGGTCCCGTTCGGGATCCGGAGGTCGCCCGGGGCCTGGCAGGGCGAGCCGGAGCACACGCACAGTGTCAGGCGCCGCGGTGGACGGATCGGCGGCGACGAGGACGCCCGGCGTCAGGTGCTCACGCATCCAGTCGTGTGCGACGACGCGCGTGTCGGTCCGGGTCAACGGCTCCGTCTCGCGGATCGACCAGACGAGCGGGACGACCAGCAGCAGCAGCGTCACCGGAGCGAGCGAGCGCAGCCGCCCGGCAAGCACGCCGAGCACGGGAACGAGCGGGAGGAGATAGCGGTCGAAATGGGCGTCGAGCGGGAGGAGCGTCGCGAAGTACACGAGGACGAACGCAGCGAGGATCCGGTCCGCGTACGTCCGTTGGACGAGCGCGAGGACGAGCCCGAGGGCCGCGATGAGCAACGCCGGCCCCATCCCCTCCCACAGTCGTTCGAGGAAGGCGATCGCGGCCGCCGGGTCGTCCTCGAACCCGAGCCAGCCCTGGCGCCCGAAGCGCTGAACCTTTCGGACGTCGCCGACAGCCTCGCCGAGGTGGACCGCGAAGTACGGGCTCGAGACGAGGAAGGCAAGGGGCACGAGAGCGGCGGAGACGGCAAGACGGCGCCACTGGCCCCAACCGGCCACGGCGAGCGGCACTAGGAGCGTGAACGCCGGGTACTTGAAGCTCGCCGCGAGCCCGATGGCGACACCGGCGGCGGGCAGGTGATGGGAGACCATCAATGCGAGCGCCACTGCCACGCCGAGCGTGAGCGGCACGTCCGTGACCGCCATCCGCGAGTAAGCCACATGCGTGACCTCGACCGTCGTTACCGCGGCCGCGACGAAGCCGGCGCTCGTCCCGTAGGCGCGGCCGCCGAGCCACCAGGCGGCCGCGATTCCGGCCAGCCCCAGCGCGGCGACGACGAGCCGTCCCGCGAGGTACGAAGGCTCGTCCGCCCAGTTCTGGAAGGGCGCCAGCGTGTACATCAGGAGGCTCGGATAGTCGAACCAGTCGGGATCGAGCCCGCCGCCGTGACTCATCCGCCACGCCCGCGGCACGATGCTCTCCTCGTCGGGGTTGAGCAGGGGGAAGGGCAGGCCGTACTGGACGCCGACGAGTCGGATCGCCGCCGCACCGGCTAACAGCGCGGCGAGGGCGAGCCAGCGGTTACCCCACCGGCTCTCGGAAAGCGATCTTGCGCTCAGACCTCTGGAGGAGCGACGCCAACGAGATGCGCGATGCTGCCCGCACCGACGATCACAGCATCGACGCCCGCCCGCTCGAGCTCGACGACTTCTTCCCTGCTGCGGGCACCGACGTCGGCGATCGCGAGCTTGCCGGCAGGGACGTCGGGCAGGAGCTCGAGCGCCTCGGCGAGAGGCTCGTCACCGTCCGCGCCCAGGACGAGGACCTCCGGGTCGAGTTCCTCGAGGACGAACTCGAGGTGCTCGTCCTTGTAGATGCGCGGAGCGAGCTCGACGCGGTCGGCGAGCTCCCGGTGAATGCGCTCGAGCTGCTCCCGGTCTTCGTCCCGGACGTCCACGATGCAGG
>JBKKAR010000069.1:0-5116 GCA_046714355.1 Gaiellaceae bacterium | reverse complement strand
CCCCGTGTGTCTCTCTCCAGTGCTTTCGAGCGATATCGGCGGTAGGGGGCTCGTGCGTATTCCTCGCCCGAGTGATCGGTTCAAGGGATTCGGCTCACCTGCCGATTACCTCGTTTGGGTTATGGAGCTGGATCGCCCAGCGAAGCTGCGGACACCTGCGGCGGAGAAAACGGGCTCGGGTGCGGGCCCGCTTCGGCCTGCCTTCCCGGTCAACGCGGTGTCCGAGCTCGTCGCCGACGTGATCGAGCAAACCGGGCTGCTCTCTCCCGCGGACGTCACGCTCGCCCGCGGGGCCGCAAAGACGAGCTCCTTCGCGCAGGCGCTCGTCGACGAGGGCCTCGCGGCCCCCGACCGGGTAGTCACCGCGCTCTCGGCGCGCTTCGGACTTCCCGTCGTCGACCTGCTCGAGGCCGGGGTCTCGGCGGACGCCGCGAAGGAGATCCCGCTCCACGTCCTCGAGCGGATCGTCGCCGTCCCGTATGCGATCGAGGGCGGAATCCTCCGCATCGCGATCGCCGACCCCCAGAACGTCAACGCCGTCGACGAGCTGAAACTCGCGACGCGCCTGCAGATCGAGCTCGCGGTCGGCTCCCGGGAGGACATCCTCCACGAGGTGAAGCGGCTCGCCCGCGCCGCCGAGGCTTTCGGCGCCCGTTCGATCGTGGACGAGGCGATCGTCGAGGGGCAGGCTGAAGACGAGGACGAGGAAGGAGACGACCTCGAGGCAGAGGACGGCATCTCCGACGCTCCGCTCGTCCGCCTGGTCAACTCACTCATCTTCCAGGCGGCCGAGGAAGGCGCCAGCGACCTCCACTTCGAGCCCCAGGCCGACGCGCTCGTCGTTCGGTTCCGCACCGACGGCGTCATGCACGAGGTGCAGCGAGTGCCGAAGCGGATGACCGCGGGCGTGATCACCCGCCTGAAGGTGCTCGCCAAGCTCGACATCGCCGAGCGGCGCAAGCCGCAGGACGGACGAATCTCCCTGAGCGCCGCCGCTGCCGGCCGGCTGCTCGACATCCGCGTCGCAACCCTTCCGACCGTCGACGGCGAGAAGATCGCCATGCGCCTGCTCGACAAGTCCAAGACGGCTCCGACACTCGAGGAGCTCGGGCTCGAGGAGGGCATGCGGAACACTCTGTCCGAGATCATCGACAAGCCTGGCGGCGCGCTGCTCGTCACGGGCCCGACGGGCTCCGGTAAGTCGACGACGCTGTACTCGGCGCTGACGGAGATCTCACGGCCCGAGATCAACATCGTGACGGTCGAGGATCCGGTCGAGTACCGGCTCCCCGGCGTCAGCCAGATTCAGATCAACGTCAAGGCCGGTCTCACCTTCGCCTCGGCGCTGCGGTCGATCCTGCGCGCCGACCCCGACGTCGTGATGGTCGGCGAGATCCGTGACGCCGAGACCGCCAAGATCTCGATCGAGGCGGCGCTCACGGGACACTTCGTGCTCTCGAGCCTCCATACCAACGACGCCCCCGGTGCGATCACCCGGCTGAACGAGATGGGCGTCGAGCCGTTCCTCACCGGCTCCGCGGTCTCGGCCGTGCTCGCCCAGCGCCTCGCCCGAAAGCTCTGCTCCCACTGCTGTGAGATGTACAGCCCGTCGATCGACGAGCTGCTGCGCAACCGGGTCTCGCCCGAGGTTGCGGCCGCCTCGGACGGTGCTGCCTTTTACCGGAAGCGCGGGTGCCCGCGCTGCGCGCAGACCGGGTACCGCGGCCGGATTGGCGTCTACCAGCTCCTCGTCATGACCGAGAACCTCGAATCCCTGGCCGTCTCTCGGGGCAGCCGCGAAGAGATCGAGCGGGCCGCGATGGAGGGCGGGATGCGCACGCTGTGGGACGACGGGCTGGCGAAGGTCGCCGCGGGAATCACGTCGCTCGAGGAGCTGAGCCGTGTCCTCGTCTAATCCGGACGAGCTCGGCGTCCCTCGTTCGAGTGACGGCGCGCCCAACTGGGCCGCCGATACCGATCCGGTCGGCCCGGTCATCCCGGAGCCTGCGTTCGTCGATCCCGGAGCGACTCAAACCCAGCTTCAGAGAGAGGTAAGCATGTCCACTGCGGACTTCGGAAACCCCAACCTCGGGCAAGCGCCTGTACCCGCGCCGGCCACCGACGGGCTGATCAGCCCGTTGACCCTTTCCGCGGCGGCTCCGGTCGAGCCGCTCGCCCAGCCGGCGCCGCTCGCGGCGCCCCAGCTCGCTCCGGCGGCCCCGGTGGAGGCTCCGGCCCCCGCGATTCCCGTCTCCGACATGCGGGACGTGCCGCTCGGCACCCTGATCTTCCGCGCGGGTCTGCTTACGGAGGAGCAGCTCGAGGAGGCACTTCAGGACGGGATGCAGCGCGGCAAGCGCCTTGGCGAAGTGCTGCTCGAACGCGGGCTCGTCTCCGAGGGCGACCTCGGCCGGCTGCTGGCCGGGCAGAAGGGCCTACGCTTCGTCGAGCTCGATTCCGCCGCCATCGACCCTGCGGCCGTCCAGTTGCTCCCGGTGGAGAAGGCGCGCCTCCATAGCGTGCTGCCGATCGGGTTCCAGGACGGCCTCCCAGTGGTCGCCGTCGCCGATCCGTCCAACGACCTCGTCGTCGAGAATGTGCGCCGTGCGTTGAACTGCGAGCCGCACCTCGTCGTTGCCGGGCGAGAGGCCCTGCACCGCCAGATCGAGGTCGCCTACGAGACTGTTTCTACCGCCGCCGTCCCTGTAGTGGCCCAGGAGGTTCCCGTCGTTGCCGTCGCTCCCGTCGTGCCCACCCCGGAGCCGGTCGTCCAGGTCGCTCCAGCGGAGCCGCCGCCGGTCGCCGAGGCCGTCGAGCCGCTTCCTGTCGCCCCGGCCCAGCCGGTGAACGGCGAGGGCGTCTGGCTCGGCACTCCGGAAGCGACATTTCAGGTGGAGCCCAACGCCACACAGGCTCCCGAGCTGCAGCCGCTGGTCGTGGAGGCCGTGGCCCCCGTGGCCGTCACGCCGTTCGTCGAGACACCCGTCGTCCAGCAGCCGGTCCCTGAGCCTCTCGCGATCTCCTACACGCCGGTCGCTCCCGTCGAGCAGCCCGTGATCGAGCCTCTCGCTCCCCTTCCGGCGGCCGAGCCGGTCGTTGCTGCCGAGCCGGTCATTTATGCCGAGCCGGTCGTTGCTGCCGAGCCGGTTGTCGTTCCCGAGCCGGTCGTTGCCCCACCCATCCTTGCTCACGAGCCTCTCTTGGCTCCCGAGCCCGTCCCGCCCGAGCCCGTCGTCCCGGCCCCCGCGCCGCTTCTCGAGCAGCCGGCGTCCGAACAGGACGCCGACACCGTCGTAACGTGGTCGGTCGTCCTCCGGCTCGCCGACGGCGACCGCGTAGAGATCGGCGCCTTCCACTCGAGCGGTGAGGCGAAGGAGCTCGCGCAGAACGTCGTACGCCAGATCGCGTCCAACCACGGGTGGCCGTTCTTCGCCGGCCGCTTCATCAGACCGGAGGCGATCATCTCGGTCGACCTGGCCGAGCCCGAGGGCCGCTGGCTCGGCTCCGCTGCCCGTCGCCAGGCATGGACCGCCGGCGAGCAGAGCTAGATCAAGGATCGCCGCTCCAGTGCCGATAGCTCGGGTATGACACTGCGGCTGTCGAACCGTGCTCTCGTGCCGGTCGTTGTCCTCGCCGTGCTCGGCGGAGTCGTCGCCACGTTCATCGTGGCCCGTCCCCCGTCCTCGGCCGGTGACACCCCGAGCCTCGTGCGGCCCAAGCTGGCAAACACGGCGCCCGTGAAGATGCCGGCTCCGCTGAAGGCGAAGCCGAAGCCCGCGGCCAAGGCATCGGTGAAGAAGCCGGTGGTCAAGCCTCCATCGGCCGTTCCCGTCGTGGCGCCCGTCGACAAGAGCGGTCTACCCAGGGTTCTCTCGACCGCCCTCGCCGACCATCGTGTGGTCGTGGTCGGTCTCTACGGCCCCGGCGCCGCGGTCGACGAGATCGCGCTGGCCGAAGCCCGGGCTGGAGCTCAGGCCGCCGGCGTAGGGTTCGTCGCGCTCAATGTCTTCGCCGAGGCGCAGTCCCGCCCGCTCCTCGAGCTCCTCGGCACTCTCGAAAACCCCGGCGTCCTCGTGTACCGACGGCCAGACGTGCTGTTCGCCCGAATCGGCGGCTTCGCCGACAGCGAGACAGTCGCCCAGGCCGCGGTCAACGCACGCCGATGAACACCGCCCAGCGCGTGAAGACCGCGCGCAAGGACGGCCGGCAGGTCGTCACCCTCCGCCGGGAGCAGGCAGACCAACAGGTGGTCGTCCACTGCGAGGTGTATCCCGTGAACAGCCTCCGCGTCGAGCCCATTCGTCCGGGCCCCTATGTCTTCCACTCCGAGGAAGAGGCGACGACGTTCGTAGACGAGGCGTCCCGCGCGCTCGAATACCTCGGCTGCGCCATCTCGTAGACGATCGCGCGGCCGAGCACCCGCAGAGCTGCTTCCTTAACCCTGACGCCGCTCGGGCGGAACGGGCACAGCCCGTTCCGCGGTGGCTGGGTGAGGTTGCTCACCCAAAGCGGGTGACGGATCACCCAAAAGCGTCATGAGGGGAGCCGCTCGAGCGCCGATACCAGGCTCGAGCCATCGACCTTGCCTCAAAAGGAGGAAGCTTTGCTAGCAAGACTGAACCAGCGGATCAACCGGAGCGATCGTCAGGGCGGATTCACCCTGATCGAGCTGCTGGTCGTGATCATCATCATCGGCATCCTGCTTGCGATCGCCGTCCCGTCGTACATGAAGTTCCGGGATCGCGCGAACAAGTCGGCGGCGCAGGCCAACGTGCGCGCCTCCATCCCGGGTGCCGAGGCGTACTACGCGGACAACAACACGTACGCGAACATGACGCTGACCGTCCTGCAGACCTCGTACGACGCGGGGATCAAGGACATCAACGTCGTCACGGCCACCACGACCACGTACTGCATCGAAGCGACGAAGGGCGCCGAGACGTGGAAGAAGGCCGACCCCGGCAGCGACATCGTCACCGGAGTCTGCTAGTTCGCTCCGACCGACGTACCACGACGTTCTCTGCGAGGGCCGGCATTGCCGGCCCTCGTTGCGTTCCGATCCCTCTTTCAAGGGATCGCTGCGAGCGGCCGATAGGGCTCTCATGGAGGTTGCGGT
>JBKKAR010000068.1:0-4616 GCA_046714355.1 Gaiellaceae bacterium | reverse complement strand
CTCCTCGCCTACCAGTACCTCCAGATCCTCCCGCAGATCGCCGAGGGCAGCTCGAACAAGCTGTGGATCATCCCGAGCGAGTTCGCCCAATCGCTCGGCCGGATCGGCGAGGTCCTGCAGGCGGACGGGCGCGAGCGGTCCCGGTCGCGCGCACCCGGGAGCGAGGCGCCGGAACGGTAGCCATCTGGTGGCTACCCGCGGCGGCGAGCGGGGAGCTGTGCCGTCTCGACGCTCGCCCCGGATGGGGCCTGATCGCGAAGGTGTGCGGCGAGCTCTGCGGCGGCGCCCTCGTCGGCCGCCGGGACGCCGAAACCGCGCCGCCGGGAAACGAGCGGGATGCCTTCCGCGACGAGTCGCGCTCGCAAATCCGTACCGCTGTCGCGATCCAGAAACGTCAGGACCACGAGCATGCGCGCATCGCCGAGCGAGGTGACCGCACCGGGGAATGGGCCGGCACGAGCCCCACCCGGTTCGGGCTCACGTTCGGTCGCGACCTCGTCCGGCTCGGACGGCCCGCCTCGCACCGCCGCACCGGGCTCGTCCAGCACGGGGGGCTCCTCGCCCGGCGGAAGGTCGGGTGCGATCTCCTCCCAGTCCGCCGCCTCGTCGTCCCAGCGATCGTGCCAGAGCTCGTAGCCGAGGCCCGTGCGCTCGAGCAGGGCGAGCGCAACCGCCTCGATGCGCGCCGCCTCGGCCTCCTGCGTCGAGTACACGCGAATCTTGCGGACGTCCCGCGTCAGCCTGGCGCCGGACGGCAGCCGATCGGAGATCTGCGCCACCAGCGCTTCGATCTCCTCCGGCCCGCCGTCGAGCTCAGCGGTGAGGCGCCATTCCTCGTCCACGACGCAACTCTAGGCCGACTGCTCCCTGAGCTCGTCGAGGTCGAGCGAAGCGCCGCCCGTGGTGACCAGGGTCGGCTTCAGGTTGCGCTGGATCGTCTCCTTCGTGATCACGCACTTGGAGACGTCCTTGCGCGAGGGCAGCTCGAACATGACGTCGAGCAGCGCCTGCTCGATGATCGAGCGCAGGCCTCGGGCGCCCGTCTCACGGTCGAGCGCTTTGTCGGCAATCGACCAGAGCGCGTCCTCCGTGAAGACGAGCTCCGTGTGGTCGTAGTTGAAGAAGCGTTGGTACTGCTTGACGAGCGCGTTCTTCGGCTCGAGCAGGATCTGGACGAGATCCTCGCGCGTCAGCTGGTGCACCGCGGAGACGACGGGAAGACGACCGATGAACTCAGGGATGAGGCCGTACGCGAGCAGGTCTTCCGGCATCACCTTCGACAGCAGCTCAGCCTCCTCGACCGAGCGCTTCGAGCGGATCTCGGCGCCGAACCCGACCTGGTTCTTGCCGACGCGCCTCGAGATGATCTTCTCGAGCCCGGCGAACGCGCCGCCGCAGATGAACAGGACGTTCGTCGTGTCGATGGACAGGAACTCCTGGTGCGGGTGCTTGCGGCCACCCTGGGGCGGCACGGACGCGACGGTGCCCTCGAGGATCTTCAGGAGCGCCTGCTGCACGCCCTCGCCCGAGACGTCGCGCGTGATGGACGGGTTGTCCGCCTTGCGCGCGATCTTGTCGACCTCGTCGATGTAGATGATCCCGGTCTCGGCCTTCTTGATGTCGAAGTCCGCGGCCTGGATCAGCTTGAGCAGGATGTTCTCGACGTCCTCGCCGACGTAGCCCGCCTCCGTCAGCGCCGTCGCATCCGCGATCGCGAACGGGACGTTGAGAATCCGCGCCAGCGTCTGCGCCAGAAGCGTCTTGCCGCAGCCCGTCGGCCCGAGCAGGAGGATGTTGGACTTCTGGAGCTCGACCTCGTCCTCCTCGGTCCCCATCTGCACGCGCTTGTAGTGGTTGTAGACAGCGACCGCGAGTGTCCGCTTGGCCTCTTCCTGGCTGACGACGTAGTCGTTAAGGACGCTGTAGATGTCCGTCGGCCGGGGAAGGTTGTCCAGGTCGAGCGTCGAGGGAGTGGTGAGCTCCTCGTCGATGATCTCGTTGCAGAGATCGATGCACTCGTCGCAGATGTAGACGCCCGGACCAGCGATCAGCTTCTTGACCTGTCGCTGAGACTTCCCGCAGAAACTGCAGAGAAGCTGCTCGTTGCCGTCACTCGCCCTCGCCACCCTATGTCTCCTTGTACCCGGAAATCACGCTGGGTGCTAGCCCTTTCCCGAATCGCGGCTCGTGATCACGGTGTCGATGATGCCGTATTCCTTGGCCTCTTGTGTCGACATGAAGTAGTCGCGATCGGTGTCGTGCGCGACCTTTTCGAGGTCCTGCCCGGTGTGCTCGGCCAGGATCTCCTCGAGCCGGCGCTTGAGGTTGAGCGTCTCCCGTGCGCGGATCTCGATGTCCGTCGCCTGCCCTCCGGGCCCGTGCGGCGTCCAGACCTGGTGGATCAGGATCTTCGCGTTCGGCAGCGCCATGCGCTTGCCCTTGGCCCCGCCGGCGAGGAGCAGTGCGCCCATCGACATCGCGATCCCGACGCAGATCGTCTGCACGTCGGGCTTGATGAACTGCATCGTGTCGTAGACGGCGAGGCCCGAGTAGACGTCCCCACCCGGCGAGTTGATGTACAGGGAGATGTCCTTGTCGGGATCCTCGGACTCGAGATGCAGCAGCTGGGCGATGATCAGATTGGCGATCTGGTCGTCGATCGGCGTGCCGAGGAAGACGATGCGTTCGTTCAGCAGGCGCGAGTAGATGTCGAAGGCGCGCTCGCCGCGCGACGTCTGCTCGATGACCATTGGGACTAACGGGCTCATGCAGGCTCCTTGCTACCGGGGGTCCACAACTTCGTAACGGTCTCGGGTTTTTCCTTCTCGGGGGTCCAGAGCTTTTCGCGCGCTTCGGCGAGCTCGAGCGGGATGCGCTTCACCTCGGAGGCGATCCGGTCGAGCGTGTCGCGCAGCGCGAGGTCAGCGCGTAGGGAGTCGTACCGTCCTGCCTCCCGCACCTGACGGATCACGTCGTCGGCGTCTTCGCCGAGCTCCTCCGCCTGCTCGCGAATCAGCGCGTCCACGTCCTCATCGGACACCTCGACGCCGAGCTTGTCGGACGCCGCCTCGAGCACGATCTCGCGGGCGAGGGACTGTCGCGCCTCGGCCTCAAGGTCGGCCTGGATCTGCTGCGGCGTGCGCCCACTCACCTGGATGTACACGTCGGGGCTGATCCCGCGGCTCTCGAGGGAGCGGACGAGCCCGTTCCAGACCTCGACCGCCCGGGCCTGGACGAGGCCGGGTGCGACCTCGAGGTCGGTCGCCTCGACGAGCGCATCCAGAGCTGCTGCGCGGAACTGGTTCTCCAGGTGCTCCTCGAGCTGGGCGCCGAGGCGCGTGTGGATCTCCTCGCGCAGCTCGGCAATCGTGTCGAATTCGCTGGCCGCCTTCGCCAGCTCGTCGTCGGCCGGTGGAAGCACCTTCTCGGAGAGCTCCTTGACGACGGCGGTGATCTTGGCGCCGGCGCCGTCCGGGAGCCCGTAGTCGATCTCCTTCTCTCCGCCGGGCTCGAGGCCGACGAGGCCCTGCTCGATCTCAGGGAGCAGCCGCTGCGATCCGAGCTCGACGACGTAGTCGCGCTGCGCTTCGCCGTCCGACGAGACGAGGTCGACAACAACGGTGTCTCCTTCGCGGGCCGGGCGACCCTCGACCGGCGTGAGCTCCGCGACCGACGAGCGGAGGACCTCGAGCTCGGCGTCGATGAGCTCCTCCGGCACCTCGGGGTCGGCGGCGGGCACCTCCAGGTCGCTCCAGTCGGGCAATTCCGGCTGCTCCTGCACGCCGACTGTCGCCGTGAACTGGAACCTGTCCTTCTCGGACAACGGGAGCTCGTAGTCGTACTCGGGTGGCGTCGCGGGCCGAACGGTCGTCCCGCGGAGCGCCGCGCGGAACCAGCCGCCGATGTGACTCTCGACCGCCTCGGCGTACAGGCGCTCCTTGCCGACGCGCGCGAGCAGAACCGGCATGGGCACCTTGCCCTTGCGGAATCCCGGGATCTTCAGGCTGCCGGCGAGATCCGTGGCGGCGTGGTCGATCGCATGCTTCACGTCGCTGCTCGGAACCTCGACGGTCATGCGCACCTTGCTCTCGGGGAGCTCTTCGACCGTCGCCTTCACAGAGCGGCCATTGTGCCAGCACTTCTTCGGCTCGCAGATTGGGGCGATCCGAGCGTGCTGCAGCGACGTCAGGCGCTGCCGAGCGCCGGCGGGCGCGCTCGGATGCGGGCGGGAGGACTCGAACCTCCAAGGGCCGTGAAGCCCAACGGGACCTAAACCCGCCGCGTCTGCCAGTTCCGCCACGCCCGCGGACGTCGAAGGATAGAGCGGGCGGCTACGCCTGGGCTAGGAGCGACCCAGCAGATCGCGAGCGTGAGAGCCGCGCTGGAGCTTCTAAATGGCCCCGGCTGGAATCGAACCAGCGCTCGCAGGTTCGAAGCCTGCTGCTCTATCCACTGAGCTACGGGGCCGGTTTTGGGAGAGTAGCGCCGTGGATACCGCGGCAGCAGCGCGCGCCTGGGCGGATACCTGGTCTCGCGCCTGGCCGGCGAAGGACGCTGACGCTGTTGCTGCGCTCTATGCGAGGGATGCCATGTTCCGCTCGCAGCCGTTCCGCGAA
>JBKKAR010000067.1:0-6077 GCA_046714355.1 Gaiellaceae bacterium | reverse complement strand
GTCGACATGCCGACGCTTGCCTTCGCGTGGCTCCTTTCCGACCCGCGCGTGGCAGGCGTCATCGTAGGCCCGAGGCGGCCGGAGCACCTCGAGCCTGCGCTGGCGGCGCTCGAGCTGGAGCTCACCGAGGCCGAGCGCGATGAACTGGGGTCCCTCTTTCCATGAGCCTCCTCGTGCTCAACCAGCAAGAGGTCGAGGAGCTCCTCGACATGGAGGGCTGCATCGAGGCGATGGCCGAGGCTCTCGCGTCGCTGGCCCGGGGCGAGGTGCACGTGCCGCTCCGGGTGGTCGTCCGGCCACCGGGTGAGGACACCTTCATCGGGCTGATGCCGGCGCACCGCGGCGGTGGCGCGCCGCTCTACTCCCTGAAGACCGTCTGCGTCTTCCCGGACAACCCCAAGCGTGGTCTCGACGCGCACCAGGGCACGGTCACGCTCTTCGACGGCGAGACCGGGGAGACCCGGGCGGTCATGAACGCCTCGGCGATCACCGCGATCCGAACCGCCGCCGTGTCAGCCGTGGCGACCCGACTGCTGGCACGCGAGGACGCGCGCGAGCTGGGAATCCTCGGCGCAGGCGTGCAGGCGCGCTCGCACCTGGAGGCGCTACGTCTCGTCCGCGAGTTCGACCGGGTGCGCATCTACAGCCCCACGGCGGCGCACGCCGAGGCGCTCGCCGCAGAGGCCGGGGTCGAGGCGGTGCGCACTGCCGAGGAGGCGGTGCGCGGCGCGGACGTCGTCGTGACGGCGACGAGCTCAGTGGATCCGGTGCTCCGCCGCGAGTGGTTGGAGCCCGGCGCGCACGTGAACGTGGTCGGCGGCCGACCGCCCAAGATGCGCGAGCTCGACGTCGCGACGGTGGCGGACTCGGCGTTCTACGTCGACCGCCGCGAATCGGCGGAGAACGAGGCGTACGACTATCGCGACGCCCTTGAGTCGGGGGCGATAGGCCCGGACCACATCAGGGGAGAGATCGGCGA
The DNA here is from genome assembly GCA_046714355.1 of Gaiellaceae bacterium. Classification (GTDB taxonomy): domain Bacteria; phylum Actinomycetota; class Thermoleophilia; order Gaiellales; family Gaiellaceae; genus JACDAN01. The sequence goes on along the minus strand of JBKKAR010000067.1, from coordinate 5,098 downwards.
GGTGCTGATCGGCGCAGTCCCAGGCCGCACGAGCCCCGAGGAGCTGACGGTGTTCCGCTCACTCGGTCTCGCCGTCGAGGATCTCGCCGCCGCCGAGTACGTCGTTCGCCGTGCACGCGAGCGAGGAGTCGGCGTCGAGGTCGACTTCTGATCCCGCTCGGGGACATCCGCGCCGCGCGCGAGACGATCGCGGGAACCGCTGTCCGAACGCCGCTCGTCAGACTGCATGCCCCGGAATCGCCCGCCGAGATCTACCTGAAGCTCGAGAACCTCCAGCCGATCGGGTCGTTCAAGATCCGCGGCGCCTACAACGCGGCGCGGCGGGCAGATCCGGACCTTGTCGCGGCCGGGCTCCTCACGGCGACCGCCGGGAACATGGGCCAGGGAGTCGCTTGGGCTGCCCGGGAGCTTGGCGTTCCCTGCACCGTGATCGTCCCCGACTACGCGCCGGAGACGAAGGTATCCGCGATGGAGCGTCTGGGCGCCCGCGTCATCAAGGCGCCGTTCGACGAGTGGTGGAACGCGATCGAAGAGTCGCGCGTAGAGGGCGAGGACGGCCTCTTCATCCACCCGGTCGAGAACGAGCAGGTCATGGCAGGAAACGGGACGATCGGGCTGGAGATCCTCGAGGACCTGCCGGACCCGGACGTCGTGCTGATCCCGTTCGGCGGCGGTGGCCTCACCGTCGGGATCGCCAGCGCGATCAAGGCCGAGCGTCCCGAGACGAAGATCTACGCCGTCGAGCAGGAGACGGCGGCGCCGCTCAACGCGACGCTCGAGGCGGGGTCGATGCAGGCGATCGAGTACCGCCAGTCGTTTGTCGACGGGGCCGGCGCCAAGGCGCTGCTCCCGAAGATGTGGGGGCTCGTGGAGCCGCTGATCGACGGTGCCCACCGGGTCTCGCTCGACGAGGTGGCGTCCGCAATCCGTGTGCTCGCCGAGCGGGTGCGCGTGATCGCCGAAGGCGCGGGTGCGCTGGCCCCCGCGGCAGCGCTGTCGGGCCGGGCGGGGGAGGGGAAGATCGTCTGCATCGTCTCGGGCGGAAACATCGACTTCCCGGTGCTCTCGCGCATCCTGGCCGGCGAGACGCCCTAGGCGAGCAAGGCGCGGTTCTCGCGTAGCGCTTCGAGGACGGCGTCGATGTCCTCGACGTCGCGGCATGGAGCCGGGATGGGCTCCCGGTCGTAAGCATGAATATATTAGAGCTTAGAATGGTTAAATGCTAATATATCCACGCTTATGACGAAAAAGCCCAAATGGCCGACACCTCTCCCGGTGCAGCGCGCCCTCCGCCAGCTCGGCGACGACGTGGTCACGTGGCGGAAGCTCCAAGGGGTCACCGCTGCCCAGGTCGCTGACCGGGCGGGTGTGCACGTCAACACCCTCCGCAGCTTGGAGCACGGAGAGGGTTCGATCAGCCTCGAGAACACCCTCCGGATCGCGCGCGCGCTTGGTCTTCTGGACAAGCTCGCCTCCGCGCTCGACCCGTACGCCACCGATGTGGGGCGGATGCGGACGGAGGAGAGGCTGCCGGAGCGAGTGAGACCGCCACGGTCGACTGATGCCTGAGCAGCCGATCGAAGTCGTCGTCGCGCTCGACAGAGAGGATGTCCTCGCGGGCCGCCTGTTCTCGCACCGGCGGCAGGGCCGCGAGTCGGCATCGTTCGCTTACGACCCCGCCTACCTTGCTCGACCGGACGCATACGCGCTCGATCCTGCGCTGCCGCTGGCGCAGGGGGGGCTGCAGACACCGGTCGGAATCTCGATGTTCCGAGCGTTCGCCGATGCGGCTCCTGACCGGTGGGGACGGACGCTGATCACGCGCGCGGAGAAGCGGCGCGCCGCGGCCGAGCAGACAACTCCGCGCAGCCTGGGGGAGATCGACTTCCTGCTCGGGGTGCGCGACGATCTCCGACAGGGTGCCATTCGCTTCCGCGATGGCACCGGTCGCTTCCTTGCGAGCGACGATCTGGGTGTGCCCCAGCTCACGGATCTCCCCCGCTTGCTGCAGGCGGCCGAGCATCTCGAAGCGGACGAGGAAACGGACGTGGAGCTCCGCGACCTGCTCCGCGTCGGCAGCTCGCTCGGCGGCGCCCGGCCGAAGGCGCATGTCATCGACGCGGACGGCCGAGTCGCGATCGCGAAGTTCCCGAGCGCCCGCCACGACACCTGGAACGTGATGGCCTGGGAGAAGGTCTCGCTCGATCTCGCCCGCGAGGCCGGCATCCGCGTCCCCGACTCGCAGCTGCTGCGGATCGCCGGGCGAAGCGTCCTGATCGTCAACCGCTTCGACCGCGACGACGATCGGCGAGTCGGCTACGTCAGTGCGATGACGATGGTCGAGGCCAGCGACGGCGACGTCGGCAGCTACCTCGACGTCGCCGCCGTGATCGAGCAGACCTCGCCGCATGCGACCGACGACCTCCACGAGCTCTGGCGGCGGATCGCGTTCAGCATCCTCGTCTCGAACACCGACGACCACCTCCGCAACCACGGCTTCCTGCACGTGCATGCCGGCACCTGGACGCTCTCGCCGGCGTTCGACCTGAACCCGAACCCGGCCCCCGGCTCCAAACACCTGAGCACGGCGATCGACGGGTACGACACCGCAGCGAGCATCGAGACGCTGATGTCCGTCGCTAGCCTCTTCCGGCTCGCGGAAGACGGCGCAGCCTCCGTGCTTGGCGAGGTGCTCGCAGCGACGCCGCGCTGGCGGGAGGTCGCAGCCAGCCACGGGCTTCCGGAAGCCGAGATCGCCGAGATGGAGTGGGCGTTCGAGCACACACAAACCGATGCCGCCCGAACAGCAGTTCAGGGCTGAAGGGGATCTCAAACTGCGTCGGGCGACCTGCCGGTGTGCTCGGTAAAGCGGATCGGGCTACGCTGTCGGCCCGACGTGTTGCAATGCAAGACCTGACCCCGTCCCGCTGTGAGTCGCCGGATTGTTGTCGCCAGCGTGCTCTTCCTCGTTTTCGCGGGAGCAGCTGGAACGAGGACGATGGACAGGAGCGGTCCGTCGACAGCCGAGCCACCGTCGAGGATCCTCGTTACCCGGGATTCCACCAAGCTTCAGCCCGGATGCCGTCCACGGGCAGCGGCGCGTCTCGTCGTGAGGTTCTTCGCGGCCGTCAACGGCGGCGACCGGCGTGGCCTGCGCCGAGCCTTCTGGGCACCGCCGGGCACGCCGGGGACGCGCGAGGCGGAGCCGTTCAGCTGGTACGCCGTGAGCGACGGGGTTGGCAACGTCTTTGTCACCGATCGTCGTCGGCTGTGGCCGTACTTCGCGACCCGACACCGGCAGCATGAACGGCTGCAACTTCGGTATCTCGACGTTGGCGTCGGACGCGGGCTCGGGGGAGCCGGGTTCGTCATCATTCGCCGGGCTGATGATCTTCCCGCCGGCCTCGGTGGAGAGGCCGGGATCGCAGAAGGAAAGATGGCGTTCAATTGTCGTGCCCAAACGATCGTCGCCTGGAGCATGAGCATGGAAATGGCGCCGGGCGAGCGCTTTCCTCGTCCGGGGCTCTTCAAGAGGCCGGGTCCGTGCCCGCTCCCAAAGCGTTGGGATCCGCTCACGGGCCCGATCATCGCCTGTGTAGGGGCCAGGTGAATCCCGTCTAGGCCAGGAACTTTCGGTGTGCGGCGAGGCCTTCGAGAACGGCATCGATGTCCTCGATCGTGTTGTAGGCGTGCGCCGAGACTCGCAGGTTGCCGTCCCGCTCGGAGGTCACGATCCCGCGCTCGGCGAGCGCCGCGACGAGGGCGTTGACGTCGGTCGAGCGGATGCAGATCAGAGCACCCCGGCGCTCGGCCTCTCTCGGAGTCATAACCTGGCCGCCGAGATCGTCGACGCCGGCGATCAGGCGCTCGTTGAGCGCGTTGACGTGCTCGCGGGTCTCCGCGATCCCGATCTCCTGCATCAGCGCGATGCCCGCGATGCCCGCGTAGATCGAGGGGATTGGCGGCGTCCCGGACTGGAACCGCCGGGCCGTCGGAGAAGGGGAGTAGTCGTGGATATCCATCTTGAAGATGTCCTCGTCCGCGAACCAGCCCGTCGCGGTCGGCCAGGCGCGTTCCCAGAGCTCCCGCCGGCAGTAGAAGAACGCGAGACCGGCCGAGCCGAGGAGGTACTTGAGGACCCCGGCCGCCAGGAAGTCCACGTCGAGCGCCTTGACGTCGACAGGCAGGGACCCGACCGTCTGGTAGGCGTCGAGCAGGACGAGCGCTCCCTTGTCGTGAGCCGCGCCGACCACCGCCGGGACGTCGACCATCGCGCCCGTCCGGTACGAGACATGCGTGGTGGAGACGAGCAGCGTGTCTTCGTCGATCGCGGGCTCGAAGTCGTCGGGCTCGACGTGGGTCACCCGCGCTCCGCGCGATTCCTGGGCGTGCCAGATCTGGCCGATGGTCGGGAACTCGAGCTCGGTCAGGACGACCTTCGACCGGCTCGCGAAGCGAAGCCCGCTCGCGAGCGACGCGACCCCGGCGGAGACCGACGTCGTGACCGCGATCTCGTCCGGTTCGGCGTTGATCAGCCCGGCGAATGCGGTGCGCGCCGCCTCCGTGCGCTCCACCCAGTAGTCCCACGGAGCACCCTTCTCGTCCCAATCCCGAAGGTAGTCCTCGTACGACTGCCGTACTGCGTCCGAAAGCGCTCCCTGCGAGCAGCTGTTGATGTAGACGAGGCGTTCGAAGATCGGGAAGCGATCTCTAACGCCCAAGGTAGGCCTTGCGGAGATCCTCGTTCGCGAGCAGTGCCTTCGCGGAGTCTGCCAGCACGATCCGACCCGTTTGGAGGACGTAGCCCCGGTCCGCGATCGACAGCGAGACGTTCGCGTTCTGCTCGACGACGAGCACCGCCACGCCGGCCTCGTGCACCTGCTGGATGATCTCGAAGTTCCGCTCGACGAGAATCGGCGCGAGGCCCATCGACGGCTCGTCCATCAGCAGCAGCTTCGGCTTCGACATCAGGGCGCGGCCCATCGCCACCATCTGCTGCTCGCCGCCGGACAGTGTCCCGGCCAGCTGCCTGCGGCGGTCCTTGAGGACGGGGAAGAGCTCGAAGACCCGCTCCAGCTGCTCGTCGAAGCCACCTTTC
>JBKKAR010000066.1:0-2617 GCA_046714355.1 Gaiellaceae bacterium | reverse complement strand
TCGAAACGTGCCCCGCTTCTTCATCAGCGGCAACACCACGCAGGAGACGACGATCGAGGGCGAGTACGACGGGAAGGTGATCGAGCGCGTGCGCTGGACGCTCACCTTCACGCGCCTCAAGCGCTAGCCACTCAAGCGTTCACATCTGCGCAGTGGCCGTTTGTCCACACCTTCATCCGGGCATAGAATCGCGCCCTTGGCCAGCTCTGTGACCTGGGACACCCTGCGCCAGCTCGCGGGGTTTCGAGCGGCGAAGGGCTGCGCGATCAGCCTGTACCTCGATCTCGACCCGAGCGACTCGCCGACGGCCGGCGATGCCGCCACCCGAGTGAACTCGCTCGTCGACCAGGGGTCGAAGAGCAACGGGGCCAACCGGAACGAGCAGACGCACGACCAGCGCGTCGCTCTTCGGGAGGACTTCGAGCGGATCCGCCACTTCTTCGGAGAGGAATTCGACCGGGACGGTGCCCATGGGTTCGCGCTCTTCTGCGGGGGGCTCGACAATCTCTGGCAGGTGCTGCCGCTCAGCGAGGCGGTTCCGGACGAGATCAAGGTCGGGAGGGAGCTCTATCTCGCGCCGCTCGTCCCGCTTGTCGGCCGCGGCGAAGGCGCGGTCGTGGCGGTGGTGGGCCGCGAAGAAGGCCGCCTCTACCGGCTCCGGGCCGGTCGCTTGCAGGAGGTCGCGAACCTCTTCGAGGAGCAGCCCGGGCAGCACGACCAGGGAGGCTGGTCGCAGGCGCGGTATCAGCGCCACATCGGGGAGCTCGCGAAGAGCCACCTGAAGACCTTCGCGGAGGAGCTCGAGCGCCGGCTGCGCCAGCTTCGCCTCCCACCCGTTGTCATCGTCTGCCCGGATGAACTGAAAAGCGAGTTCGGCGATCTGCTCGCCGGCGACGCCCGCAAGGCAGTCATCGGGTGGACGATCGCGAAGGCGCATGCATCTCCGACCGAGCTCTACGACGTCGCGCAGCCGGTGCTCGAAGGGTGGCGGGAGGAGCGCGAAACGGAGGTCGTCGAGCGCTGGAAGGAAGAGGCGGGCCGCAACGGCCGTGCTGCCTCGGGCTGGGAGGAGACGCTCGAGGCCGCATCGGACGGCCGGGTCGAGTGCCTCGTCTTCCAGGAAGGCGTCGACCACTCCGCCTGTCAGTGCCCTGCCTGCGGTCGGGTCAGCATGCAAGGAGGCCGTTGCCCGTTGGACGGCACCGAGCTGGAAGGGCGGGACGAGGGGCTCGACCTCGCCGTCCACCAGGTGCTGGCGCACGGAGGCCAGGTGCTGGCGCTGCGCCACCGCCCCGACCTCGAGCCGGTCGGCGGCATCGGGGCGATCCTGCGCTACTAACTAGGTCGCGAGAAGTCGGCGCAGCACGTACGGGAGGATGCCGCCGTGGCGGACGTATTCCCGCTCCCGCGGCGTGTCCAGGCGGAGGCGGGCTTTGAACTCCTTGTCGTCTGCTCGCACGGTGACCTCGCGGGCCTCGCCGTTCTCGACGCCCTCGACCGAGAACTCTTCGCGGCCGGTCAGTCCGAGCGTCTCCGGCGTCTCCCCGTCCCGGAACTGGAGCGGCAGGATCCCCATCATCAGCAAATTCGACCGGTGAATCCGCTCGTAGCTCTCGGCGATCACCGCGCGGACCCCGAGGAGCTTCGGCCCCTTCGCGGCCCAGTCGCGTGAGGAGCCGGACCCGTACTCCTTTCCGGCGATGACGATCAGCGGGACGCCTTTCTCCTGATAGCGGACGGAGGCGTCGTAGATATTCATCTCGTCACCGTCCGGGAAGTGGGCCGTCCACGTGCCTTCGCTGCCGGGCACGAGCAGGTTGCGGAGGCGGACGTTGGCGAAGGTGCCCCGCACCATCACTTCATGGTTCCCGCGCCGTGAGCCGTACGAGTTGAAGTCCTTGCGCTCGACGCCGTGCTCGACGAGGTACTTGCCGGCCGGGCTGTCCAGCTTGATGGCGCCGGCCGGCGAGATGTGATCGGTGGTCACCGAGTCGCCGATTCGGACCAGGCAGCGGGCGCCGTGGATCTCCTCGACCGTCCCCGGCTCGAGCGACATGCCGTCGAAGTACGGCGGCCGGCGAACGTACGTGGAGTCTTCGCGCCAGTCGTAAAGATCGCCCTCTGGGATCTCGAGGGAGCTCCAGCGCTCGTCGCCGGTGAAGACGTCGGCGTAGGTGCGCGTGAACATGTCGCCGTGCACGGCCGACTGCACCGTGTCCCTGATCTCCTCGTTGGTCGGCCAGACGTCGCTGAGGAAAACGTCCTCGCCGTCGCTTCCCTGACCGAGCGGCTCCGTCGTGAGGTCGAGGTCCATCCGACCCGCCAGCGCGTAGGCGACGACGAGCGGGGGAGAGGCGAGGTAATTGGCCTTGACCTCCGGGTGGATCCTCGCCTCGAAGTTCCGGTTCCCGGAGAGCACCGAGCAGACGACCAATTCGCCGTCCGTTATGGCCTTCGAGATTTCGTCCGGCAGCGGGCCCGAGTTCCCGATGCACGTCGTGCAGCCGTAGCCCACCGTGTGGAAGCCGAGCTCCTCCAGGTATGGGGTCAGGCCGGCGCGCTCGAAGTACTCGGTGACGACCTTCGAGCCCGGCGCCAGGCTGGACTTGACCCAGGG
>JBKKAR010000065.1:0-3145 GCA_046714355.1 Gaiellaceae bacterium | reverse complement strand
CGATCGACCTGATCGACGAGGCCGGCTCGCGGCTGCGGATCAAGACGATGACCGCGCCGCCGCGCTACCGCGAGCTCGAGGATGAGATCGAGCGGGTGCGCACCGACAAGGAGAACGCGATCGAGGCGCAGGAGTTCGAGAAGGCCGCGTCCCTGCGCGACAAGGAGCGGAAGCTGACGCAGAAGAAGAAGGAGCTGGAGGAGAACTGGCGCTCTGAGGAGGCAGAGGAGCAGCCGGAGGTCGGCGAGGACGAGATCGCGGACATCGTCTCTATGTGGACGGGCATCCCGGTCTTCAAGCTAACCGAGGCCGAGTCGCAGAAGCTCGTCCGGATGGAGGACGAGCTCCACAAGCGCGTCATCGGCCAGGAGGAGGCGATCGTCGCCGTCTCCAAGCCGATCCGCCGTGCCCGCGCCGGGATCAAGGACCCGAAGCGGCCGACCGGCTCGTTCATCTTCCTCGGCCCCTCCGGCGTCGGCAAGACCGAGCTGGCGCGCACCCTCGCCGAGTTTCTCTTCGGCGACGAGGACGCGATGATCCAGGTCGACATGTCGGAGTACATGGAGAAGCACTCCGTGTCCCGGCTCGTCGGCTCGCCCCCGGGCTACATCGGCTACGACGAGGGCGGCCAGCTCACCGAGGCCGTGCGCCGCAAGCCGTACTCGGTCGTCCTGCTCGACGAGATCGAGAAGGCCCACCCCGACGTCTTCAACATCCTGCTCCAGATCCTGGAGGACGGAAAGCTGACCGACGCCCAGGGGCGCAAGGTCGACTTCCGCAACACGATCGTGATCATGACCTCGAACATCGGCGCCGCGACGATCTCCAAGAACCAGTCGCTCGGCTTCTCGATCAGCGACGAGAGCGGCCTCTCGTACGAGGAGATGAAGGAACGGGTTCTGGGAGAGCTCAAGAAGGTCTTCCGGCCGGAGCTCCTGAACCGGATCGACGAGGTCATCGTCTTCCACAAGCTCACGCGCGACGAGATCCTCACGATCGTCGACCTCATGATGCAGCGGCTCGAGAAGCAGATGCTCGAGCACGAGGCCGACATCCAGCTCACGCCGGAGGCGAAGGAGCTGCTCGTCGACAAGGGTTACGACCCGACCATGGGCGCCCGGCCGCTGCGCCGCGCGATCCAGCGGTTCATCGAGGACCCGCTCGCGGACTTCGTCCTCGGACGGTCGATCGAGCCGGGCTCCACGATCCTGGTCAACCGCCACCCGGAGAACGAGGAAGAGGTCGACATCACGGTCATCCCCGGCGCCCCGCCGGTCGAGCCCGAGAAGATCACAGTGCCGCCTGAAGAGCCCAAGGCCGAGGACCCAGAACCCGGGGACCGCACCGGCTGACCGACGAGTTCTCTCGTCGCGACATCGAGTTCCACCGCGAGACGGCGGCCTCGTACGACGACGAGGTCACGCGCGAGTTCGCCGTCTACCACCAGCGGCTGCTGTGGCCGTTCCTCGATCGAGTAGCCGCGGAACGGCCGGGCTCCAGGGCGCTCGACCTCGGTTGCGGGACCGGCGTCGTGACCCTCGCGCTTGCGCGCCGTGGATTCGAGACCGTCGGCGTCGACCACTCGGAGCAGATGCTCGCGCTCGCGCGGGTGAAACTGGAGGACGAAGACCTCGCTGCAACGCTTGAGACCGCCGATGTCAGGCAGCTCCGCTTCCGGGACGGCGAGTTCGACTGCGTCACCTGCCAGGGGCTGCTGCACCACCTCGAGGAAGTCGATTCGTGCCTCTCGGAGCTGAATCGGGTGCTGCGTCCCGGGGGCTTCTTCTTCCTCTCGGAGCCGTCCAGAGACGAGACCCCGGTCAAGCGCCTCCTCTGGGCGGTATGGATGGCGATCCCGCGACGATCGCGCCGGGACCTCCGCGAAGGGAAGCCCGAGACGGTCGAGGAGCCGATCGACCCGATCGGGCTGCGGCGCAGCCTGGACAGACTGGGCCTCGAGTACGAGATCGAGTTCCTGACGCACCTCCCGCCGCTCAGGCGCCACCTCCCGGATCGCCTCTACCTGCTGGTCTCTCGAGCGCTCACACTGCCCTGGCGCCGCAGACGCGGAGACTTGCTCTTCGTCTACGGGAGGAAGCGTCAGGATGCGGGGCGATGAGTGCCCTGCCGGCGACCTCGGTCTGCATCCCGGTTTACAACGGCGTCGACTGGCTCGCTGCCGCTATCGAGTCCGCGCTCGCGCAGACGAGGGGCGACCTCGAGGTGCTCGTGGTCGACAACGGCTCGACAGATGGGTCCGAACAGGTCGCGGAGCGCTACGCCGATCAGGACGGGCGCATTCGCGTCGTGCGCTACGGGTACACGGTCGGTGCGATCTCGAACCACAATCGCTGCATCGAGCTCGCACGCGGCGAGTTCGTGAAGTTTCTCCACCACGACGACCTCCTCCATCCCGACTGCGTCGAGCGGATGGCCGCCGTGCTCGAGGAGCATCCGAACGTCGGACTCGTCTTCTGCCGTCGCCAGATCCTCCTCGACCGCCCCGAGGATCCGGCGTCGCAGGCGTGGAAGGAGCAGCACGCCGTTTTGCACGAGGCCTTCGGCGATCTCGGCGAGGTCAACGACGGGCGCGAGTTGCTTAGCCGTTACCTCCCCGCGCTCCAGAGGGATCGTTTCCGGAACTGGATCGGTGAGCCGTCCGCCGTGATGGTGCGTCGCTCGTGCTTCGAGCCGGTCGGCCACTTCAATCCGCGCGTCCGCCAGTCGTTCGACATCGAGATGTGGCTGCGCCTGATGGCTCGGACCGACGTCGGCCTTGTCGACGAGCCCCTCGTCGCCTTTCGGCATCACGCGGCGTCGCTCAGCGCCGGGACGGCGGCGCTCCATGACGACTGGCTCGACCTGCTCTGGATCTACGAGAGCCTGCTCGACGTGCCTGCGCTCGGGGAGCACCACGCGATGCTCCGATCGTTTCGCCGCCGCGAGCTAGCTCGAGTCTTTCGCCGCCAGCTCGGGCGAGTGGCGAGGCGCGACCTGGATTTCAGGCCGCTCGGCGGCTACGCCGGCTATCGCCTGCTCGCGCTGTCCGGGAGGGCCCCGCCGATCCCCGTGTGAGCTGAACTAGCTCGGCCTCTAGTCTGCCGCCGTGAGAGCCCGGCTCATCGGCCGACCCGTGCCGGCGGCG
>JBKKAR010000064.1:0-31950 GCA_046714355.1 Gaiellaceae bacterium | reverse complement strand
CGCTTCTTCGCGCTCGCCCAGTCGCCGCAGATCTTCAAGCAGCTCTGCGTGATTGGTGGGCTCGACCGCTACTACCAGATCGCGACTTGCTGGCGGGACGAGGATCTCCGCGCCGACCGTCAGTTCGAGTTCCGCCAGCTCGACCTCGAGTTGGCGTTCGTCGAGCGGGAAGACGTGCTCGACGTGCTCGAGCAGGCGGTCGTCGCTGCATTCGAGGCTGTCGGACGGGACGCGCCCACCCGTCCGTTCGCGCGCATGACCCACGCCGAGGCGATGGCGCGGTACGGGACGGACAAACCGGATCTTCGCTTCGGGCTCGAGATCCAGGACGCCACCGAGCTGACAAGGGGATCCGAGTTCGGCGTCTTCGCGAACGCGCCGACCGTTCGCTTCCTGGTCGCGCCTCGCGCGTTCTCGCGGACAGAGCTCGCGCGGCTCGAGGAGGTCGCGAAGGAATGGGGCGCGAAGGGGCTGGCCTATCTCGTCAACGACGACGGGGATGTGCGCTCACCGATCGCGAAGTTTCTCACCGAGCAGGAGCTCGAGGCGTTCCGTTCGGAGCCGGGAACGACGGTCCTCTTCGCTGCCGACGACCGGGCAGCGGTGGAGCGTGTCCTCGGCGGCCTGCGCACGCACCTTGGAAGAGAGCTCGAGTTGGCGGACTCGGGCGACGAGAACTTCAGCTGGGTGATCGACTTTCCGCTCTTCCAACGGGACGAGAACACGGGCAATTGGACGTTCATGCACCATCCGTTCACCTCCCCGATCGCGGGCCACGAGGAGCTCGTGGAGCAGGATCCGGGCGCAGCGCTCAGCCAGCACTACGACCTGATCTGGAACGGCTGGGAGCTCGGCTCGGGCTCGATTCGGATCCACGACCCGAACGTGCAACGTGCCGTCTTCCGAACCATGGGGCTCAGCGAGGAGGAGGCGCAGGAGAAGTTCGGCTTCCTGCTCGATGCCCTCGCGATGGGCGCGCCGCCGCACGGCGGCTTCGCGATGGGGATCGACCGCTTCGTCGCGCTGATGGCCGGCGAGCCGAACATCCGCGAAGTGACCGCTTTTCCCAAGGTCGCGAGCGGGTCCGATCCGCTCACGGGCGCCCCGACTCCCATGCCGCAGGAGGTCCTTCGGGAGCTGGGAATACGGACGCTGGGGACCGAAGCTAAACCCAGCTAGGTAATTCGCCGATTCTGTCGGCATACTTTCGGCAGGTTTTCGCTTCCCGCGGCGAATCAGAGAGGAACCCATGGCACAAGAAGAGCGCGAACAGCCCACGATGACCTCGCTTCCCCGGGTCGAGGACCTGCCCGTCGCCGAGCAGGGCTACGACGCAGACCGGGTACGGGACGCCTTCGACGCCTTTCGGCGCCACGTCGTCCAGCTGCAGGCACAGCTGCGCGTGCTCCAGGCGGCCGGGCAGAGCTCGCAGGTCGAGCCAACCGGACACGCCGTTCGGATGGACGCGTTGCACCTGATCCGTGAGGCGGCCGAGTTCGCCGACGTCCTTGAGATCGACGCGCAACGGGCTTCCGCCGCGCAGCTCGGCAAGACGGAGCAGGAGGTGCGCCGCCGTCAGTCCGAGCTCACTCGTCGCGACGCGGAGATCGAGCGATTCCGGCAGGAGAGCGAGCGCCAGCGCGCGGAGATTGTCACCGCAGCGCGCAACGAGGCCCGCCAGCTGCTCGCCGATGCGAATCGGCAGGCTACGCAGGAGCTTCGCGAGGCGGAGGCGCGGGGCGCACGGCTGCTCGAGCAGTCGCGCCATCAGGCGACCGAGCTCACGAACTCCGCCCGGGCCGAGGTTGAGCAGACCCTGGAGTGGGCGCGCGCACAGGCGACCGCGATCATGGCCCGCGCGCAGCAGGGCGCTGAGCAGTTCCTGTCGGCTGCCGGCCTCGGCGACGAAGCGATGGCCGGCGTCTCGGAGGCGATCGTCCGCGCGGCACAGGTCGAGACCGACGCTCCAGCGCCGGTGGAGCTTCCGCCCCGCCCGACACCCGTCGCGGCGGCTCCCGAGCCCGAGCAGCAGGAGTCGGGCACGGAAGAGCCGGCCTCCAAGCCGAAGCCGACCGAAGACAGCCCCGGGTCGCAGTAGCCTTTCTGCACTGTGCAGAGAGGATTTGAGCCGCGGTTCGCGCTCGAAGCCGGTTTCCTGATCGCGGTTGCGATCGGTACCGGCGTCGCCCAGCTCAGTGCGACGGCGATCGTTGTCGTCATGGCCGTCGCTTGGCTGCTCGTCTGCCTCTTCGAACTGGCGGTCTGGGCCGAGGGGCCGCGCTTCCCGACGTTCCAGCGGGAACACCTCGTCGTGGAGCCGGTTGCTCCGAACCCGACGGCTGTCGAGCCCGCGCCTGAACCGGTGGCTGCGGTAGCCGAAGCCCAGCGCGACGGCGAGGGAGCGTAGGCGGTTGGGCGGCATGCCGTCGGCGCCGTTCCGCTTCGCACTCGAGACGGCGTTTCTGGTTCTGGTCGCCCTCGGTGCCGGGCTCGCGCGGCTCGAACCTGTCGTGATCGTCGCGCTGATGGCGGTGGCCCTGGTGCTGGTTGCGCTCGTCGAGCGCGCGAGTGCGAGGCAGGCCGCCCTGGCAGCCGGCGCGGATGCGGTCGACGAGAAGCCGCCACGCGCCGAGCCGGAGCCGCCGCGCCACGTGGAGCGCGTCGAGGTGGAGCCTGCCCCGGCGCCGGAGGCGGTCGCGCTCGAGCCGGAACCCGAACCAGAACCGGCGGCCGAGCCGGAGCTTGCGGTCAGCGAGCGAAGCGCGCGGGCGATTCTGGCCAGCGGTCCGCCGCCTGTCCCCGAGCCGCCGGCGCCGGAGCCTCAGCCTGAGCCCGAGCCGGAACCCGAGCCCGAACCGAAACCCGAGCCCGAGCTCCAGCCCGAACCGGTGCCGGTCTACAGCGGCCCGCCGCGCGAGTGGAACATCTGGGAGCTCCAGCGCCTCGTCCGCGATCGAGCAGACGACAGCCGGCAGGAAGAGCAGGCGGCGCTCGTCCTGTCGCTCCGTGACTACGCGCGGTCCGACGGCACGCTCCCGCTCGAGTTCGACGAGCTCGTGCGCGAGTCGTTCGGCGCTTTGCTCATCGCCGAGAACGCGGCGAGTGAGACGGCGACCGCGCCGTGAGCCCGGCGCTGGCGCAACGGGTGCTCCTCCTTGCGGCGGTCACCCTGCTCGGGGGCGTGATCGCGCTCAGCCTGGCCGACCGGCTGGCAGGCGCGGGCGGCTCGAAGAACCTCCCCGAGGCGGTCGCCCCGCCCGGTGGCGGGTGGTACGAGGCGCTCGCCGGACTGGAGAGCCGGCGCGTGTACGGGCGACCGACCGCGTGCGGCCACGTCCTCGAGCGGTCGACGATGGGCTTTGCTCACCCGGTTCTCCCCTGTGGCGCCAAGATCTATCTCGGCCACAAGGGCAAGGAGGTCCTCACGCAAGTCGTGGCGCGCGGGCCCACGCCTGGCGGCGTGCAGTTCGGGCTGACCGAGGCGCTCGCGCGCGAGCTCGGGATCGACGGCCGGGAGACGATCAGGTGGCGCTTTGCTCGACGCACCTGACGCCCAGAAAACGGGCTACAGTGAGACGGCTCGACCCTGTACGTGGCTTCGCGTAATAACGTGAACCAACAGACACGTAAAGGGAGCTCGAGTCCGGATCGGCCCTCAGAAGCCGACCCGGCTCGGCACCCACCTGGCTTGCCAGGTTCGCAATGCGTGAAGCATCACCGGCAGGGTGGGGCACTTATTGGGTTGGCGGGGACAGGATTAATCCTGTCCCCGCGTACATGAGCGTGCTCGCGGAAGCGGGCCCTTCGTTTGCCTCAGCTACGGTGGCTCGGTGATCGAGGTCGTCGGAGATGCATCGCGCGACGGCGAGTGGCGGCTCGTCCGCCTGACGGTGGACCGTGACCGAATCGTGAGTGCCGACGCCGAAGGGCTCGACCGGCCGCTCGAGGGTCTGACGCTGCTCCAGGCCGCCGCCGTCGGCGGAGACGAGCTCGCCGTCGACGCGCTCGCGAGCGCGATCGGCCCGATCTTCAAGGCGCGCCGCGATTCCGAGCGCGTCGCCGTCGCGATGAGCGGCGGCGTGGACAGCGCCGTCGCGCTCCTCCGTGCGGGCCCGAAGGCCGTGGGCGTCACCCTCCGGCTGTGGATCGATCCCGAAGGGCCGGACGTCGAGCGCGCGTGCTGCTCGCCGGAGGCCGTGGTCGCCGCCCGGGCCACATGCCACAGCCTCGGGATCCCTCACGTCACGATCGACGCCCGCAAGGAGTTCCTGCGCGCGATCGTGGAGCCGTTCGTGGCCGGATACCGGCGGGGGGAGACGCCGAACCCCTGCGTGCGCTGCAACGGCTTCTTCCGCTTCGGCCGGCTGCTCCAGTTCGCCCGGCAGGCCGGAGCCGGCCGCCTGGCCACGGGCCACTACGCGCGAATCGTCCGCCACCAGGGCCGGCTGCTCTTGGCCCGCGGAGCCGATCCCGCGAAGGATCAGTCCTACATGCTTGCCCGGCTCGATCCCCGGATTCTCGACCGTGTGTGGTTCCCGCTCGGTGAGCAGACGAAGGACGCGACCCGCGCGGAGGCGGAGCGCGCAGGCCTCGCGGCGGCACGCCGGACCGAGAGCCAGGAGGCGTGCTTCCTCGGCGGCGACGACTACCGCTCTTTCCTCGGCAGGCGCGGGCTTGACGTCGAGGACGGCGACGTCGAGGACGAAGCGGGGCGTGTCGTCGGCCGCCACGGCGGCTTCTGGGGTTTCACGCCGGGCCAGCGCAAGGGGCTCGGGGTGGCGACGGGGTCGCCGGTCTACGCCGTCCGGACGGTGCCGGGCCGGAACGCCGTCGTGGTCGGACCACGCGAGTCGCTGGCGCGGAGGCGCGTTCGGGCCTCCGGGCGCCTGTTCGCGGACGTCCACAGGGCGCAGGTGAAGCTCCGCTATCGCTCGCCCGCCGCGGCCGGAAAGGTGGAGGCACGAGCCAGGGGATTCCAGGCCGTGCTCGACGAGCCCGCGTACGGCGTCGCCCGCGGTCAGGCGGCGGTCCTGTACGACGGGGACGTGGTCGTCGGCGCGGGACGGGTTGTCTCGTCCGCCCCGTGACCGCACCGAGTAGCGTGCGACCGCCGTTCTGGGAGGGAAGGAGCCGCAGCGACCTATGAGCAACGACGAGATCAGGCTCACGATGCCGCGTGAGCGGCCGTATTACGGCGTTGCCCACCTGGTGTTGGGCGGCGTCGCGGCCCGCCTCGATCTGACCGTCGAGCACCTCGAAGACCTCGAGCTCGCCCTCGACGGCCTGCTCGACCGGCGCGACGGCGGCAAGGAGGTCACGCTGACTCTCCGCGTCGCCGACACAGACCTTCAGGCCGAGGTTGGCCCTTTTGGCGAGCAGCTGCGGACGGAGCTCGAGGGCGACCTCGGAGAGGCTCTCTCCCTTCGCCGGCTCCTCGACGCCGTCGTCGACGGATACCAGGTCGACGAGCGGGGCGACGGCACCTGGATCGAGCTGCGCAAGCACATCGGGACGAATGGAGCCTAGGCACTGATGGCCGCCGACGACAAGATTCTTCTCCGCCGGTACCACGAGGACGGCGACCTCGGGGCTCGGGAGACGCTGATCGAGCGCTACATGTCGCTCGTGCGCTCCCTCGCCCGTCGCTATGCGTACCGCGGCGAGCAGCTCGACGACCTCGTCCAGATCGGCGCCATCGGCCTGATCAAGGCGATCGACCGGTTCGACCTCGAGCGGGGCGTCGAGCTGACGACGTACGCGACGCCGAACATCATCGGCGAGATCAAGCGGCACTTCCGGGACAAGGGCTGGTCGGTGCGCGTGCCGCGCGGGCTGCAGGAGCTCAACGTGAAGGTCACCAAGCTGATCGAGCAGCTGACCGTGCAGCTCGGCCGCTCACCGACGATCGCCGAGCTCGCGAAAGCTGCGGGCGTGGAAGAGGAGCAGGTGGTCGAGGCGCTCGAGAGCGGCCGCGCCTACAGCTCGGTCTCGCTGTCGACCGGGGGCGGCTCGGAGGAGGACGGCGACCTCGACCCGCTCGACTCCCTCGGGACGATTGAGCACGAGTACGAGATCTCGGAGGACCGCGCCGTTCTCGCGCCGGGGTTCAAGGTGCTCGACCAGCGCGAGCGGAACATCCTGCACCTGAGGTTCTTCAGCGGTTTGACCCAGTCGCAGATCGCGGCGGAGATCGGCATCTCCCAGATGCACGTCTCCCGGCTGATCAGGCGATCACTGGAAAAAATCAGGGAAGAGATCGCCGAAGAGTCCGAAGTCGCGTAAGGCGCGGCCGGGCGGCTCGCCGCCCGCACCTAGAATCGAGCTCATGCGGACGACGGCCGAGCTCCGCGAGGGCTTCCTTCAGTACTTCGAGTCGAAGGGCCACACACGCCTGCCCTCGGCGCCCCTGGTCCCGCCGCCGGAGGACACCTCGACGCTAGTGATCAGCGCCGGGATGCAGCCGCTGAAACCGTACTTCCTGGGTGTGAGACAGCCGCCCTCGACGCTCTTGACGACCTACCAGAAGGTCTTCCGGACGACGGACATCGACGAAGTCGGGCTCGACGGTTACCACCTCTCGTTCTTCGAGATGATGGGCAACTTCTCGATCGGCGAATACTTCAAGGAGGGCGCGGTCGAGCTCGCGTGGGAGTTCATGCGAGACCACCTGACGATCGACTTCGACAAGCTCTGGGTGAGCGTCTTCGCGGGCGACCCGAACCTCGGGCTCGGCGAGGACGAGGTCGCGATCGGCGCGTGGGAGGCGGTCGGCCAGCCGCGTGAGCGGATTGTCGGCCTTCCGCGGTCGCAGAACTTCTGGCAGGCGGGCGAGGCCGGCCCGTGCGGCCCCTGCTCCGAGATGTACTACGACCGGGGTGAGGAGCTCTCCTGCGGCCGGCCCGACTGCGGGCCGGGCTGTCCGTGTGAGCGGTACCTCGAGTTCTGGAACCTCGTCTTCATGGAGTTCGATCTCGGCGCTGACGGGACGCTGACGCCGCTGCCGAAGCCGGTCATCGACACCGGGCTCGGACTCGAGCGGACCGCCGCGATTCAGCAGGACGTCATCTCCGTCTACGAGACCGACGGCTTCCAGACGCTGATGGACTGGGTCGAGGCGGAGAGCGGGGTCGCCTGGACGAGCTCGGAGAAGGCGACGAAGGCGCACCGGATCATCGCCGACCACGGGCGGGGCATGACCTTCCTGGTCGCAGACGGCGTGCTGCCGTCGAACGAGGGCCGCGGGTACGTGCTGCGCCGGGTGATCCGGCGCGCCGTGCAGCAGGCCCGGGGGCTCGGCCTCGCCGATCTCTGGCGGATCTCGGACCTCGTCGTCGACCAGATGGGCCACTGGTACCCGGAGCTCGAGGAGAACCGCGAACGGATCGCGGAGGCCCTGAAGGGCGAGGAGGAGCGCTTCTCGCAGACGCTCGAGCGCGGGATGGGCCTCTTCGAGGAGATCGCCGCGGGCGACTCGATCTCCGGGGACGACGCGTTCCGGCTTCACGACACCTACGGCTTCCCGCTCGAGCTGACCCGCGAGCTGGCGCGCGATCGAGGCCTTGCGATCGACGAGGAGGAGTTCACGCGGCTCATGGCGGAGCAGCGGGAGCGCTCCCGCTCGGCCGCCGCCTTCGAGATCGACATTCGCGTCACCGGCGGCCCGCCGACCGAGTTCGTCGGCTTCGAGACGACCGACGTCCTGACGGCGATCGTCGCCTACGAGCCGCTCGACGACGGGATGTTCCAGGCCAAGCTCGAGCGCTCGCCTTTCTATCCCGAGGGCGGGGGCCAGGTTTCCGACATCGGCTCTATCGAGCACGATGAGACGGGAGCCCGGGCCGAGCTGGTCCGCGCGACGCGGGTCGGCGACGACCAGGTGCTGACGTTTCGCGGCGAGGGCTTCGCAGAGGGCGACCGGGTGCGCGCGTCCGTCCCGCGGTCCGCGCGGTTCCCGACGATGGCGAACCACACCGCGACGCATCTGCTGCACAGGGCGCTCCGCGACGAGCTGGGAGACCACGTCGTCCAGGCCGGGTCTGCCGTGCGGCCGGACAAGCTCCGCTTCGACTTCAAGCACGACAAGGCGCTCTCGTCCGAGGAGCGGGAGCGGATCGAGCGCGCGGTTAACGAGAGGGTCTTCCAGAACCTCCCGGTGCGCACGTTCGTGACGCCGATCGCGGAGGCGCGGAACCTTGGAGCGATGATGCTCTTCGGCGAGAAGTACGGCGACGAGGTGCGAGTGGTGGAGATCGACGGCTACTCGCGGGAGCTCTGCGGCGGGACGCACGTCCGCTCGACGGCCGAGATCGGCCCGTTCGTGATCCTCTCGGAATCGTCGGTCGGCTCGGGTGCCCGGCGCATCGAGGCGATCACCGCGGGGGAAGCCTGGGCCTACCTGCGCGCGAGGTCGGAGGAGCTGGACGAGGCGCGGGCCGAGCTCGAGCGCACCCGAAAGGAGCTCGCCAAGGGACCGAAGGCCGCGGCCGAGTCGGAGGTCGTGATCAGGGACGAGTCGAACGGGATCGTGGTCGCCCAGGTGCAGTCGTTGAAGGGCTCGGCGCTGAAGGATCTGTCCGACCAGATCCGGCAGTCGAAGAAGGCGGATGCCGTGCTGCTCGGATCCGTCGACGACGGGCGCGCGTATCTCGTCGTCAACCTCGCTCAGTCGCTCGTCGACAAGGGCCTCGACGCCGTGCAAGTGGCGCGCAAGGCAGCCGAGAAGATCGGAGGCGGCGGCGGTGGCCGAGCGAATCTCGCCGAAGCGGGCGGCAAGGACCCGGGCGGCCTCGACGAGGCCTACGAGGTGGCGAAGAACGAGATCGCGTCCACGGTGTGAAGGTGCTCGCGCTCGACTATGGATCGGCCCGCACCGGCGTCGCCGTCTCCGACCCCACCGGAATGCTCGCCCGGCCGCTCGGCACCGTGGAGCGAGCGGCTACGGCGGACGGCCTCGAGCGCCTGGCCGAGCTCGTCCGGGCCGAGGGGCCTGATCGCGTCGTCGTCGGCCTTCCGCTGACGCTTCGCGGCGAGCGCGGCGAGCAAGCGCTGGAGACCGAGCGTTTCGTCGAGTCCCTGTCCAGGGCACTAGATGTCCCGGTCGAAACGTTCGACGAGCGGTTCACGACGCGGCTGGCCGGCCCTGGCGGCGACGATGACGCCCGAGCGGCCGCGCACCTGCTCACGAGCTACCTGGAATGGTCGAGGAACCGACAACCCTGAGCCGCCCGCCGCGTCCGCCGCGCCGCCACCGGACGAGGACCTCGCACGGCCGCATCCTCGCTCGCCGTCTGATCGCGTTCGCCTTCGTGCTCGGGGTCCTTGCGCTCATCGTCGGGTCGGCATGGGCGATCCTCGGCGGCGGGGAGGACAAGCCCGCGGTCGAGCCCAAGCCGGTCGCCGCGCTGCCGAAGCCGCTGAAGATCATCTTCCCGGAGGGATTCACCCGCGCGCAGATGGGCGAGCGGATCGGCGAGGTGAACGAGATCGCGAAGGAGAAGCGGAAGGTCACGCCGCGGCTCTCGTCCGAGCGGTACCTGGCGCTCACGGACGGCGCGTCAAGGGTCCCCCGCGAGTTCCTGACCGAGGGGAAGCCGCCGCACCTCGAGGGCTTCCTCTTTCCGGCCACCTACGAGTTCACGGCCAAGACGACGACACGGCAGCTCCTCAACCATCAGCTGGCCGCGTTTAAGAAGAACTGGGGCGCGGTCAACCTTCGGTTGGCCCGCTCGAGGAACCTGACGCCCTACGACGTGCTCGTCATCGCCTCGATGATCGAGAAGGAGGTTGTCGCGCCCGAGGAGCGGCCGCTCGTCGCCGCCGTGATCTACAACCGGCTCAAGGCCGGGATGACGCTCGGGATCGACGCGACGATCCGGTACGGGCTCGACGTGCCACCGACCGAGTCGCTGCGAGAGTCGCACCTCGCCGACCCGACGCCGTACAACACGCGCGTCCACACGGGGCTGCCGCCGACGCCGATCGCGAACCCGGGCCTCGCCTCGATGCAGGCGGCGGCGCACCCGGCGAAGGTCGACTACATCTTCTTCGTGCGCAAGCCCGACAAGATCCACCACTTCTTCACGGCGAGCGAGCGCGAGTTCACCAACTACCTGAACGCCAACGGCTACTAACTCCCTCGTTGCACTGATCGGCCGGCCCGTCGGCGAGTCGCTGTCGCCCCGGATGCAGAACGCGGCGTTCGCGGCGCGGGGCCTCGACTGGACATACGTGGCCTGCGAGGTGGAGCCGGAGGGGCTGGAGGCCGCGATCCACGGCCTCGAGGCGCTCGGATTCCGCGGCGCCAACGTCACTGCGCCGTACAAGCTGGACGTGGCCCGGCTGGTCGCGACTGAACTGGAGTCGGTGAACACCCTGGTCTTCGAGGGCGGCTCGCCGCGCGCGTACAGCACCGATGCGGCGATCCTGGAGGGGCTCGAGTTCGAGCGGCCGGTCATCGTCGGAGACGGTGGCGCCGCGAAAGCGTTCCAGGCGGCTCTCCCGGGCGCGCCCGTGTTCTCGCGGCGTGGTGTGTGGCCGCCGGATGTCTCGGACGCGGACCTCGTCGTCCACGCCACGCCCGTGAAAAACGACGTGGTCGTGGTGCTCCGCCCGGGGCAGACGCTCGTCGACCTCCCGTATCCGGACTCGGCTACGGCCGACGCCGCCCGTGCCTCGGGGGCTCGTGTGCTGGACGGCCGCGAGGTCCTCGTCGCCCAGGGCGCCGCCTCCTTCGAGCTCTGGACCGGCGTGCCGGCGCCGGTCGAAGTCATGCGCCGCGCCGTAGGCTTGACCGGTGCTTCGCCTCTCCACAGCGGGTGAGTCCCACGGGCCGGCGCTCGTCGGCATCCTGACGGGCCTTCCCGCCGGTCTTGTGCTCGACCGAGAGGCGATCGACGCCGACCTCGCCCGGCGCCAGCAGGGCTACGGCCGCAGTCCCCGGCAAAAGATCGAGCAGGACCGGGTCGAGGTGCTCGCGGGCCTTCGCCACGGCCGGACGCTCGGGACGCCGCTCGCACTCCTCGTCCACAACCGCGATCACGAGAACTGGCGCTGGGGCATGAGCCCGTGGCCGCCGGAAGGCGAGCCCGAGGGGAAGGGGACGAAGCCCGTGACGCTTCCGCGGCCCGGCCACGCCGACCTCGCGGGAACGTTGAAGTTCGGGCACGACGATGTTCGCGACACGCTCGAGCGGGCGAGTGCGAGGCAGACGGCGATAACCGTCGCGGCCGGGGCTGTCGCGAAGGCGCTCCTGCGCGAGATCGGCGTCGAGGTGGCCGGTTCGGTCCTGGAGATGGGCGACGTCGACGGTGCCCGTGCCGACCGCGACACCGTCGGCGGGGTCGTGGAGGTCAGGGCCGGCGGCGTTCCGCCCGGTCTCGGCTCCTATGCAACGAAGGAGGATCGCCTCGACGGCCGGCTCGCCGCGGCGTTGCTGGGGATCCAGGCGGTGAAGGGCGTGGAGATCGGCGAGGGGTTCGGGCTCGCAGGCCTGCGTGGCTCGCAGGCGCACGACGAGATCCTCCCGGGCCTCGTGCGCGAGACCAACCGGGCCGGCGGAATCGAGGGCGGCGTCTCGAACGGCGAGGAGATCGTCGTCCGCGCGGCGATGAAGCCGCTGCCGACGCTGATGCGGCCTCTGCGCTCCGTCGATCTCCAGACGGGCGAGCCGGGCGAGGCGCTCGTCGAGCGGAGCGACGTCGCGGCCGTGGAAGCCCTCTCCGTCGTCGCCGAGGCGTCCGTCGCCTTCGAGCTGGCCCGCGCCGCCCGTGAGAAGTTCGGCGGCGACGCCATCGCAGACTTTCTTGCCGCCTACCGCGCCTACCTCCAGCGCATCCCGTGGCAACCGCGCTAGACAAGCACATAGCCCTGATCGGGTTCATGGGCGCCGGAAAGACGACGCTCGGCATGCAGCTCGCCGACCGCATCGGCAGACCGTTCTTCGACCTCGACCAGGAGATCGAACAGACGACCAAACGGTCGATCTCGGATCTTTTCCGGCGGGAGGGCGAGTCGGGCTTCCGCGCCGTCGAGGCGAACCAGACGGTGACGACGCTCCGGTCGAGGCCGCCGGCAGTGATCGCGCTCGGAGGCGGCGCCATCGAGACGCAGGAGATCCGTGACGCGCTCCGCGAGAGCACCCTGACCGTCCTCGTCGAGGTCGACGTAGAGGAGGCGTGGCAGCGCGTACAGCACTCCGACCGGCCGCTCGCCCAGAACCAGGAGCAGTTCCGCGCCCTGTACGAGCAGCGCCACGGGCTCTACCAGGAGGCGGCCGACATTCGAGCGCGAGAGGTCGAGGACGTCGTTCTCGCGGCGCTCGGGATCCGGATCGAGCCGGGCGTGCGGCCCGAAGGCGGGGCCCTGATCGCCGATCCGAGAGTCCTCGAGCTGCACCCGCTGGAACTGGACGAGACGCACATCGTCCGGGAGAAGACGCTCGACGAGGCGCAGAAGCTCTGGAGCGAGCTCGGCATCTCCCGCGACGGCACGATCGTCGGCTACGGCGGGGGGACGACCACCGACCTCGCCGGCTTCGTCGCGGCGACCTACATGCGCGGCGTTCCGTGGACCGCGGTCCCGACGACGCTCGTCGGCCAGGTCGACGCCGCGATCGGCGGCAAGACCGCCGTGGATCTCCGCGAGGGCAAGAACCTCGCCGGCGCCTTCCACTACCCGGAGACGGTCCTGATCGACCCGGGGTTGCTCTCGACTCTGCCGGAGGAGGAGCGGCGGGCGGCCATGGCCGAAGTGGTCAAGACCGGGCTGCTCGCGGGCCAGGAGCTGTGGAACCTGCCGGAGGAACAGATGGTCCGCGCCTGCGCCGCCTACAAGGCCGAGGTTTGCCTGGCCGACCCGTACGAGCGGGACCGCAGAGCGATCCTGAACCTCGGCCACACGTTCGCCCACGCGCTCGAGGCTGCCTCGCTCTACACGGTGCGCCACGGCGACGCGGTGGCCCTCGGCCTGCTTGCCGCGCTCCGCCTGTCCGGCCTCTCGACCGAGGTGGTCGAGACCGTGCTCGACCCGCGGCCCGTGCCGGTCAACCGCGAGGACGCCTGGACGGCGCTCCAGCGCGACAAGAAGGTCCGCGAGGGCCGAGTCCGGCTCGTCCTGCTCGAAGCGCCGGGCCGGCCGGTGTGGGGGGTCGAGCGGCCGGAGGACGAGGTGCGAGCGGCGCTCGACGAGCTCATTGCCTAGGTTTCTCCCGTGCTAGTCGCTGTGCTCAACGGCGTGAACCTCAATCTGCTCGCGCGGCGGGACACAGCCGTCTACGGCGGGCTCTCGCTGCACGAGCTCGAGGAGAAGATCCGCGCGTGGGGGACGGAGCTCGGCTGCGAAGTCGTCTGCCGCCAGACGAACAGCGAGGGCGAGTACGTCGACTGGTGCCAGGAGCTGGGCGAGTCCGCCGGCGGACTGATCGTCAATGCGGGCGCCTGGTCGCACTACAGCTACGCGATCCGCGACGCGCTCGAGCTCGCCCGCGGGCCGGTCGTGGAGGTGCACCTCTCGGACATCGAGAACCGGGAGGAGTGGCGGCGCCATTCGGTGATCGCCGAAGTCTCGGCCTACCGCGTGATCGGCAAGGGCCCGGACGGCTACAAGGAGGCTCTGGAATTCCTGACGCGCGGATAAAACGCCTGCGCGAGCTGCTGGAGGAGCCGCTGCTCGTCTCCGCGCCGGTCAACGTCCTCTACCTGACCGGCTTCGAGAGCTCCAACGCAGCCGTGCTCGTCGAGCCGGACCGCGTTCGGCTCTTCACGGACTTCCGCTACGCCGAGCGAGCCCGCGAGCTCGAGGGGGTGGAGGTCGAGGAGACCAAGCGGCACATCTACAGCGATCTCGAGGGGCGCTTGCCGGAGCGAATTGGCTTCGAGGCCGACGCGGTGACCTACGCGAACCACGAGTTGCTTCAAGCCAGCGGCGCGGATCTGGCGCCGCGGCGCGGCCTCGTCGAGTCGCTTCGGGCCGTCAAGGAGCCCGGTGAGCTCGACGCGATCCGCCGGGCGACCGAGGTTACGAACCGCACCTACGAGGCGCTGGCCGGGGAGCAGTTCAGCGGCCGAACGGAGAAGGAGCTCGTCTGGCGGATGACCGAGCTCTTCCACGAGCACGGGGCCGACGAGCCGGCGTTCGCGATCGACATCGCGGCCGGACCGACGGCGGCGAGCCCGCACGCGGTTCCGGGCGACCGCATCGTCCAAAAAGGCGATCTCGTCCTCGTCGACGCCGGAGCGAAGGTCGACGGCTACTGCTCCGACTGCACGCGCACCTTCGCCGTCGGAGAGGTCTCCGAATCCCTGCAGGAGATCTACGAGGTCACGCGGCAGTCGCAGCAGGCCGGCCTCGATGCCGTCCGGCCGGGAGCGACCGGCCGCGACGCCGACGCCGCGGCCAGGGCGGTGATCGCAGATGCCGGGTACGGCGAGAACTTCGGACACGGGCTCGGACACGGCATCGGGCTCCTCGTCCACGAGGCGCCGAACCTCCGACCCGAGTCGACGGACCTGCTCGTCACAGGCAACGTCGTCACCGTCGAGCCGGGCATCTACCTGAGCGGCGTCGCCGGAGTCCGCATCGAGGATCTCGTCGTCGTCACCGAGGATGGCTGCGAGGTGCTGACCCGGTTCCCCAAGGATCTGATCGCCGTTCGCTAGGCTCGCGCCGTGGCCGACGTCGTCAACACGAACCAGTTCAAGAACGGGATGCACATCGAGCTCGAAGGCTCGGCGTGGCGCATCGTCGAGTTCCAGCACGTCAAGCCCGGCAAGGGCGGCGCCTTCGTCCGGACGAAGCTGAAGAACCTCGACAGCGGCTCTGTCGTGGACAAGACGTTCCGCGCCGGCGAGAAGTTCCCCCGGGTCATCACGGAGACGAAGAACGCGCAGTACCTCTACGACTCGGGCGAGGAGGTCGTGTTCATGGACGAGCAGACCTTCGAGCAGATCAGCCTGTCGCGCGACTCCGTCGCCGACGCTCTCGATTTCCTCCAGCCGTCGGCCATGGTGCAGCTCATGACCGTGGACGGTCGGCCGTCCGGCGTGCAGCTCCCGGCGTCGGTCGAGTTGACAGTGGCGGAGACGGAGCCGGGCATACGCGGGGACACTGTCTCGAACGTGACGAAGCCGGCGAAGCTGGAGACGGGCGCGATCGTCCAGGTGCCGCTCTTCGTGAACCAGGGCGACCGGATCAAGGTCGACACCCGGGAGCGGCGCTACATCAGCCGCGCCTGAGCTCTAGAGCGGCGCGGGCCACTTCTACACTTCGCGCCATGCCCTCGATGAGTGATCGCCGCGCGCGTGCGCTCGCTGCGCTCGTGCTTGCATCCGGGCTCTGCGTCGGCCTGCTCGTGGCGCGCTGGGTGTACTCCGACCCCGGCGCCTACCGGTTCCTCGGCTGGAATCTCTTCCTTGCCTGGATCCCGCTCTTGGCGGCGGTCGCCGTGTACGACATGCAGCGCCGAGGCATCCGCGTCGCAAAGCTCGTGCTGGTCGGCGCCCTGTGGCTTCTTTTCCTGCCGAACGCGCCGTATCTCCTGACCGACTTGATCCACCTCGGCTCACGGAACGACGCGCCACTCTGGTTCGATCTCGTCCTCTTCAGCGCCTTCGCCTGGACGGGTGCGCTGCTGGGCTTCCTCTCGCTCTACCTCATGCAGGCGGTGGTGAGGCGTGCGGCGGGCGGCGCCTGGAGCTGGGGTTTCGTCGGTGCGAGCATCGTGGCGACGTCGTTCGGGATCTATCTCGGCCGCTCGCTTCGCTGGAACAGCTGGGCGCTGATCACGAATCCGAGCCCGCTCCTCTCGGACATCTGGGCTCGCGTCTCCGATCCGCTCGGGCATCCGCGCAGCTTCGGGATGACCCTGGCGCTGACGGCGCTTCTCTCCGTCCTCTATCTCGTCCTCTACGCCTTCGCTCAGCTTCCTGCCGCGGAACGAGCGTCTCGTTAGGGTCCCGCGGATGCCCGCGCTCATCGACACGACTGTTCGCCTCGTCAGCCAGGAACCGCTCGCGGGGCGGCTTCCGACAGCGGCCATCCTGGATCTGGCAGAGCTCTTGGACAGCGCCGGGTTCGCCTCGCTCGAGGTCTCCGGCGGCGGCGTCTTCGACAGCGCAGTTCGCCGCGGCGTCGAGAGCCCGTGGGAGCGGATCCGGGCGATCCAGTCCCGGACGAAGACGCCGCTGGGAATGGCGCTCCGGGGACGCTTCCTGGTCGGCTCGAGACCTGTCGGCGGTGACTTCGTGCGCCGCTTCGTCCATACCGCCGCCGAGAACGGCATCGAGGTCTTCCGGCTCCACGACCCGCTGAACGACGTCTCGAATCTGCGCGAGGCCGGCGAGGCGATCACCGCGGCCGGCGGCGAGTTCGACGCCGGCCTGATCTACAGCCCCGGCCCGACTGGTGAGACCGACGCTCTCGTCGAGCAGGCGAAGAAGCTGCCGGACCTCGGAGCGGCGCGAATTCTCCTCCACGACCCGTCCGGATCCCTGGAGCCCCACCGGGCCGGCGAGCTCGTCTCCGCCCTGGCCGAGGCGAGCGGGCTTCCGCTCGGGATCTACTGCCAGGGCTCGGCCGGGAACGCGCTCGCCGCCGCCTTAGAGGCGGCGCGCGCCGGCGCCGACCGGATCGCCTGCGCCGTGTACGCCGTCGCCCTCGTCATCCACCGTGTTGCCGGTGAGGGCCTGGCCGGGGCGCTCGAAGGCCTCGGCCTCGGGACCGGGGTCGACTCGGAAGTGCTCTGGCGGGCGTCCGCCCTCATCGACCAGCACATCGGTGACGAGCCAGTGACTCCGCTCGCCCCGCGCGTCGCGGTCCGCGCGGCCCAGCACGAGCTTCCGGCCGGCCTTGTCGCGGCACTGGACTCGCACCTGCGGACCCAGGCCGCCGGCGACCGGCTCGACGAGGTGCTCGACGAGCTCCAACGCATCCGCGCCGAGGCCGGCTGGCCGCCCCTGGCGGCGCCGATCGGGCAAATCCTTGGATCGCAGGCGCTGATCCACGTGCTCTCGGCGAGCCGGTATCAGCTCGTCGTGGACGAGCTCCGCGGGCTCTTCGAGGGCGACTTCGGCACGCCGCCGGGCGACCTCGATCCGGACGCCAGCCGCGCGATCGAGCTGAGCTCCGACGGCGCGCAGCCCACTCCGCCTCCCGTCGACCTCGACGACATCCGGGTCGACGCCGACGGGCTGGCCACGAGCGAGGAGGAGCTGCTTCTGCTCGCACTCTTCGGCGAGGAGGCCGAGCCGCTGCTGGCGACGATCCGGGGGCGGGCGAGCGGGGAGGAGCGCCTCGTCGGCGGCAGCATCGACCAGGGCCGGGCGGAGCGGATCCGGGAAATCGTCCGGATCGTCCAGGAGAGCGGCGTCGCGGAGATCGCGATCGAAGAGGCCGGCATGCGCGTTTCGGTGCGCCGCCGGGAGGAGGAGGCGGCGGCCGGAGCAAGCGTGCCGGGTTCGCCCGCTCCCTTCGCTCCGACCGAGCAGGACGCCGCTCTGCCGTCGGCCGATCCGTCGACGGACGGCAATGTCCGCGTCGAGGCTCCGATGGTCGGGACCTTCTACCGGGCGCCCTCGCCGGGCGCGCCGGCGTTCGTCGAGGAGGGGGCGCCGGTCGCCGCCGGTCAGACACTCTGCATCCTCGAGGCGATGAAGCTGATGAACGAGATCAAGACCGACGTCGACGGAGTCGTCCACCGGATCCACGTCGAGAACGGGCAGCCGGTCGAGTTCGGGCAGCTGCTGTTCGAGATCGAGCCCGCGCTCGGGCGGCCGCTCGATGCTTTTTAACCGAGTCCTCGTAGCGAACCGGGGCGAGGTCGCGGTGCGCGTAATCCGCGCGCTCCACGAGCTCGGGATCGAAGCGGTCACCGTCTATTCGACCGCCGACGAAGGCTCGATGCACGTACGACTGGCGGACCGCGCGATCTGCATCGGCCCGCCGCCGGCGTCCCAGAGCTACCTCCGCATCCCGTCGATCATCGCGGCTGCGACGACGACAGGCTGCGAAGCCGTCCATCCGGGGTGGGGCTTTCTCGCCGAGAACCCGGCCTTCGCCGAAGCCTGCGCCGACAACGAGCTCGTCTTCGTCGGCCCGAGCCCCGAGGTCATGGCACGCATGGCCGACAAGACCTCCGCCCGGGAGGAGATGCGCGCCGCGGGGGTTCCGCTGGTGCCCGGCACCGAGGCGGTGTCCGCCGACCAGGTCGCGCACTTCGCGAGCGAGCTCGGCTACCCCGTGCTCGTGAAAGCGGCGGCCGGCGGCGGCGGGAAAGGCATGCGACTGGTCTCCACGGCGGACGAGATCGAGTCCTCGTTCGCGACCGCGCTCGCCGAGGCCGAGGCGGCGTTCGGTGACGGACGGCTCTACCTCGAGAAAGCGATCGTCCCGGCCAGACACGTCGAGATTCAGGTGCTCGGTGACTCGCACGGCGGCGTCCTCACCCTCGGCGAGCGCGAGTGCTCGATCCAGCGGCGTCATCAGAAGCTGATCGAGGAGTCACCGTCGCCGGCACTCACGCCCGGCCAACGCGAGAAGATGGAGGCGACGGCCGAGCGCGCGGTTCGGGCCATCGGGTACACGAACGCCGGCACGTTCGAGTTCCTCCTCGGACCCGACGGCTCGTTCTACTTCATCGAGCTGAACGCTCGACTCCAGGTCGAGCATCCGGTCACCGAGCTGGTCACCGGCATCGACCTCGTCCACGAACAGCTGCGGGTCGCGGCCGGCGAGGCGCTGCCTTACACCGGTCGCGCGGGCCGGCGCGGGCATGCGATCGAGGTGCGGGTGAACGCCGAGGATCCCGCGAGGGACTTCATGCCGATGCCGGGCCGGCTGGAGCGCTTCCGTCCGCCGCTGGGGCCGGGTGTCCGGGTCGACACGTTCGTCGAGGACGGCTCCGTCATCCCACCGCACTACGACTCGCTGCTCGCCAAGGTCGTCGCCTGGGCACCGGACCGCGAGCTCGCGCTCTCCCGCTGCCTGCGGGCGCTCGGCGAGTTCGAGGTCACCGGCATCCCGACCACGATCGGCGTAGCCGCCGAGGTGATCCGCAGCGAGGGCTTCGCGCGGGGCGAGTACTCGACGAGCTACCTCGAGGAGCATCCGCCGGACAAGGCAAGTGACACCGTGTTACTGGGATCGGAAGCGCAGTGACGCTCGGCCGCCGCGCCGGCCGCCGGGCCGCCCTGTTCATGCTTTTCCAGTGGGACGTAACTGGAAAGGAGCTTGGCTCCACGTACGAAGGCCAGGTCGACGACTACGCGTGGGACTTGGCGCGCGACGTCGCCGAGCGGGCCGAGGCGCTCGACGGGCGCATCGACGACGCGACCCAGGGATGGCCCGCCGACCGCCTGGGGGCGCTCGAGCGGAACGTCCTCAGGATCGCCATCCACGAGTTGGAGCGGCGCGAGGTTCCCGCCGAGGTGGCGATCGACGAGGCCGTCAGGCTCGCGAAGCGCTACGCCTCCGACGAGGCGGGCAAACTCGTCAACGGGATCCTCGGCAAGATTGCCCGAGAGGAGGCTGCATGAGCGACGCCGAGCAGAACCTGAGCAAGGCCGAGCTGCTGCTGGAACGCCTCGAGGAGGCGCGCAGCCGGCTGGAGGCCGCCACTGACCCGGATCAGGCGATCGAGATCCTCAGCGAGCTCTCCGAGATCGCCAAGGAGGTCGAGGTTGACATCGCCAAGGCGAAGCGGGAGACGGATGCGCAGCCCTGACGAGCTGCGGGCCGCCTTTGAGGAGTATCTCGGCGGGCTCGAGCTCTCCTCCGACCTCGGGGGGCTCGAAGAGGTCCTGCGCTACGCGCTCGACGGTGGCGGGAAGCGGATCCGGCCGGTGCTCTGCCTCGCCACTGCCGAGGCGGCCGGCGGCGACCCCGACCGGGCGCTCGCGGCCGCTGCAGCGCTGGAGCTCGTCCATTCGTTCTCGCTCGTCCACGACGACCTGCCTGCGCTCGACGACGACGACGAACGGAGGGGACGCCCGACAGTTCATGTCCGGTTTGGCGAGGCGGAGGCGATCCTCGGCGGGGACGCCCTCCTCAACGAGGCGTTCGCGCTCGCCCTTCGCTACCCGGACCCGCACGTCGCGCGTGAAGTCGCGCTTGCGACGTCGGGAATGATCGGCGGTCAGTACCTCGACGTGAACGGCGGGCCGCGGGACGGCCTCGAGCTCAGCCGGCTGAAGACGGGACGGCTGTTCGAGGCCTCGGTCGGCTGCGGGCTCTGGCTGGCCGGCGTCGCCGCTGACGATCAGACGCCGTGGCGGGCCTTCGGCGCGGACTACGGGTTCCTCTTCCAGCTCGTGGACGACCTCCTCGACGCTGATGGACTCGTGCGGGAGCACGGGCGGGACGCGACCCTCGAGTTGACTACGGAGACCGAGGCCCGCGCCCGAGGGAGGCTCGACGAGCTCGACGCCGACACATCCGTCCTCGCAGCGCTGGTCGACGAGCTCAGCGCCCGGCGGCCGTGAGGAAGCGGCTCGACTTGCTGCTCGTGGAGCGGGGCCTGGCAGAGTCCCGGACACAGGCACAGGCGCTCGTGATGGCCGGACGGGTACCCGGCTTCGACAAGGCCGGCCAGCAGGTGGACGAGACGGCGGCGCTCGAGGTGCTCCAGCCGCCCCGGTTCGTCTCGCGCGGCGGAGAGAAGCTCGCGCACGCCCTCGACGTGCTGGGCGTGGACCCGTCCGGCAAGGACTGCATCGACGTGGGCTCTTCGACAGGTGGGTTCACCGACGTCCTGCTCCAGGGTGGCGCCGGACGGGTGATCGCTCTCGACGTCGGGCGGGCGCAGCTCCACGAACGCTTGCGCGAGGATCCACGGGTGACCGTGATGGAGAGCGTGAACGCGCGTCATGTCAGGGAGCTGCCATTCCCGCCCGACCTTGTCACCTGCGACGTCTCTTTCATTAGCGCCAGGCAGGTGCTCAAGCCCATCCTGCGGCTCGCACAGCCCGGCTGGGCCTCCCTCGTCCTCGTGAAACCACAGTTCGAAGCGGGGCGGGCCGACGTGAAGAACGGAGTGGTTCGCGACGCAGGCGTGCATCGCCGTGTCATTCGGGAGGTCGCGGAGGAGGCGCTGCTCTGGGAGGCCGAGGCGGTTGGCGTCACGGACTCGGGCCTGCCGGGTCCGAAGGGGAACCGCGAGTTCTTCCTCCACCTCGTCCACCGGCCGGAGGCGCGGCTGTCCGACGAGCTCGACGACTGGATTCGGGATGCCGTCGGTTAGCCGGATCGCCGTCGTCGCGCACGGGCGGGCCGACGTCGCCGACGCGGTCGAGCGCGTGGAACGGCTCGCGAAGGCGCGGGGGATCGAGCTCGTCGAGGACTCGCCCGACCTCGCCGTCGTCCTCGGTGGTGACGGGACGATGCTGCGGACGCTCAAGCGCTTCCTCGGCGCAGGTGTCCCCGTGATCGGCGTCAACTATGGCCGGGTCGGGTTCCTCGCCTCGGTGGGGAAGGACGACCTGGAGGACGGGCTCGGTCGCGCGCTCTCCGGAGATTTCGACGTCGTCGAGTTGCCGACGCTCGAGGTCGAGATCGGCGGCGAGCGGCATCCGGCGGTCAACGACGTCGTCGCGCACAGCGGTTCGCTCGGGCGGATGGTCGAGCTCCGCTGGGCGATCGCCGGCGAGGATCTCGGGACGGTTCCGTGCGACGGTCTCATCTGCTCGACGCCGTCCGGCTCGACCGCCTACAACCTCTCGAACGGCGGCCCGGTTCTCGTCTGGGGCCTCGAGGCGATGGCGGTCACCTTCGTCGCGCCGCACTCGCTCCACGCACGGCCGATGGTCGTCCCGCGCAGCCGGGACCTCGAGGTGACGAACCTGAGCGGCAACGTCGAGGTCGCCCTCCTCGCGGACGGCCACCAGGTCGGGGCAATCGCCAGAGGCGACTCGGTCCGGGTCCGGCTGGCCGACGCCGTCAGCCTGCTCGCGACCTTGCCGGAGATGACCTTCTTCCGGCGCTACCGCGATACGTTCGCGTCGTAGCTCGACACCGCTTCCGTAAGGTGCCACTCGACCGGGTCGTACACGTCCCTCTGGGTCGTCTGGTTACCCGCCGACCGCCGACGTACCATCGCCCGGGTGCTCCGCCGACTCCGCATCGAGAACCTCGTCCTGATCCGGGAGGCCGACCTCGAGTTCGCCGAGGGCCTGAACGCGATCACCGGCGAGACCGGCGCCGGCAAGACGATCCTGGCCCAGGCCGTCGGGCTCCTGCTGGGGGCGAAGGGCGATGCGAAGGCGATCGGGCCGGCGGGCAAGGAGGCGTACGTCGAGGCTGAGTTCGACGTCCCGGACGGATTCTTCGAGGAGGAGGGGCTCGAGACGCTCGGCGAGCTCCGGCCGGAGGGCGAGGCGGGGCTCGTGCTCGCCCGGCGGATCTTTCCCGACGGCCGGACACGCGCGTACGCCTGGGGGAGGGCGACGGCCCGTGAGGACCTGGCGGCTGCGACGGAGCTCCTCGTCGGCATGTCGGGCCAGTTCGAGCAGCGCCGGCTCGCGCGTCCCGCCTACCAGCTCGAGGTGCTGGACTCGTTCGCCGGCGAGGAGCAGCTGCGGCGGCGGGCGGCGATGCGAACCGCCTGGCGTGAGCTGGCGGCCGCCCGGCGGCGCCACGACGACATTGCGCAGAATGCCGCAGCGGCCGAGGCGCGGCTCGCGGAGCTTCAGGCCCTCGTCGAGGCCACCCAGGGTTTCGAGCCGGAAACCGAATCCTCGCTGCTCGCCGAGCGCGAGCGGCTGCGCCATCTCACGGAGCTGGCGGAGGGCGCCGGGGCCGCGGCGGAGGAGCTCTCGCCGGACGACGGCGACGGCGCCGCGCTCTTCGTCGCCAGGGCCGAGCGTGCGATCGCTCCCCTCGAGCGACTGGCGCCGGAGCTCCAGCGCGCAGCGGCCGAGTTGCGCGACGTCGAGGTGCGGCTGCGCGATGCCGCTGCCGAGCTGCGCTCGTTTCTCGACTCGCTCGAGGCCGAGCCCGGCCGGCTCGAGCAGATCGAGGGAGAGCTCGAACGGATCTCCGACGCGAAGCGTCGGTTCGCATGCGCGTCCTATGAGGAGCTGCTGGAGCGAGCAGCGCTCGCCCGGACGGAGCTCGAGGCGCGCGAGGCCGGCTCCGACCCCGCCGCGGAGGCGGCGGCGGCGCTCGCCGAAGCGGAGTGCCGGGTCGACGAGCTGGCTGTCGAGCTACACGACGCGCGAACCGCCGCGATTCCGCGCTTCGCGGACGCTGTCGCGTCGGAGCTCCGCGGGATCGGCCTCGGCGACGGAGAGTTCCACGTCGAGCTGCACGAACACCCTGGCGGGTCTGGAATCACCGGCAAAGACGCCGTCACCTTCCTGATCCGGCCCAACCCGGGTCTCCCGTTCGCGCCGGTTGCCGAGACCGCCTCGGGCGGCGAGCTGAGCCGCATCGCGCTGGCCCTTGCAGCGGCGGCGGGCGGGAAGATGACGCTCGTCTTCGACGAGATCGACGCGGGGATCGGCGGACAGACCGCGCACGCCGTCGCCCAGACGCTCAGGCGGCTCGGCGAGCGCTCCCAGGTGGTCACGATCACCCACCTCCCGCAGATCGCCAGCGTGGCCGACCGGCACCTCCGGGTCGAGAAGGTGCCGGGCGACCCGACCCACACGCGCATCGAGCAGCTGGCCGAATCGGATCGGCGCGAGGAACTAGAACGTATGCTCGGCGGTCGAGAGTTTCTCTCGACCGTCCGATGAGCTTCGTCGAGTACAAAGGGCACGCGAGACTCGACCGGCGGACTAAGCATCTGGTCCGCCGGCTGTCGCCCGACGACATCGCGATCATCGACCATGCGGACCTCGACCGGGTGTCGGCCGAGGAGCTGATCGAGTCGGGCGTCCGGGTCGTCGTCAACGTCTCCGACTCCCAGACAGGCCGCTACCCGAACCCGGGCCCGCTGCTGCTCGTCCGCGGCGGTGTCCGTCTCATCGACGCGGTCGGCGCGGACCTGTTCGAGCAGGTTGGCGACGGCGAGCTTCTGACCGTGCGCGGCGCGAGCCTCTTCCGCAACGGGACCCGGGTCGTCGAGGGGCGAGAGCTGCGGGCGGACGAGCTCGCGGACGCGCTCCGCGAACAACGAGGCCGGGTCACCGAAGCGCTCGAGACCTTCGCCGAGAACACGATGCGCTACCTGCGCGAGGAAGGGCGCCTGCTCTCGGAGGGCATCGGGTTCCCGGCGCTCCAGACGCGCTTCCGTGATCGGCACGCCCTCGTCGTCGTGCGCGGGCCCGGACACAAGCGAGACCTGCGGATCGTCCGTCCCTACATCCGGGACTTCCGGCCGGTGCTGGTCGCCGTCGACGGCGGCGCCGACGCGCTGCTCGAGGCCGGGTACAAGCCGGACGTGATCGTCGGGGACATGGATTCCGTCTCCGACGAGGCGCTTCGGTCCGGCGCGGAGATCCTCATCCACGCCTACGAGAGCGGCACGGCTCCCGGCGCCGAGCGCGTTCGGGCACTCGGGCTAGAACACCACGTCGTTCCGGCGCCGGCGACGAGCGAGGACGTCGCGCTGCTACTGCCCTACGAGAAGGGCGCCGAGCTGATCGTCGCCGTCGGGGCGCACCACAACCTCCTGGAGTTCCTGGAGCGGAACCGCTCCGGGATGTCGTCGACGTTCCTGACCAGGCTCCGTGTCGGGGACATCCTGGTCGACGCCAAGGGCGTGTCGCGGCTCGTGAGCCGGCAGGTCGGGCTCTGGCCGCTCGTGCTCTTCGCGGCCGCAGGGCTCGGGGCGCTCGTCGTGGCCGTCGCGGTCTCGCCGCAGCTCCGCTCGGTCTTCGAGCTGCTCGGACTGCGCCTGCGCGATTTGCTGGGCGTTTAAGTTGGCGGTGCCAGACTTCAAGTCTGGCACCGCGTAATTAGATTTCCTGCGGCGTGTTCGACCTCCGCTACCACGTCGCCTCGCTGGCGGCCGTCTTCCTGGCCCTGATCATCGGCATCCTCGTCGGTGCGGGCCTCGCCGCGCGCACCGACGTCGAGGACAGCGAACGGCGCGTCCTCCAGAGGCAGATCGACGACCTGAAGCGGAGCAACGACGACCTGGTCGCGCAGGCGGACCTGCTCGAGCGGCAGCGGGAGGCGGCAGACAACTACATGAACGCGACGTATCTCACCGTCATCAACGGACGGCTCCGCGGAAAGCGCGTGGCCCTCCTCTTCGTCGGCCAGTCCGACCAGGACGCTCTTCGGGCCGTCGAGCAGACGCTCGAGGACTCGTCGGCGCCCGGTCTCGTCGAGCTGGAGGCGCTCGAGCTTCCGGTGAACCCGCAGGAAGTCGCGAACGCCCTGGAGCCGCAGTTCCCGGGACTGGCGATGGACGAGGTGGGACGTCGCCTTGGCGAGGAGCTGGTCGAGGGCGGCGAGACGCCGTTCTGGGAGGCGCTGACTCCGGTGCTCGTGCAGGAGAATCGCGGCACCCTCTCGGTGGAGGCGGACGCCGTCGTCGTCTCGCACACCGGCGTGGCGACCGACGCGCCGACCAGGCTCTTCCTCGACGGAATCTATGCCGGGCTCGCACGCAGCGGAGTGCCGGTCGTCGGGATCGAGCGCACCGACGAACGGTTGTCCAGGATCGCGGTTTACAAGGCCAACGGGATCTCGAGCGTGGACTCGGTGGACACGCCGATCGGAAAGCTGGCCCTCGCCGTGCTCCTCGAGGGCGGCCCCGAAGGCCACTACGGCTTGAAGCGGACGGCCGAGGACGGAACGCTGCCGACGCCGATCGAGCCCCTGCCGCTGGCCCCGCTTCCGGGTGGTTAAGAGCTCATTCCAGCATGGGAGCTGAGCCACATCCCGGAATGAGCTCTAAGCCTGTCGCGATCCTCGTCGCGGCCCGCGACGAGGGGGAGCGGATCGGCGCGACGGTCGAGCGGTTGCAGCAGCAGTTTCCGGGCGCCGAGGTGATCGTCGCCGACGACGGGTCGCGCGACCGGACCGCCGAGGTGGCCGAGCGCGCGGGCGCTCGTGTACTGCGCCTGCCCGCCCGCGGGAAGGGCCAGGCGCTGACGCTCGCCGAGCGGGCCGCGCCTCCGGGGCCGCTGCTCGTCTGCGACGCCGACCTCGAGGGAGACCTGCGGCCGCTCCTCGAGGGCGGCGTCGACCTCGCGATCGCTGTCTTCGCCGAGCGGCAGGGCGGAGGGTTCGGGATGGCGAAGCGCGCCGCCCGCGCGCTGATCCGCGCCCGGTCGGGATTCGTTCCGGTGGAGCCGCTTTCGGGACAACGGGCGTTCTCGGAGGAAGCCCGAGCCGCCTGCTTCCCGCTCGCCGGCGGCTTCGGCTGCGAGGTGGGTGCCTCCGCGGACGCGGCCCGCGCCGGGCTCGTGATCGCCGAGCTCGAGCTTCCGCTGCGCCACCGCGCCACCGGCCGGGACGCCGTCGGCTTCCTCCACCGGGGGCGCCAGTTGCTGGACGCCCTGCTCGCCTGCGGGCCGCAGGGGACGAACCACCGCGGTCTCCGCCTCCCGTTCGTCGGCGCCGCCCTCGGGGCCCGCCGCGACACGGCCGTGACGCTCGTCGCGGCGCTCGGCCTGGCGGACGATCTGTGGAGCGGACCGGAGCGCGGCTTCCGGGCGCACCTTCGGGCAGGGAGCACGACCGGCGTCCTAAAGCTCGTCGGGATTCCGCTCGTCGGCCTGCTCGCGACGCGCAAGGTCTCCGGCGCCCTGCTCGTCGGCCTGGCCGCCAACTTCCTCAACCAGCTCGACACGCGTCCCGGGCGAGCCTTGAAGGCCTACCTCGCCGGCGGTGTCCTGCTGCGCGCTCCGGTCGGGGTCGCCGTCCTCCTCCTTCCCTACGATCTTCGCGAGAGGACGATGCTCGGGGACGCCGGATCGAACGCGCTGGGCGCGATGCTAGGGTTGAGTTCCGTGAGCTGTCTCACGGAACGGGGTCGTTGGCTGGCAATCGGAGCGCTGGCCGGGCTCACACTCCTCGGAGAACGACGCTCCCTCGGTGAGTTGATCGAGCGCACGCCGCTCCTCTCGCAGATCGACGCGCTGGGACGGCAGCCGTGAAAGAGCGCCCGCCGAAGTACGTCTTCATCACGGGAGGCGTCGTCTCGTCGCTCGGGAAGGGCATCACCGCCGCCTCGCTCGGCCGGCTCCTGAAGGCGCGTGGCCTGAAGGTGCAGGTGCAGAAGTTCGACCCATACCTGAACGTCGATCCCGGGACGATGAGCCCGTTCCAGCACGGCGAGGTGTTCGTCACCGAGGATGGCGCCGAGACCGACCTGGACATCGGCCACTACGAGCGCTTCATCGACGAGAACCTCTCGCGGAACGCGAACCACACGTCGGGCTCGATCTGGTACTCGGTGCTCCGAAAAGAGCGGAAGGGCGAGTACCTGGGCTCGACGGTCCAGGTGATCCCGCACATCACGAACGAGATCAAGGATCGGATCCGCCGTGTCGCCGAGGCGACCGACACCGACGTCGTCATCAGCGAGGTCGGCGGGACGGTCGGCGACATCGAGTCGCTGCCGTTCCTCGAGGCGATCCGGCAGTTCCGCCGGGAGGCGGGCCCCGAGAACGTCATGTACGTCCACGTCACCTACGTCCCGTTCGTCGACTCGG
The DNA here is from genome assembly GCA_046714355.1 of Gaiellaceae bacterium. Taxonomy (GTDB): domain Bacteria; phylum Actinomycetota; class Thermoleophilia; order Gaiellales; family Gaiellaceae; genus JACDAN01. Next base: position 4,351 of record JBKKAR010000064.1, on the reverse strand, counting down.
CCGGGGAGCTGAAGACGAAACCGACGCAGCATTCCGTCAACGAGCTCCGACGCATCGGCATCCATCCCGACGTCGTGGTCTGCCGCTCGACGGAGCCGCTGAACAGGGACCTTCGCGAGAAGATCGCGCTGTTCGCCGACATCGATCCGCGTGCCGTCGTGGTGAACCTTGACGTCCCGGACGTGTACCTCGTCCCCTCGGCGCTGCAGGAAGAGGGACTCGACACGCTCGTCGCCGAGAAGCTCGGCCTTCCGCAGGTGGAGGCGGATCTGGGCGAGTGGCTCGAGCTCGCGGGGCGCATCAAGGGCCTCGACGAGACGGTCGAGATCGCGCTCGTCGGCAAGTACGTGCAGCTCCACGACGCCTACCTCTCGGTGCACGAGGCGCTCAAGCACGCCGGCATCCACCACGGCGCAACCGTGCGTGTGCGTTGGGTCGACGCGGAGGGCGCCTCGCTCGAAGAGCTTGAGAGGGAGCTCGATCAGATCGACGGCGTGCTCGTTCCCGGGGGGTTCGGCTCGCGCGGGTGGGAGGGGAAGATCATGGCCTGCCGTGTCGCGCGGGAGCGCAAGATTCCCTATCTCGGCGTCTGCCTCGGCATGCACGTCGCGATCTCGGAGTTCGCGCGGCACATGGTCGGGCTCGACGGGGCCAACTCGACCGAGATGGATCCCGAGACGCCCTATCCGGTCATCGACCTCTTGCCCGAGCAAAAGGAGGTCGAGGATCTCGGCGGGACGATGCGGCTCGGCGCCCAGGCTGTTGAGCTCGCGGACGGGACACGCGCTCGCGAGACCTACGGCGAGCCCGTCGTCCACGAGCGGCATCGGCACCGCTACGAGGTCAACAACCACTTCCGGGCGGCGCTCGAGCAGGAGGGGTTGGTGATCTCCGGCACCTACCAGGAGGGACGGCTGGTCGAGATCATCGAGATCCCCGACCACCCGTGGTTCGTGGCGAGCCAGTTTCACCCGGAGTTCAAGTCGCGGCCGACACGGCCGGCACCGCTCTTCCGCGACTTCGTCGGCGCTGCGCTCGAGCGCTCTCGGGCCAGGGACGGCGTGGCCGAGCCGGCTGCTCGGGTTCCTGCCTAGCCGGTTTCACACTTTCGGTTCGAAGGCGTATCCCATGCGTTCGACGGTCGTACGTACGTTCGTCGCATGTACACGACACGCCTCATCTCAACGTTGGCCGCGCTCGTCGCGGCCCTGGCGGCCGCGGCGCCCGCGGCCGCCGAACCACCGCCTCCGGACCTCTCGTTCGAGGCGGCGGCTTCACTCTTTTCCACGGGCTCGAGCGTGGAGGAGACGACCTCCGGCGGGAAGCAGCGCCCCGGCCGGATGCAGGCCGAGGGCGGCGGAGGCGGCATCTGCTGGGGGAAGGAGCTGCTCCGCTCGAAGGGCACCTGGCCGTACGCCCGCCGCCTGTACCTGTACACGGTCTGGTGCGGATCGGGCGGCACGATCACCTACCGCTCGAGCTCCGTCCGCACGAGCCACGACTCCATCTGCTGGAACACCAGCGGCCCGTATCTCACGAAGATGGCCGGCGGCGCCGGATTCTCGTTCGTCGAGGTGCAGACCTGGGCGGGCGTCGCCTGCCACTCGCCGCTCTACTTCGTCTCGTTCCACGACTCGATGATGCTGCGCGTCCGCTACTACCCGAACGGTGGCTATGCGACGGTCGCATATGACTGAGGCCGGCTCCCCTGCCACGCGCGTCGCCAGGATCGTCCTCGTGCTGCTCGTGACCGTGTTCGCGCTCCAGCTGATCGGCTACGTGCTCTTCTCGGTCGGTGAGAGCCGCCCGCCGGCTCAGGGCCGCGGAGCGGAGGTCGAGTTGGCGCCGTAGTGAGTTCCCGTCCCCGGACGTGAGGAACGTCCGTCGCCCGTACGATTGCGGCCATGTCGCCGAGTCGGGCGCCGGACGTCCTCGCGCTCTTCACCGAGCTGGCCGCGATCCCGAGCCCGCCGGGAGAGGAGCGCGCCGTCGCGGACCGCGTCCGCGGATACCTCGAAGAACTCGGCCTGGAGGTCTCAGAAGATGACGCCGGGACCCGGATCGGCTCGAATGCCGGCAACCTGCTCTGTCGGCTGCCCGCGACGTCCCAGAACGGCGGCGAGCCGATCTTCCTCTGCGCCCACCTCGACACGGTTCCGCCTACGGGAGCTCTGGAGCCGGTCGTCGAGAACGGCGTCGTCCGGAACGCCGGGGGGACGATCCTCGGTGCCGACAACAAGGCCGCCGTCGCGGCGATGCTCGAGGCGGCGAGGCGAATCGTCGGGGAGCAACTGCCGCACGCGGGAATCGAGTTGCTGTTCACGCCCATGGAGGAGGTGGGGCTCCAGGGCGCCAAGGCGTTCGATGCCTCCCGCCTGGAGGCCCGAACGGGGTTCGTCTACGACCAGGGCGCGCCGATCGGAGACGTCGTCCTCGGCGCGCCGTACGCCAGCCACGTCGACGTCTTGATCCGCGGCCGAGCTGCCCACGCCGGGATGGCGCCTGAGGAGGGACGCTCCGCGATCGCCGCCGCGGCGCGCGCGATCGCCGACCTCCGGCTGGGCCGGCTCGACGACGAGACCACGGCCAGCGTGGGTCTCATCAACGGCGGCACGGCCAGGAACATCGTCCCGGATCGGTGTTCGTTCTCGATCGACGTGCGGGCGCACGACGAGTCGAAGCTCTCCGACGTCATCCGCGAGATGCTCGAGACGATCACGTTCGCCGCTGCGCTCGAACAGTGCGAGGCCGAGACGACGGTCGAAGAGAGCTATCGCGGCTACCGCTTCGCCCGCGGCGACCTTCCGGTGACCCTGGCCTGTGCGGCGCTCGAGCGCGCCGGGGTTCAGCCGCGCCTGGGGCTGACAGGCGGCGGCGCCGACGCGAACGTCTTCAACGAGCGCGGGAAGGCCTGCGTGAACCTGGCGAACGGGATGATGGAGATCCATACACCCGACGAGCACATCGCGGTCGCCGATCTCGAGCGAATGGTCGACGTCACGCTCGCGCTCGTCGCCGTGGCACGCGATGGGGCTTAGCCTCCGCCGGGGCACGGTCTCCCGGATCGCCGAGACGCACGACGGACTAATCCGGCTGGAGGTCGACGGCACGCCGACCGTCGCCTACCCCCGGCTCACGGGCTCCGTGGAGGTCGGCGACGAAGTCATCGTCAACGTCCAGGCACGCGAGCTCGAGCTGGGATCTGGTGGCTTCGACGTCCTCTACGCGAACCTCACGCGCGGGCTCGGCGGCGAAGCGGAGCCCGGAGCGCACGTGATGACCCTCCCGTACACGCCCCTGCAGTCGGCCGCGCGCCACGTCGAGGAAGGCGGGCCGCTCGCCGAGACCCTCGACGGAATGCCGGTTGTCTGTTGCTCCCTCCACAGCCAGGTTGCGCCGGTGTGCGCGGGTCTCGGTCGGCGGCTTCGAGTCGCGTACGTGCAAGTAGGCGGCGGCGCGCTGCCCGTCTCGCTATCGGACACGGTCCGCGCGCTCAAGGAGGGTGGATTGCTCCAGATCGCGGTTGCCGCGTCACCGTGCGTGGACGGAGACGCGCAGGCCGTCACGCCGGCATCGGCCTTCGCCTGGTGCGCCGGCCAGGGTTTCGACGCCGTCGTCTGCTCGATCGGGCCCGGGATCGTCGGGACCGGCTCGCTGCTCGGCCACGGCGGTCTTGCGGCCGCGGCGGCCGCGAACACCGCCGCCGCGCTCGGCGGCAAGCCGGTCCTCTCCGTTCGATTCTCCGAGGCTGACCGCCGCGAACGGCACCGGGGTGTCTCCCACCACGTGCGGGCGATCCTCGGTCTCTGCATGACGGACGTGACGATCGCGTGGCCTCGCGGCCTCGAAGCTCCGGACTGGCTGGCTCCGCGCGACGAGGTCGATGTCGATGGCTGGCGCGAGGAGTGCGCGCGCCTGCCGCTCTCGCACATGGGCCGCGGGCTCGAGGAGGATCCCTGCTTCTTCATGTGCGCCTTTGCGGCCGGCAAGGTCGCACGCGAACAACGCGACTGATGGAGGAGCGCAAACTCGGTCCTGTCGTCGGGCTCGGTACCTCGAACACCTTTGGCGGCGACGACGAGCTCGCCCGCGACGTCGTCGGCGCTGCGCTCGGCTCGGGGACGAGTCTCTTCGATTCCTCGCCGATGTACGGCCACGCCGAACGCTCTCTCGCTGGTGCCCTCGAAGGTCGGCGGGAGCGGGCGACCATCGCGACGAAGATCTGGGCGCCGACGGTCGAGCAGGGCCGGGCGCAGTTCGAGGAGCAGCTCGGCTGGTACGGCCGGGTGGACATCGAGCAGCTGCACAACCTCATCTCCTGGCGCGAGCACCTCCCCTGGCTGGAGGCCGA